>NZ_CP145606.1:1890930-2206085 GCF_028776105.2 Neisseria leonii | reverse complement strand
GCCTGTCCCCGCGTACAGGCCGTCTGAATATTTTTACCGTACGCACACAACCCGTTCCACCCGACAGGCGGCCGCGCCATGCCGCCGTACCGGAAAACCGACCCTGTTTTCAGACGGCCTGTTCGACTATAATCACGCGCTCGACCAAACTGGACTGCCCATCAGGAATCATCATGACCGCCACCGCCTTTCTGCCCGATACCCGCCCCTACCCCGCCGATCCGGTCAAAAACGAGCTGCTGCTGCACGCGGCCGCGCTCGCCCGAGGACAGAGCGGCGCACAAGCCCGGCTGGCAGCCGAATCGCTGCGCACGCAAATCCATACCATGCTGGCACAAAATCATTATCTGGGTTTGTCGGTGGCACTGAGCATGGCGCCCTCCCCCGCTGCCTATCAGGCATTGATGCAGGCACTCGACGACGTACTGCAAGCCAAAACCGACGACGAAGTCCAATGGTTCGCCCTGCCCGTGGTGCTGGTGGCGGGCACCAACCGTCCCGCTGCGCTGTCAGCCTCCGCACCGGCCGTGGAAGCGGCCGCCTGTCTGGCCAACTATCCGCATACCCGCGCACTGGCACACGCCACGTGGCTGCCCGCCCTGTTCACGGCCGCCGATTTGGCCGGCATCAACGCCGGACGCTGGTTTGCCGCCAAACAGCATGCCGAAGCCGCTGCCGGGTTTGCCGCCGCACTGCCGCAGCACGATACGCTGCCGCTGGCCGAAGGCCAATCGGTCAGCACCGCTTTTGCGCTGGGGTACGGCAGCCGTGCCTTACAGACGGCCTTGGGCAAAAATTTACAGGAAGCCGCCCTGCCGCTGATGCAGGTGTGGCAGCAGCACTTGGCGGCGGCCGGCGTTACTCTGTTTGCCAACCCGCTCGCTCCCGCCACCCCGATTCATGCCATCACCGAAGCCCAACATCTGCGCACCCGCATGGCACTGGACGTTTTCGCCGCCAACGCCCTGCGCGCCATCCGTCTGCAAAGTCCGCGCGCAGGCGTAGTCATGGCGGCACAGGAAGGCGGCCGCCTGCTGTTCGGCTTCAACGCCACCGACAGCCAATTTGAACTGCAACCGCAAGTATTCGTCTGGCCGCTCACCCCGGGCGAACACATCGAAACCATTCAGCAGAATTTTCTCGACCTGATGGCCGAATGCCAAGTCGAAACCATCCGTCTGCTGCACGATCCGCTGCACGAAACCGAAGAATTGCCCAACTATGCCCAAGCCTTGAAACGGAACGGCCACAACCCCCTGTTTGCCTCCACCCCATAACCCACCCAAGCGCGAAAGCCGCATCATGAAAACCTACCGCATTCTTTTTGTCTGTCTCAGCAACATCTGCCGTTCGCCGATGGCCGAATTTGTCCTGCGCCATCAGGCCGCCCGAGCGGGTGTGGCACACCGTATCGTCAGCGACAGCGCCGGCACTTCCGGCTGGCACGACGGCGAAGATATGCACCGCGGTACCGCGCAGATGCTCAAACAGCACGGCATCACACCGGCAGGCTTCACCAGCCGCCGCGTTCAGGCAGCCGATTTTGAAGCATTTGATTTTCTGATTGCGATGGACGACAACAATCTGGCCGAACTGGAAAAGCGTTTCGGCCGCCACCGCAACAAAATTTTCAAGCTCACCGACCTGATACCCGAAAGCGGCATGAGCCATGTTCCCGACCCGTGGTACACCGGCGACTTCGACGAAACCTACCGTCTCTGCCGCGACGGCAGCAACGCCCTGCTGGCCAAACTCGGCCTGACGGCTGACGGCAAACCCTCCGCCTGACCGTATCCGGAAGGCCGTCTGAAAGCCAGAACAGACACAACGGGGATTCCGCAAAATCCAAACCTGCCCCAAGCGGGCTTCTGCGAATATCAAACGGACCGGCAAGATATTCAGACGGCCTGACCGCATCAAAATACCCATCGTCTTTTTGCCTGCATCACCACTCTGCTTCCGGTTTCGCCGGTTTGGTCAGACTTCCGCGCCCGTCTGGCCGGAAGGCCGTCTGAAAACAGCAGGATGCAGCCTTGCCGAAACGGGCGGGCGCAAAAAAAGGACGGCAGAACCGTCCTTTTCAGACCATCACTTCATTCACGCACCGGCCGCTTCTTTCGCCACCCGCCGCCAGTGGTGCAGCAGTGGTTCGGTATAGCCGCTGGGTTGCGCCGTACCTTGGAAAATCAAATCACAGGCAGCCAGGAAAGCAGGCGAAGTATCGAGCCGGCCGCTCATCGGCGTGTACGCGGGATCGCCGGCATTCTGCTTGTCCACCACCGCCGCCATCCGCGCCAGTGCGGCACGCACTTCTGCTTCGCTAACGACACCGTGCAGCAGCCAGTTGGCAATGTGCTGGCTGGAAATGCGCAGCGTGGCACGGTCTTCCATCAGGCCGACATCGTGGATGTCGGGTACTTTGGAACAGCCTACGCCCTGCTCCACCCAGCGCACCACATAACCCAAAATACCCTGACAGTTGTTGTCCAGCTCCTGCTGCTTTTCCGCCTCGCTCCACGCGGTACACTCTGCCAGCGGGATATGCAGCAGATCGTCCAAATAGTGCTGCGGCTCCTGTGCCGCCAAATCTTTCTGCACATCGAAGACATTGATTTGGTGGTAATGCAGCGCGTGCAGCGTGGCGGCTGTCGGCGAAGGCACCCAGGCAGTGGTGGCACCCGATTTCGGGTGGGCGATTTTCTGTTTGAGCATTTCGGCCATCATGTCCGGCATCGCCCACATACCTTTGCCGATCTGTGCCCTGCCCGGCAGCCCGCAGGCCAAGCCGACTTGGACATTGTTCCGTTCGTATGCCTGAATCCATGCACTCGATTTCATTTCGCCTTTGCGCACCACCGCACCGGCCAGCATCGACGTGTGGATTTCGTCGCCGGTACGGTCGAGAAAACCCGTGTTGATGAACACCACACGTTCTCGCGCTTCGTAAATGCAGGCGGCCAGATTGACCGAAGTACGCCGCTCTTCATCCATAATGCCCATTTTCAGCGTATTCCGCGGCAGCTTGGCCAAATCTTCAAACGCGGCAAACAGCCTGTCGGCAAAACGCACTTCTTCCGGCCCGTGCATCTTCGGTTTCACAATATAAACCGATCCGGCGCGGCTGTTTTTGTTTTCGCTGCGGTTCAAATCGAAATGGGCAATCAGGGCGGTCATCACACCGTCCAGAATACCTTCGGGAATTTCGTTGCCGTCTTTATCCAGCACGGCCGGCGTGGTCATCAGGTGGCCGACATTGCGGATAAACAACAGCGAACGGCCGGGCAGCTTGAATGTGCCGCTGCCGTCGGGCTTTTGATATTCGCGGTCGGGATTCATGCGGCGGGTAAAGGTTCTGCCGTCTTTTTCCACTACTTCTGCCAGCGTGCCTTCCATCAGTCCCAGCCAGTTGCCGTACACCACGGCTTTATCTGCTCCGTCTACTGCCGCGACCGAGTCTTCGCAGTCCATAATGGTGGACAGCGCGGCCTCGAGAATGATGTCTTTGACCCCTGCCGGATCCTGACTGCCGATGGGGCTGTTTTTGTCGATCAGAATATCGAAATGCAGGCCGTTGTGCAGGAAGAGCAGCGATGACGGTGCATCGGCACTGCCGTTGTAACCGGCAAAACATTCGGGGGCAAACAGGCCGCTTTCGCTGCCGTCTGCCAGGCGGGCTTTGAGCTGCCCGGCTGCCACATAGTACGCCTGTACGTCTTTATGGCTGCCTTTGACCAAAGGAATGCTGCTGTCGAGAAATTCGCGGGCAAACGCAATCACGGCATCGCCCCGTTTGGGGTTGTAGCGGCCGACGGGAGCCAAATCACCGCTGCGGTCTATGGCATCGGTACCGTAGAGTGCGTCATACAGACTGCCCCAGCGCGCATTGGCTGCATTGAGCGCATAACGGGCGTTGTTGATCGGCACGACCAGTTGCGGCCCGGCCTGTTCGGCCAGTTCCCTATCCACATTGTCCGTGGACACCTGAAACGGCAGCGGCGTATCCGCCAGATATTCCTGTTCGTTCAAAAAGGTTTTGTAGGCGGCCAAATCTTCGACCGGACCCGGGTTGTTGCGGTGCCACTGATCGATCTGCATTTGAATGCGGTCGCGTTTGGCGAGCAAATCGCGGTTTTGCGGCGAAAAAGTATGCACCAGATCGGAAAAGTCCTGCCAGAATCCTTCTGCCTGCACGGCAGGGTGGTCCGCCAGCACGCGTTCGGTGATGAAACGGTAAAGGTGATGGTCGATTTGCAGGTCGGCGGCACGGATATAGGTGTAAGCCATTTTGTGGTTCTCCATATTCAATATCTGTTTTTCTCATCGCGCATTTATAGAAATGCCGCTTAAACATAACATTAAACCGAAGAATAATAAAGTAGGCCGTCTGAAAGCGCGGACTTGCGTTTTCAGACGGCCTCAATCAGGTGCGGCCGCACCGTTTACTGTGCTTTAAAGCGGAATGTAGCTGGCCGGATTCACCGGTTTGCCGTCCTGGCGGACTTCAAAACGCAACTTGTTGCGGTCGGTATCGCTGCTGCCCATGCGCGCGATCGCCTGGCCGCGTTTCACATTCTGGCCTTCCTTCACCAGCAGGCTCTGATTGTGGCCGTAGGCAGTCAGGTAAGTGCTGTTGTGCTGGACGATAACCAAATTGCCGTAACCGCGCAGACCCGAGCCGGCATAAACAACTTTGCCGTCGGCCGCCGCCACCACGGTCTGACCGGCATTACCGGCGATGTCCACGCCTTTGGTGGCGGTACTGAAATTGGATATGATGCTGCCCGCCGTCGGCCGTGTCCAAGTAATGCCCGCCACGGTCCGTACCGCACCGCTGCCGATCGGCGTCGAAGCAGCCGGAACGGGAGCCGGTACAGGCTGCGGCACGGACGGTGCGGTATAACCGGCCGGTTTCACGCGCAAAACCTGCCCGACACCGATATTGTTGTCGGCCAGATTATTCCAAGCGCGCAGATTGTCCTGTGTGATGTTGTAGCGTTTGGAAATATTGTACACCGTATCGCCGCGCACAACGGTATGCGTGGCGGCATTGATGTCCACCGGCGCGTAAGAAGGTACATAACCGCCGCTTGAAGCCGCAGCGGGCGGCGGAGTATAAACCGTGTTGCCGCCCACGCCCGCACCTGCCGCATTGGGGTCATACGGTGCTGCGCCGTAAGGGTTGTCTGCGGCACCGCCGCCTGTCGCGGCCGTGCCGCCTGTCGCGGCCGTGCCGCTGCCGGAAGCAGTTCCCGCCACCACCGGAGCAGCAGGCTGCTGGAACCAGGAACAGGCACCCAACATCATAACGGTTGCGGCCGCAGCGGCACGCAGAGCGGTTTTCTTCATATGGTTTACTTTCCCTAATATAGTGTTTACAGTCTGAAACGCATCGGGGCATATCATAAATCAAACCCCCGAAACGGCTCAATATTTGCCGTCCGTATTTGCCCCGATTTTAAGCAACTTAACGGTTGGCGCGCGCAATCAGGCCAGATTGCGCCAAAAATCCCGTGTTTCGGCCAACTGCGGATAGGCGGTCAGGTCGATTTGCAGCGGCGTTACCGTAATAAAACCGGCTTCGCATTCGGCAAAGTCGGTGCCCGATTCGCGGTCGGAAATTTCACCCACCGGCCCCAGCCAGTAAACTTCTTCGCCGCGCGGGTTGCGCATCGGCACGATGCTCTGCTGGTGGTGCCGCCGCCCCAGACGGGTTACTTTGAAGCCCTGAATGTCTTCGGGGGCGACGGCGGGAATATTGATGTTCCACAAAATCGGTTTTTGCGGCGGGTTCTTCACCAGATAGTCCAGCAGCCGCCATGCGGCTTTTTCGGCAGTATCCCAATAGCGGCCGCCGATGTCGTTGAGGGAAAAGGCCACAGCGGGAAAGCCCAGCAGATAGGCTTCGGTAGCGGCGGCCACCGTGCCGGAATACAGCGTATCGTCGCCCATATTGGCACCGTGGTTGATGCCGGAAATGACCAAATCGGGCACAAATTCGGGCATGGCGTGCAGCGCGAGATGGATGCAGTCGGTGGGCGTGCCGCTGACAAAATAGAAGCCGTTTTCGGCTTGGCGCAGCTGCAACGGACGATCCAGTGTCAGCGAATTGCTCACGCCGCTGCGGTTGCGCTCGGGCGCGACCACGCGCACATTGGCAAACTCACCCGCCACACGCGCCAAAACGGCGATACCCTGCGCCAGGTAGCCGTCGTCGTTACAAACCAGAATATTCATTTATGCTCCTTGCCGGGCCGTCTGAAACGGCGGTTTCATGCCTATTCGTCCAAGGGATTGCCGTTTTCGTCCCATTCGGTGCGCGAAGACAGGCTGTCGTTCAGATAGACGCTTTCCGAACGTTTGCTGCCGTCGGGATACCATTCGAGTACCACGCCGTTGCGGCCGCGGCTCAAATCCATTTCGCCCGTAATGCGTCCGGCCTCGTCCCAAGTCTGCATATAGACGGGCTTGTCGTCGCGCATCAGGATTTCGCTTTTCAGACGGCCTCCCTCATACCACTGCCGCCATTGGCCGTTGGCTTTGTCGTTGCTGAAACGGATTTCGCTTTCTTTTTCACCGTTACGGTAAAACCGCGCGCCCACGCCTTCGACTTTGCCGTTGCGGTAGGGCATCAGGGCCGACATATTGCCGTTGTCGAACCAGTTTTTCCATTCGCCGTGCGGCTGTCCGTTCCGGTACGGCGCTTCCATTTTTTTGCGCCCGTTTTCATACCACAACACCAACGTACCGTTGTGCAGTTTGGGGACGAAACGGCGCGCTTCCTGCAACGGCATGGTATAAGGGTCGGAATACTTGCGCCGCGAAGGGTAATAGAAATCCTGCGCCGATGCCGCCGCGCCTTCAATACGGTACTCGCGCAGATAGGCCGCCTGAACGGCCGATACCACCGGATCGCCGCTGCGGCTGAAATACACTTGGCGCGGTGTCTCGGCCGCCGCAGCACACGGCAGCAGCATGCACAGCAGCCATAATTTATTTCTGCCAGTAGGTTTTAACATTGACAAATTCATAGAGTCCGAATTCCGATAATTCCCGCCCGTAGCCCGAATCTTTGATGCCGCCGAAAGGCAGGCGCAGATCGCTGCTGGTGTGGCGGTTGATGTAAACCGCACCGGTGTGCAGCATCGCGGCATACCGCCATGCTGCGGCCTTGTCTGCGGTATAGATGCTGGCACCCAAACCGAAAGGCGTATCGTTGGCCAACCGTACTGCATCTTCCGCATCTTCGGCTTCCATTAAAACGGCCACCGGCCCGAACACCTCTTCATAATACACGCGGCAGCAGCGGTTCACATCGGCCAGAACCGTGGCCGGATAAAATGTCCCCGCCCCTTCGGGCAGATAGCCGCCGCACAGAATCCGCGCGCCGTTTTGCACTGCATCGCACACCTGCTCATGCAGCACGGCACGCAAATCGGCACGGTGCAGCGGGGCGAGCGTGGTTTGGGGCTGCATCGGGTCGCCGGTTTGCAGTTTGGCGCATTCGGCCAGAAACAGCGCGCGAAAAGCCGCCATCACCGGTTTTTCGACAATAATCCGCTTGGCCGCATTGCACGACTGCCCCGCATCGCGGAAACGCGAATAACAGGCATCTTTGGCCGCCTGTTCCAGATCGGCATCGGCCAGCACCAAAAACGCATTGCTGCCGCCCAATTCCAACACACTTTTCTTCAAATGTCTGCCCGCATGGGCGGCCAGCAGACGGCCGGTCCGGCTCGAACCGGTAAACGCCAGCGCGTCGCATCGGGCAACGGCCGCCGCCACATCATCATGCGCCAGCCAGGCCGCCGCCAGCGGCAGATCTTCCCCCGCCAGCTCAAACAGTGCCTCACTCACCCGCCCCACGCTCGGCGCGGGCTTGACCGCACAGGCATTGCCCGCACACCAGGCAGGGACGGCAAAACGCAATACCTGCCACACCGGATAATTCCACGGCATCACCGCCAGCACCACACCCAACGGCTCAAAGCGTACCTGACTGACCTCGGCCTGCGTGGCCACATCTTTATGCGCCAACAGCCCGGGCGCGCATTCGGCGTAATAGCGCACCAGCTCTACCGATTTATCCAGCTCCGCTTCACACTCGCGCAGACAGCGGCCGACTTCTTCGCACACCATGCGCGCCAAACGCCCTTTGGCCGCTTCCAGCCTGTCGGCAAAACGCAGCAGCACGGCCGCGCGTGCAGCCACAGACAGGCGGGCAAACGCGCGCTGCCGTCCGCGCAGGGCTTCCAGCCTGGCGGCAAATTCCGCCCACGTTTCAGACGGCCTCTGCCACAACACCGTGCCGTCCATAATATAGCGGCTTTGATAAGTCATACCGCCCATGCCTATACCCGTTTTTCCAACAATACGCCGCTTTCAATGTGGTGCGTAAACGGAAACTGGTCAAACAGTGCCATGCGGCGGATACGGTGGCTCTGCGCCAATACATCGAGATTGGCGCGCAAAGTATCGGGGTTGCACGAAATATAAAGGATGCGGTCGAATCCGGCCAAAAGGCGCAGCGTATCCCCGTCCACTCCGGCGCGCGGCGGATCGACGAATACCGTCGAAAAATCATACGCGGCCAAGTCAATGCCCTGTTCGGCCAGACGGCGGAACGTGCGGCGGCCTTGATACGCTTCGGTAAATTCTTCGGCCGACAGGCGGGCGATGCGGATATTGCCGATGCCGTTTGCCTCAATGCCCCATTGTGCGGCCGCCGCCGAAGTTTTTGAGATTTCCGTCGCCAAAACGCGGCGGAAACAGGCGGCCAGCGGAAAAGTGAAATTGCCGTTGCCGCAATACAGCTCCAGCAAATCGCGCGGGTCGCTGCCCGCACAGTCGGCCGCCCATGCCAGCATTTTGCCGCATACCGCCGCGTTGGGCTGGGTGAAACCGCCTTCGGTTTGGCGGTAACGGTACAGACGGCCGCCGACGCTCATTTCTTCGGTGACAAAATCTTGCGACAAAACGATTTTCTGCCCTTTGCTGCGCCCGATAAGATGAATATCGAACGCCTGCGCCAAACGGCACGCCGCCGCCGTCCACGCATCGTCCAATTTTTTATGGTAAATCAGGCTGACCAGCATTTCACCGCTCTGCGTGCCGAGAAATTCGCACTGATACAGACGGTTTTTCAGCACATCGTCGGCCGACAACGCCGCCAGCAGGGCGGGCATCAATTCGTTGATGGCACGGGAGGCCGTCTGAAACGTGCGGATTTTGATCAGGGAGGCCGTTCCGGCTTTGCGGCCGGGTTCGAACATCGCATAGTCGATACGGCCGCCCTCGTGCCAGATGCGGAATTCCGCCCGCATACGGAAATGCGATTCGGGCGAGGCGAAAACTTCCAGCGGCGGCGTGTCCAGACCGGCAAACAGTCGGGTGAAGCGTTCGGTTTTGGCGGCCAGCTGGGCAGCGTAAGCCTGTTCGTCCCTATCCATACTCAGGCCTTTTTCTCGAACACCAAATCCCACACGCCGTGCCCCAACCGTTTGCCGCGCGCTTCAAATTTGGTTTCGGGACGGTAGTCGGGCGTGGGGGCATAATCGGCGGCGGTGTTGGCCAACTCGGGAAAACCGTTTAAAACGTCCAGCATCTGCACGGCATAGTCTTCCCAGTCGGTAGCCAGATGGATATAGCCGCCGGCTTTGAGTTTGGGCAGCAGTTTGGCGACAAACGGAGCCTGAATCAGACGGCGTTTGTGGTGGCGTTTCTTGTGCCACGGGTCTGGGAAGAAAATATGGATACCGTCGAGCGCGGCATCGGCCAACATGGTTTCCACCACTTCCACCGCATCGTGGCGCATCACGCGGATATTGTCCGTGCCCTCTTCTCCAATCAGTTTCAGCAGATTGCCCACACCCGGTCCGTGCACATCGATGGCGAGAAAATCTTTTTCCGGCAGGCGTTTGGCAATCTCCACCGTCGCCGTACCCATGCCGAAACCGATTTCCAGTATTTTCGGCCGACTGCGGCCGAACACGGCATTCAAATCCGCCGTTTCGGCCCGATAGTCCAAACCGTAGCTCGGCCACAGCGTATCGATGGCGCGCTGCTGGGCGGCCGTCATATGGCCTTGGCGCAAAACAAAACTGCGGATACTGCGCCGCTGCGTTTCGGGCGCGGTTTCGGGGGTAAAATCTGTCATACTGCATTCCGTTCTCTCCGCAGCCGGTACGGCAGCGGGGCTGGCTGATGCTGCAGGCGGCACACAACGGCGCAATCCGCCGCCGTCCAAGCCTGCCGCAAAAAATTTTCGATAAACAGGCCGTCTGAAAACGAGCCAAGCGGGTTTCTGCGAAGCAAAACCACCCTTTAAGGGAGGTTTTGCGAAGCTCAAACAAGCAAAGCGGATTAAAACAGGCAGCAGGTTCGAGAACAGGCAAACCGCATATCCCGTTTTTCAGACGGCTTTTGTATGTCATTCATGCCGCCATTCTATCACGCGCGCTTTTGCCGCCGCAAAAATATACCCGCCGCCGCGCCGGTTCTTTATAATCGGCACTTTCGCCCACGGTGTTTTGCCATGCTGTATCTGTACCAGTCCAACCGCCTCGAAGACCTTGCCGGTATGCTGCACGCCGTCCACCGCGCGCAGCCGCCCGCCGAGCCTTTGGCCGCCGAAGACATTCTGGTGCAGAGTCAGGGAATGCGCCGCTATCTCACCCGTTTTCTGGCCGGACGCGACGGCATCGCCGCCAATCTCAATTTCCTCCTGCCCGCCAAATTCCACTGGCATCTGATGCGCCAAGCCCTGCCCGACCTGCCCGCGCTCAGCCCCTTTGCGCCCGGCGTGATGCGCTGGCGACTGCTGAAACGGTTTTCAGACGGCCTCGACGGCAGCGGTTTCTCAGCCGCCCGTGCCGCATTGAGCGGCTATCTGGCGGGCGGCAGCCTGGCCGCATATCAGCTGGCCGGACAATTGGCCGACATTTTCGACCAATATCTGGTTTACCGTCCCGAATGGCTCGATGCGTGGCAGCAGAACCGTACGCTGAATCTGGGCAGCGACGAAATCTGGCAGGCCGAATTGTGGCGTTATCTGAATGAAGACAGCGGCAGCAATCTGCACCGCGTGGGCATGTGGCGCGCCCTGTCGGCCGCCTTGTCGGAGCCGGAACGCACTGCCGTGAAACTGCCGCCGCGCCTGTCCGTATTCGGTATTTCCGTGATGGCACCGGTACACCTGCAACTGCTGCAAGCCGTTTCGCAACACACCGACGTACACATTTTCGCCCTCAATCCGAGCGAACATTATTGGGGAAACATCATCAGCCCGGCACAAATCCTGCAAAACGGCGTTTCAGACGGCCTCGAAGCCGCCGGACACCCGCTTCTGGCTTCCTTGGGCAAACAGGGGCGCGACTTTTTCGACGCACTCAGTCAGGCCGAGCCGCAGCTTGCCCTTGCCCCCTATCCCGATGCCCCCGCCTCGGACAGCCTGCTGCACCGCCTGCAATACGATATTCAAACCCTGCAACTGCCCGAACCGCGCCACACGCCCGACAACAGCATCCGCATCGTCTCCGCCCACAGCCCGCTGCGCGAATTGCAGATTCTGAAAGACCACCTGCTCGACCTGCTCGAACAACACCCCGACTGGCAGCCGCACGACATCGCCGTCCTCACGCCCGACATCGAACCCTACCACCCGTTTATCGAAGCCGTTTTCGGCCAAACCGCCGGCGGCCGCGCCCTGCCGTATTCGGTATCCGACATCAAAATCCGCCGCCGCCGTCCGCTGTTCGACGCATTGGCACAAGCATTGGCAGTATTGGAAAGCCGTTTTGAAATCGACACCGTGCTGCAACTGCTCGGCCACGAAGCCGTCCTGTCCCGCTTCGGCCTGACCCGTCAGGATCTGCCGCTGCTGCACGAAGCGGCGGCCGAACTCAATATCCGCTGGGGCTGGGACGCGCAGATGCGCGGCGGCAACGGCCTCTACACCTGGCAGCAGGGCTTGGACAGCATGACCGCAGGCTGGCTGCTGCCCGAAAACGGCGGCCTGTGGCAGCACACCGCCGCCTGGCATACCGGCACCGGCCACCTGCCCGTTTTAAGCCGTTTCCACCAATTCGCCCGCACCCTGAGCCGCCATTATCACCTCTGGCAGACTCCGGCCGATACCGTCGGCTGGATTGATCGGCTGCGTACCTTGAAAAACGAACTGTTCCAACCGGCCGAAAGCGATCAGGCCGCCGAAATACAGCTGGAAGAAGCCTTGGCCGACTGGCAGGCCGAAGCCTCACTGGCCGGTTTTTCGGGCACACTGCCGCCGGAAACCGTTTTGCGCCACATCGGCCGTTTTCTCGACAGCGAAAGCGAAGCCGGCTTTTTGCGCAGCGGCATTACCATCTGCGGCATGGTACCGATGCGCAGTCTGCCGTTTAAGGCCGTCTGTCTCTTGGGCTTGAACGACAAAACCTTCCCGCGCAACACCAAAGCCGCCGCCTTCGACCTGATTGCGCAACACCCGCGCGCCGGCGACCGCGCCCGCCGCGACGACGACCGCTACCTGTTTCTCGAAGCCCTGATGAGCGCGCGCGAACATCTTTATCTGTCCTACATCGGCCGCAGCATACGCAACAACGACGAACTCGCCCCCTCGCCGCTGGTCAGCGAACTGGCCGACACGCTGGACAGTATGTGCGGCCACAGCAGCGGCACTTGGCAGAAACAGCTTATCGAACAGCACCCGCTGCAACCCTTTTCCGCACGCTATTTCCAAAACGGCCCGCTCATCAGCAGCCGCAGCGATTATGCGCAGGCTCGCCAAAGGCCGTCTGAAACCGCCCCGTTTTTCACGCCGCCGGAAAACGGCGAGGACGCACCAAGCGGCAAACCGCCCGTCATCCGTCAGGCCGACCTGATCGAATTCTGGCAAAACCCGCCGCGCTACTGGCTGCGCCACCGTCTCGACTGGCGCGCCCCGTGGCACGGCAGCGACAGCGAGGCCGCCGAACCCTTCGAGCCGCCGCAGGCCGATGCCGTGGCCGATGCCTACACCGAAGCCCGCCGCCGCCATCTCGACTTTGCCACGGCCGCCGAACCGCTGCACGCCCGTTCGCAACTGCCCGAAGCCGAATTGGGCAAACTGTGGCAGCAACAATACGAAGCCCAAGCCCGCCGTCTCGACGGCCGCCTGCTCTCAGCCGCCCCCCTGCCCGACACCTCCTACCGCCTGCATATCGGCGGCATGATTCTCGAAGGATCGCTCGACAGCCTCACCGCCGAAGGCCGCATCACCACCGGCCGCGAAAGCACCGCCCATTTCATTGCCCGCCTGCTGCAACACCTGATTCTGAATGCCGTGCGCCCGCAAAATATGGCACATTTTGCCGGCCATCATCTGACTCTCGGCAAAGAAACCGCCACATTCACCGCCCTGCCCGATGCCGGTACGGCCGCCGACCTGCTCGTACCGTGGCTCGATTATTACCGCCAAGGACAAATCCGTCCGCTGCCTTTTGTTCCGCACACCGCCTTGAAAGCCGCCCAAGCCTTTATCAAACCGGAAAGCAAAAGCGGCAAAACACCCGAAGAACGCCTGAATGCCGCCGCCCACCAAAGCTATTTCGGCCGCAACAGCGGTCAAACCGCCCGTGCCGACTATCCCGAAAACGCCACCGCCTTCGCCCGCCGAACCCCGCCGCCCGACGACCCGCTGTTTGCCCGAATCCTGCACGACACCCTGATCCCCGCCCTGACCGCCTGCGGCGGTACGGACATACAGCCATCAAGGCCGTCTGAATAACGTAGGTCGGATTCTGGAATCCGACCCATCTTAATCTTACGAAATGCCCAACCTAAAACCCGACGTATTAGAAGCATTACCTGACAAACGGATTCCCGAACCCGGCCACCATACCGAATGACCCCGGCCCCATATACACACCTTCGACGACCGATCGACAGCCGAACCCGAATATCGAAAAGCAAATGTCGGATACCAAGTATCCGACCTGCCATATTTTGCAGGACAGATGCCCGAATCCGATCACTGCACGCATTTCAGCAAGCAGCAACACAGCCGGATTTCGGGCATACGGTTTACCGTTGTACCATAACAGCGTAGGTCGGATTCTTGAATCCGACATTTTCCGATACCCCACCACATACCCGATCAAATGTATCCCGCATCTATGTCATGATTGCGTGATTTTCTGCAAAAGAACCGCTGCCGCACTTGCATCTGCCCGTCTGCCCCATACTTTAAGCCACCGTTTCCCCCTCCGCCCTATTTTGCAAAGGAACCCATAATGAAACCGGAAGACTACATTCCCGGCTTTCGCCGCAGAAAACTCGATGAAAACGGCTTTTTAACCAAGGTGGCGAAATTTGCCGCACGCTTGGGCGCGCCTGCCGTCAAACAGCTGTACGCACTCTACTATCTCTACCGCGACCCGCGCACGCCGCGCCGTGCCAAACTGATTATCGCCGGCGCGCTGGTCTATTTCCTCAGCCCCATCGACAGCATTCCCGACCTGCTGGGCCCTTTGGGTTTTACCGATGATTTGGCCGTGCTGACACTGGTCTATACGCAAATGAAGGCACATATGACCGACGACATCAAACGCCGCGCCCAAGCGGCTGTGGACGCGCTGAAATCTCGCTGATGAGTGCATTTGAGGCCGTCTGAAAACCGCCCGCCGGTTTTTCAGACGGCCTTTTTCTCCCCACTCTGCAAAATGTTATAATCGCGGGTTATTTTTATTTTCCGAATCCGGCCGATACCATGTCCAAACTGCCCACCGACAACGACACCATCCGCATCCGCGGCGCACGCACGCACAATCTGAAAAACATCGATCTCGATATTCCGCGCCACAAGCTCGTGGTGGTAACCGGTTTGTCGGGCAGCGGCAAGTCGAGTCTGGCTTTCGACACGCTCTATGCCGAAGGCCAGCGCCGTTATGTGGAAAGCCTGTCGGCCTATGCGCGCCAGTTTTTGCAGATGATGGACAAACCCGATGTGGATTTGATTGAGGGTTTGTCGCCTGCGATTTCCATCGAGCAGAAATCCACCAGCCACAACCCGCGCTCCACCGTCGGCACGGTAACGGAAATCCACGATTATCTGCGCCTGCTCTACGCCCGCGTCGGTACGCCCTACTGCCCCGAACACGACCTGCCGCTGGCCAGCCAAACCGTGTCGCAGATGGTGGATGCCGTCTTAACGCTGCCGGAAGACACCCGCGTGATGATTCTCGCCCCCGCCGTGCGCGAACGCAAAGGCGAGTTTGCCGATTTTTTTGCCGACTTGCAGGCGCAGGGCTTTGCCCGCGTACGCGTGGACGGCGAAATTTACCCGCTCGACGAAGTGCCGAAGCTGGAAAAAAACATCAAGCACAATATCGATGTGGTCATCGACCGCGTGAAAGTGAAAGCCGACATCAAACAGCGTTTGGCGGAAAGTTTTGAAACCGCGCTGCGCCACGGCGGCGAGCGTGCCTTGGCTTTGGACATGGAAAGCGGTCAGGAACATTGGTTTTCCGCCCGATTTGCCTGCCCCGTATGTTCATACAGCCTGCCCGAATTGGAGCCGCGCCTGTTTTCCTTCAACAATCCCGTCGGCGCCTGCCCCACCTGCGACGGCTTGGGCAATATGAATTTCTTCGACCCCGAACGTGTCGTCATGCACCCCGAGTTGTCGCTGGCCGCCGGTGCGGTTAAAGGCTGGGACAAGCGCAACCAGTTTTATTTCCAAATGATTCAGTCGCTGGCCGCCCATTACGGCTTCGATGTCGATACCCCGTTTGAAGACCTGCCTGAAAAAGTGAAAAAAACCGTTCTGCACGGCTCGGGCAAAGAAGTCATCGAATTCCGCTACCTTTCCGAAAAAGGCACCACCTTCAACCGCAGCCACGCCTTTGAAGGGATTATCCCCAATCTGGAACGCCGTTTCCGCGAAACCGATTCCAACACCGTGCGCGAAGAATTGCTGCAATACCAAAGCCACAAAGCCTGCCCGAGCTGCGGCGGCGCGCGCCTGCGCAAAGAAGCGCGTTATGTCTATGTGAGCAAACAGCCGCTGCACGAAATCTCCGCCTGGCCGCTCACCAAAACCCACGAATTTTTTGAACAACTCGATTTGGCAGGCAACAAAAAACAGATTGCCGAAAAAATCCTCAAAGAAATCACCGAGCGTTTGGGCTTTCTGATTAACGTCGGCCTCGATTATCTGAATTTGAGCCGCTCCGCCGAAACCTTATCCGGCGGCGAAGCCCAGCGTATCCGTCTCGCCAGCCAAATCGGCAGCGGCCTGACAGGCGTGATGTATGTGTTGGACGAACCGTCCATCGGCCTGCACCAACGCGACAACGACCGCCTGCTCGCTACCCTCAAACGCCTGCGCGATTTGGGCAACAGCGTGATTGTGGTCGAACACGACGAAGACGCGATACGCGAAGCCGATTTCGTGGTCGATATGGGACCGGGCGCGGGCGAACACGGCGGCAGCGTCATCATTGCCGATACGCCCGACAAAGTGGCAGCTTGCGAAAAATCCGTTACAGGTCAATATTTAAGCGGTAAAAAACAAATCAGGCAGCCTGAAAAACGAACCCCCGTCAATCCTGAAAAAATGTTGGTTTTAACAGGCGCGCGCGGCAATAATTTGAAAAATGTAACGTTAGAACTGCCTTTGGGTTTAATCACCTGCATCACAGGCGTTTCAGGCAGCGGCAAATCCACCCTGATTAACGACACGCTGGCCAAAATCACCGCCCGCGAACTCAACCGCGCCCACGAAGAACCCGCACCGTATGACGACATCACAGGCCTGGAACATCTCGACAAAGTCATCAACGTCGACCAGTCCCCCATCGGCCGCACCCCGCGTTCCAACCCCGCCACCTACACCGGCTTATTCACACCGATTCGCGAACTCTTCGCCGGCGTACCCCTGTCGCGCGAACGCGGTTACAGCGTCGGCCGCTTCTCCTTCAACGTCAAAGGCGGCCGCTGCGAAGCCTGCCAGGGCGACGGCGTCATCAAAGTCGAAATGCACTTTTTGCCCGACGTTTACGTCCCCTGCGAAGTGTGCCACGGCAAACGCTACAACCGCGAAACACTGGAAGTGCAATACAAAGGCAGAAACATCAGCCAAGTGCTCGACATGACCGTAGAAGAAGCCCGCCAATTCTTCGATGCCGTGCCCGCCGTCGCCCGTAAACTGCAAACCCTGACAGACGTCGGCTTAGGCTACATCCGCCTCGGCCAGTCCGCCACCACCCTCTCCGGCGGCGAAGCCCAGCGCGTCAAACTCGCCCTCGAACTCTCCAAACGCGACACCGGCCGCACTTTATATATTCTCGACGAACCCACCACCGGCCTGCACTTCGCCGACATCGCTTTATTATTGGAAGTCATAGGCCGTCTGAAAGGCAAAGGCAACTCGATTGTGATTATCGAACATAACCTTGATGTGATTAAAACCGCAGACTATATTGTCGACTTGGGACCGGAAGGCGGCGACGGCGGAGGACGGATTATTGCCAAGGGCAGCCCTGAGGAGGTGGCGAAAGTTGGGGGGAGTTATACAGGGAGATATTTAGGAAACATTTTGAAATAATGATTAAAGCTATATGGCACAAGCCACACGGTAGGGTCGGATACCAGTATCCGACCTACGTAAAGGCCGTCTGAAAACCTTAAATTAAATTAGTTTTCAGACGGCCTTTGCATCATATCTAGGGAGATTTGATCGGTTTGGTTGGTTCCTGACCCAACCTATGCTTGCCCATCTTTTTTTGTCATCAACTTTCCAATCAATACGCCCGCTCTACCTGTTTCAGTGCGTAGCTGGCTGCACCATACACCCTACATACAATGCCGTCTGGAACCGGTATTTCAGCTTGGGTAGGTCGGATACTCGTATCCGACCTACACTTAGTATTCTATTCTCTAAACATATTTCTAAAAATATGCCGTATCGAATTCGCCAATCTAACTTTTTCAGTTATAAGAGTATGGTATGACTGAAACGCTAGAATTACACCTGCCCTACCTGTTTCAGACGGCCTTTCTCGAAAATACTGCAATCCATAGACCATAATGACGCATGATTCAGCTTTGTCCGGGAAAAACTGAACTGTATCCAAAAGTGCCGTCTGAATTTTTTCCAATTGCCTGCATTGCTCTGAAATTTCGCTGATACGGTATAAATATTCTTCTTATTTCCGTGTGTTCATACACCGGACACATGACGGCAAGCCGACAAAAAACGGGGCAATGCCCCGTTTTTTATTCCCATTCGATGGTAGCGGGCGGTTTGCCGCTGACATCGTACACCACGCGGTTGATGCCTTTGACTTCGTTGATGATGCGGTTGGACACTTTGCCCAGCAGGGAATAAGGCAGTTCCGCCCAATGCGCGGTCATAAAGTCGCTGGTAATCACGGCGCGCAGGGCAACGACATAATCATAAGTGCGGCCGTCGCCCATCACGCCGACGGATTTAACAGGCAGGAAGACGGCAAAGGCCTGACTGGTCAGGTCATACCACGATGTGCCGTTTTCGTCGCAGGTATGGCGCAATTCTTCGATGAAAATGGCATCGGCCTGACGCAGCAGGTCGGCATATTCTTTTTTGACTTCGCCCAAAATGCGCACGCCCAAACCGGGGCCGGGGAAGGGGTGGCGGTAAACCATTTCGCGCGGCAGGCCGAGTGCCACGCCCAGTTCGCGCACTTCGTCTTTGAAAAGATCGCGCAGCGGTTCGAGCAGTTTCAGGTTCATCTGCTCGGGCAGGCCGCCGACATTGTGGTGCGATTTGATGGCATGGGCTTTTTTGGTTTTCGCGCCCGCACTTTCAATCACATCAGGATAAATCGTGCCTTGTGCCAACCATTTGGCATTGACCCGTTTTTTGGCTTCGGCATCAAATACTTCGACAAATTCGCCGCCGATGATTTTGCGTTTTTGCTCGGGATCGGTTACGCCCGCCAGTTTGCCCATAAACTGCTCGGCGGCATCGGCATGAATCACGCGCACGCCCAAGTTTCGGGCAAACATATCCATCACCATCTGCCCTTCGTTCAGGCGCAGCAGGCCGTGATCGACAAACACGCAGGTCAGCTGGTCGCCGATGGCACGGTGGATTAAAGCGGCGGCCACACTGGAATCGACACCGCCCGACAGGCCGAGAATCACTTCGTCGCTGCCGACCTGTTCGCGGATTTTGGCCACGGCTTCGTCTATGTAATTGGGCATGGTCCAAGAGGGTTGGACCCCGCAAATATCCAATACGAAACGGTTCAACAGGGCACGCCCCTGTTTGGTGTGGGTGACTTCGGGGTGAAACTGAATGCCGTAGAACCGTTTTTCGGCGTGTTCCATCATGGCAATCGGACAACTCGGCGTATCGCCGATCACGGCAAAGCCATCGGGCAGCTTGGATACTTTGTCGCCGTGGCTCATCCACACGTCCAGCGTATTGGGCAGGCCGTCTGAAATCCCCTGCGTCAATTCGCTGTCGACGGTTTTCACTTGGGCATAGCCGAATTCGCGCTGGTTGCCGGGCGATACTGCGCCGCCCAGATGGTGTGCCATAAACTGCATACCGTAGCAGATGCCCAGCACCGGCACGCCCAAATCAAACAGGCCGGTATCGGCCTGATAATCGGATTCGTACACCGAATTGGGGCCGCCGGAAAGAATAATACCTTTGGGACGGAACGCTTTGATGTCGTCCAAAGGCATATCGTAGGGGTGCAGCTCGCAATAAACATGCGCCTCGCGGACACGGCGCGCAATCAGTTGGGTTACCTGCGAACCGAAATCGAGAATCAGAATTTTGTCTTGGGTCATGATAATGGCCTGAAATCGGGAAAAATAAAACGGATTTTAACACAATGCCGCAGGCCGTCTGAAAACCCGTGATGCGGTTTTCAGACGGCCTCAGGCGGTTTTGATTACGGCCTGCCGCCGATTTTGTCTTCCTTGCCGGCCAGCAGTTTCCGAATATTGCTTTTATGCCGCACAATCACCAGCACGGCAATCACCAGCACCGCCCATGCCAGAGGCGCGGGCATCATAAAATAGGCCAAAACGGGGCTGAGCAGCGTGGCCGCCAGCGCGGCCAGCGACGATACCTTGAAACCGAAAGCCATCACCAGCCACACCGCCGCACAAATCAAGGCCACCGGCCACGACAGTCCGAGCAGCACGCCCACCGCCGTCGCCACGCCTTTACCGCCCTTAAAACCGAAAAACAGCGGCCACATATGTCCGACCAATGCCGCCACCGCCGCCATGCCCACGACACCGTCTTCCAACCCGAAACGCGTTTGCAGCACACGCGCCAACCATACGGCCAGCAGCCCTTTGAGCGCATCGCCCAGCAGCGTTAAAGCGGCAGCGGCTTTTTTCCCGCTGCGCAGCACATTGGTGGCACCCGGATTTCCCGAGCCGTAGGTGCGCGGATCGGCCATACCGAACCATTTGGAAACCATCACGGCAAACGACAGCGAACCGAGCAGATAGGCCATTAAAACAGTGGATACATTCACGAACATAAGCGGTTTTGCATTAGAATAACAGCGGGAATTTTAACTGAAACGGTACTTCTGATGGATAAAATTTTTCTGCACGGCCTCAAAGCCGATACCCTGATCGGCGTTTATGCCTGGGAGCGCGAACGCAGGCAGACCCTGATACTGGATTTAACCGTCGGCGTGCCGCCGCAAAGTGCCGCTTCGGACCGTATTGCCGACACCATCCACTACGGCGACGTGTGCCAAGCCGTGCGCGACAGTCTGGAAAAACAGGATTTCCTCCTGCTCGAAGCCCTGGCCGAACATACGGCCGCCCTCATCCTGCGTGATTTCGGCGCACTGTGGGTACGCGTGCGCGTGACCAAGCCCGGCATTCTGCCCGATGTCCGCGAAGTCGGCGTGGAAATCGAACGTCAGGCCGAACGTTAGCCGCATTGCCACTCCCCGAAAATCGGTACGGCCTGTTCCGGTCAGAAAATCCCCGTTTGGCGGGTTTGAGTCCCGCAGAAACCCGTTTTCAGACGGCCTGAGGCGGCCGAGCTGTCAATTTCCTGTCATAAAATGCGGGTAAGATGGCAGAATTTCTGATACGGATCATTGAGGACAGCATCATGTCGGAGCATATTTCTTCCCGCTTCAACGAAGAGCTTGAAAATGTACGCAGCGAAGTCATGCGCATGGGCGGCTTGGCCGAACAGCAGCTCAACGGTATCTTAGCGGTTATGCAGCATCTCGAAACCGATGCGTTCACGCCGATTATCGACGGCGACGAAGCATTGAACGATCTGGAAATCCAAATCGACGATGCCTGCCAAACCATTATCGCCCGCCGCCAGCCTGCCGCAGGCGACCTGCGCTTTGTGATGACGGTTATCCGGATTATCGTCGATCTGGAACGCATCGGAGACGAAATCAAAAAAATCGCCCTGATCGGTCAAGATCTGGCCAAACACCAACGCGCCACATCTGCCGACCTGCTGGGTGTGGCGCGTTTGGCACGGATCACGCAAGGCATGCTGCGCCGCGCATTGGACGCTTTCGCCCGACTGGATGCCGACGTTGTCATCGAGCTGACGGAAACCGACAAAATATTGGATCACGACTATCTCAGCCAATTGCGCAGCCGCATCACCTATATGATGGAAGATCCGCGCAGCATCGGCAGCAACATCGATATTCTGTTTATGGCGCGCAGCGTCGAACGCATCGGCGACCATGCCAAAAACATCGCCGAGCATGTGGTGTACCTGACCAAAGGCATCGATGTCCGCCACACGTCGCTGGAAGAAATCAAAAAAACCATCGCCTGAACCGGCAACTGCCGAAAAAGGCCGTCTGAAAACGCTGTTTCCCGTTTTCAGACGGCCTTTTTAGAGGGGATAGCATCAAAACTGCCGCATCTCAATGCGGCGGTTTTGCTTTTCACGGAATCAACTGTTCAATTCCTTAGCCAGATACAGCCAGGTTTCAATCACCGTATCGGGATTGAGCGAAACCGTATCAATGCCCTCTTCCACCAGCCATTTGGCAAAATCGGGGTGGTCAGACGGCCCCTGCCCGCAGATACCGACATATTTATTGTGCTTGCGGCAGGCGGAAATCGCCAAGTGCAGCATCACTTTTACCGCCGGATTGCGTTCGTCGAAAGTAGCGGCAATCGGACCGCCGCTGTCTCGGTCCACGCCCAGCGTCAGCTGGGTCATATCGTTCGAGCCGATAGAGAAGCCGTCGAAATATTGCAGGAACTGCTCGGCCAAAAGCGCATTGCTCGGCACTTCGCACATCATAATCAGACGCAGGCCGTTTTTACCGCGTTCCAAACCGTTGGCTTTCAAGGCTTTAATCACCGCTTCGGCCTCGGCCAGCGTGCGCACGAACGGAATCATGATTTCCACATTTGTCAAGCCCATCTCATCGCGCACGCGTTTGAGTGCCTGACATTCCAAGGCGAAACATTCCTTGAAATCGTCCGAAACATAGCGGGCGGCACCTCGGAAACCGATCATCGGATTTTCCTCGTGCGGCTCGTAACGGCTGCCGCCGATCAGGCCGGCGTATTCATTGGATTTGAAATCGGACATCCGCACAATCACTTTGCGCGGGTAAACCGAAGCGGCCAATGTCGCCACACCTTCGGCGATTTTGTCCACATAAAATGCCACCGGCGATTCATAACCGGCAATACGCGCTTCGATTTCTTCCTTGATGTCGTCATCTTGGCTGTCAAAGTCCAGCAAGGCTTTCGGGTGGATACCGATTTGGCGGTTGATAATAAACTCCATACGCGCCAAACCGATGCCTTCGCTGGGCAGACCCGAGAACGAAAATGCCAACTCGGGATTACCCACGTTCATCATGATTTTCACCGGTGAAGCGGGCATATTGTCCAATGCTACATCACTGACTTCCACATTCAGCAGACCGTCGTAAATAAAGCCGGTATCGCCCTCTGCACAGGATACGGTTACTTCCTGACCTTCGCTGAGCCGCTCGGACGCATCGCCGCAGCCGACCACGGCAGGAATACCCAGTTCGCGCGCGATAATCGCCGCATGACAGGTACGGCCGCCACGGTTGGTCACAATGGCTGCCGCACGCTTCATCACCGGCTCCCAATCCGGATCGGTCATATCGGTTACCAGAATATCGCCCGCTTTGACCGTATCCATTTCGGACGCGTCTTTAACCAGCCGCACTTTGCCTTGGCCGACTTTCTGGCCGATGGCACGGCCTTCGGCCAAAACGGTTTTCTCGCCGCTGATGCTGTAACGGCGCAGGCTGCGGCCGCTTTCCTCTTGCGATTTCACGGTTTCCGGACGTGCTTGGAGGATATAGAGCTTGCCGTCGATACCGTCTCGTCCCCATTCGATGTCCATCGGGCGGCCGTAGTGCTCTTCAATCATCACGGCATATTTGGCCAACTCGGTAATTTCTTCGGGGGAAATCGAGAAGCGGCGGCGGTCGGTTTCGGGTACATCGACCACCTGCACCGACTTGCCTGCCTGCGCCTTGTCGGTAAACGTCATTTTAATCAGCTTGGAACCGAGCGTTTTGCGCAAAATAGCCGGTTTGCCCGCTGCCAGTGTGGGCTTGTGGACATAAAATTCATCGGGATTGACCGCACCCTGCACCACAGTTTCGCCCAAGCCGTAAGAAGCGGTGATAAATACCACCTGGTCGAAACCGCTTTCGGTATCGATGGAGAACATCACCCCCGCCGCACCGCTGTCGGAACGCACCATGCGCTGCACGCCTGCGGACAAAGCCACCACATCGTGCGCAAAGCCTTTGTGGACACGGTAGGAAATGGCACGGTCGTTATAAAGAGAGGCAAACACATGCTTCATGGCCTCTTTGACATTTTCCAAACCGTTGATGTTCAAAAAAGTTTCCTGCTGGCCGGCAAACGAGGCATCAGGCAGGTCTTCCGCCGTGGCCGAAGAGCGCACTGCCACCGAAATCTGATCGCTGCCCGCATCGGCTACCATTTTTTCCCATGCTGCTTCCACAGCCTGATCCAATTCGGCCGGAAACGGGGTTTCCAAAATCCATTGGCGGATTTCCTTACCCACTCGCGCCAGCTCGGCCACATCTTCCACATCCAGCGCGGCCAATGCGGCCGAAATGCGCCCGTTCAGGCCGTTATGCGCCAAAAATGCGCGGTAAGCCTCGGCTGTGGTGGCAAAACCGCCGGGAACGCGTACGCCTTTTTCGGTGAGCTGGCTAATCATCTCGCCCAGAGAAGCATTTTTACCGCCCACGCGCTCGACATCGGTCATGCGCAGATTTTCAAACCAGATAACGTAATTTTCAGCCATTTTATTGTTCCGAAAGAAAGGTTGGAGACCAAGTGCAAAAACGGGAGATATTCTAATCTACTCGGCAGCAGCCCGCTATGCCGTCTGCGGTACAAAATGCGGCAAACCGTGCGGAAAATTGCCGAAACACCCGATTGTAACACGGTGAAATCCGGCCGGACAAAAACCGTATCAGAAACTAAATACTGCTTAATCCGCCGTTTAGCTGCCGCCCCTGCCGGTTTTACCGGCTGCCGTCTGCCGCATCAGCAAAAATAAAATTTCAATTTATACTCATTTATTGAAATTAAATGTGTATTTACATGCCCGCTTATTTTCATGTAGCAGAGTGTAGTATTTTAAACGCATGGTCAAAAAAGGCGTGTATTGCTATGATGCCGCCTGCCGTACTTGTCTTTATTTCAATCACAATGGATACCGTGCCGATGGCCAGACGACCCGCTTTTTTTATTTCCGACCGCACCGGCCTCACGTCCGAAAGCATGGGTGAGGCACTGCTGGAGCAGTTTCGCGATGTGCAGTTCAAGCGTGCCACCTACCCTTTTGTCGATACGCCCGAGAAGGCGCGCGCCATGGTGCAGATTATCGAGAAAACCGCCCAGCAGACGGCCTTGCGCCCGCTGGTTTTTTCCAGCATTGTCGATGAGGAAATCCGCAGCATCATCAAAAGCAGCCCCGGCCTGCACCTGAGTTTTTTCGATGCTTTTCTCGGCCAGCTGGAAGACGAATTGGGCATACAGGCGCGCCATACCGCAGGCGGGCGGCACGGTATCGGCGATACGGAACGTTACGATGCGCGCATGGAAGCGGTCAATTTTTCGCTCAATCACGACGACGGCATCAGCGATAAAGACCTGCAAAAAGCCGATGTGATTCTGATCGGGGTTTCGCGCAGCGGCAAAACGCCGACCTGCCTGTATCTGGCACTGCAATACGGCATCCGCGCGGCCAACTATCCGCTCACACCGGACGATTTGGACAATCCCGGCCTGCCGCCCATGCTGCGCAACCATCTCAACAAACTCTACGGCCTGACCATTCAGCCCGACCGGTTGGCGGAAATCCGCCAGGAACGCCGTCCTGATTCCCACTATGCCAGCCTGGCCACCTGCAAACGCGAAGTGGCCGAGGCGCAGGCCATGTTCCGCCGCTTCAATATCCCTTTCACCAATACCACGCAGAAATCGGTGGAGGAGCTGGCCGTCAGTATCATGCAGGCCTGTAAGCTGAAACGGCGTTTTTAACGCACGCGCAGGCAGAAGACGCCGCCGAAAAGGCCGTCTGAAAACGCATATCCCCCGACAGCGTTTTCAGACGGCCTGATGTATGACAGATTATAGATTACAGGCTCGAATGAGCCCGACAAAACAGTATTTTTGGGCAGCGGAAACTTAACGGATATGGATCACTTCCGCACCCGACGCCCTGCCCAGAATCAGCACATCTGCACCATTGCGGGCGAAAATGCCGTTTTCCACCACGCCGGTGATTTTATTGATTTCGTCTTCCAAAGTCAGCGGCTGGTTGATGTCGAGATGGTGGATATCGAGGATTTCGTGGCCGTTGTCGGTGGTAAAGCCCACGCGCAGTTCGGGTTCGCCGCCGAGTTTGAGCAGTTGGCGCGCCACCAGCGAACGGGCGGACGGAATCACTTCCACCGGCAGCGGAAAGCGGCCGAGTTTGGCCACATATTTGCTTTCGTCGGCAATGCAGACGAATTTGTCCGATGCGCTGGCCACGATTTTCTCGCCCAACAGAGCGCCGCCGCCGCCTTTAATCATTTGCAGGCTGTGGTTGATTTCGTCTGCCCCGTCGATATAGACGCCCAGCCGTATCACCTCGCGCAACGACACTTCGGGAATTTCAAATTTTGCCAGCAGTGCGGAAGTCGCGGAAGACGTGCTGACTGCACCTTTGATGCATTTGCCGCTGGCGGCCAGCTCTTCGATAAACAGATTGACGGTCGAGCCTGTGCCGATGCCGATGTATTCGTTTTCGGGGACAAATTCCACGGCTTTGCGGGCGGCAGTGCGTTTGAGTTCCTGCTGGTTCATGACGGGTTTCCTTATCGGGTGTTCAAGCGGTTTTCCATGCTGTTTGGTCTTGGAACAGACGGGCGGTATCGGCGGCCAGCAGCACCACGGCTTGTGCTTCAATAGCTTCGCAGCGGCCGAGATAGCCGAGTTTTTCGTTGGTTTTTCCTTTAATGTTCACCGCCTCCACGGGCAAACCCAAATCGGCGGCAATGTTTGCGCGCATCGCATCGATATGGGGACGCAGCTTGGGCTGCTGGGCGATGACGGTGCTGTCCACATTGACAACCTGCCAACCGGCACGGCGCACAGCCTGATAGGCAGTACGCAGCAGCACGCGGCTGTCGGCATCTTTGTTTTCGGCGGCGGTGTCGGGAAACAGTTTGCCGATGTCGCCCAAGGCTGCCGCCCCCAGCAGCGCATCGGTGAGCGCGTGCAGCAGCGCATCGGCATCGGAGTGGCCGAGCAGGCCTTTGTCGAACGGAATGGCCACACCGCCGAGAATCAGCGGGCGGCCGGGAACCAGTTGGTGGACATCGTAACCCTGTCCAATACGGATATTCATGATTCGTCCTCCGACGGGTGCGCCAGCAGCAGGCGCACAATGTATTCGTCTTGCGGCAAAGTGAGTTTGAGATTGCGGCTGTCTCCCGTTACCAGCTTCACCGCTGCGCCTGCGGCTTCGAGTGCCGAGGCTTCATCGGTCATCTGCGCGGCATCGGCGGCGGCGAGCGCGCGGCGGAGCAATCCGGCCGGTGCCGCCTGCGGCGTTTGCGCCTGCCAAAGCATACAGCGGGAAACGGTTTCATCAATGATCATGCCGTCGGCCGAACGTTTTAAAGTATCGGCAACGGGCAAAGCCAAAATGGCACAACCGCCGTCTCCGACTGCGGCCAACAGACGGTCGAGCGCGGGGCGCGGCAGGCAGCAGCGGGCGGCATCGTGTACCAAAACGCAGTCCTGATCCGCAACCGCCCCGCTTGCCGACAGCGCGGCCAAGCCGTTGGATACGGTTTCGGCACGGCTGGCACCGCCGTTGCGCAAAACACGGAGTTTGGAAAAAGCGGCCGTCTGAATTTCGCCGTCAAACCATGTATCCTGCGGCGAAATCACCACGGCTACAGCGTCAATCTGCGGGTGGCGTTCAAAGACGGTCAAGGTGTGCGCCAACACACTCTGCCCGGCCAGTGACACATACTGTTTGGGCCTGTCTGCGCCGAAACGCTCGCCGACACCGGCGGCGGGAATCAGGGCGATGCGGCGCACGGCTACGCTTTCTCCTGCAAACTGCCGCGCCACGCGCAGCGGCCGCCCGCCGCCTGATCCAAGCCGTCGAGATAGGCTTCGTGTTCGGCGCATTCTTCCGGCGAAGCGGCCTGCACTTTTAAAAACTGCGGGCGCGGACGACTGAGGGCGGATACCGTACCGCCGCTGTCCGCTTCCAGCGTGTCCACCAGACTGAACTGGCTGCGCGTCATCGCCAGATAAACTTCGGCCAGCAGTTCGCAGTCGATCAGCGCGCCGTGGAACACGCGCTTGCTGCGGTCCACCTCGAAACGGGTACACAGCGCGTCCAAACTGGCTTTCTGTCCGGGAAACATTTCGCGCGCCATCGCCAGCGTGTCGATAACCTCACAGCCCAGCTCTTTCACATTCGGCAAGCCGATGCGCTTAAATTCCATATCCAGAAAGCCGACATCGAATTTGGCGTTGTGGATAATCAGCTCCGCCCCGCGCAGATAATCGGCTATCCGCTGCCCGACTTCGGCAAACGGCGGCGCGTTTTCCGCTTCCAGTTTTTCCAGCGTGATGCCGTGCACCGCCACCGCACCTTCGGGAATATCGCGTTCGGGGTGCATATAAAGGTGCAGCGCGTCGCCGGTCAGGCGGCGGTTGATCATTTCGATACCGGCAAACTCAATCATGCGGTCGCCCGTGGCGGGGTCAAAGCCGGTGGTTTCGGTATCCAGAATAATTTGTCGGCGTGCCATATTGTTTTTCTACCAAGTCTGACGCAGGCTGTTCCAGCCGTTTTGGATTTCGCTGCCCAAGCGGCGGCCGAGCAGGCGGGTCAGTTCATCATCTTCGGGCGTGTAGTCCACCAGTTCGGGCGCATCGAATTCATCGCGCGAAACGCTGTAAATATCGCCGAAACCGTCAATCAGGCCGGCTTTCTGCGCTTCGTTGCCGGTGTAGATACGGCCGCTGAACAAATCGGGAAACTGCTGCTCTTTCAGACGGCCTTTGCGCCCTTCGCGCACCGCTTTGATAAATTCCTGATGGATATCGTTGAGCATTTCCTGCCAAATGGCCTGCTGCTCGGGCGTTTCCGGCGAAAACGGATCGCCCATACCCTTATTGCCGCCCGCAATGCGCAGGCGGCGTTTGACACCCAGTTTGTCCATCAGGCCGGTAAAATCGAAACCGCCGCCGATCACGCCTATGCTGCCGATGAGACTGGACGGGTCGGCATAAATTTTATCTGCCGCCGCCGCGATGTAGTAGCAGCCCGATGCGCACATATCTTCGGCCACCACATAAACCGGCACTTCGGGATTGTCCGCTTTCAGACGGCGTATTTCCTTAAAGGCGGTATTGGCCATCACGGGCGAGCCGCCCGGGCTGTCGGCGCGGATAATAATCCCTTTCACGCTGCTGTTGGCATAAGCGGCCTCCAAGCCTTCGCGCAACAGCGCGGCCTGATCGCGGCTGCCGCCGATTTCGCCGTTGAGCCGGATGACGGCCGTATGCGGTTTGCTGGCCGGCCGGCTGCCGCCCGACATGCTGAAACCGCCCCCGCAACTGTGGAGCGTAAACAGCGTGGCGGCAAACAGCAGCGCGGATACGCCCCGCCAGACATTGCGCCAGAAACGCGCGCTGCGCTGGTCGCGGTAGGCCGTCTGAATCAGCCCCTCCACCACCTGACGTTCCCACGGCTGCGCCGCAGCATCCGGCAGCCCGTTTACACTGTCGCGCTTCTCTTCTTCCCGACGGATTTTGAAAGTCATTTTGAATCCATAAATTTCAGACGGCCTCAACCGCACAACCGCGCGGATTATAGCACCGCATACCGCGTTTCGGTAGGCGGGTTTTCCGGCCGCTTCCCGCCTAAACCGCCAGCAGCGCGGGCAATTCGGCCAAACAGCCGATGACTGCCGACGGATTCGCCTGCCGCAACTGCGCCTCATCGTGCGCGCCGGTCGTAACGGCCACCGCCTGCGCCCCGGCCGCAAGCGCCATCTGCACATCGTAAACCGTATCGCCCACCACCCACACGCAGGACGGCAGCACACCCAGTTCGCCACAGATTTCCCGCACCATATCCGGCGCGGGCTTGGAAGGACATTCGTCCGCGCAGCACGTGGTTTCCCAATAATCCGCCGTACCGGTTTGGACGATGGCTTTATCCAGCCCCGCCCGCCCCTTGCCCGTCGCCACCGCCAGGCGGAAACCCGCCGTTTTCAGCGCGTCCAGACAGGGCAGCGCATCATCGAACAGACGCATACCGCCGTTATTGGGATTGAGCGTACCGAGCATATAGCTGCGCATAATGCGCGCCTGCACACTGCTGTCGCAATCGGCCGCCAAACGCGCCACCATCACCGGCAGGCTGTAACCGATCAGCTGCCTGACTGTTTCAGACGGCGGCGGTGTCAGACCGTTTTCGGCAAACGCCGCACGCATAGCGGCCACAATCGGCCCAGCCGTATCGGCCAGCGTGCCGTCCCAATCGAAAATAATGACCTGAGGCCGCTTGTCGGACGCAAATTGTGTGTTAGTATAATACATTGACGACTTTCAAATTATTACAATCCAGATATTCTACAAACATTTCTTTTCAAGGAATACCGACCATGGGCATCAAAAACCAAGCCATGCTGATTACCTATGCCGACAGCTTGGGCAGCAACCTGAAAGATTTAAAAAGCGTGTTGGAAAAGCACATGGACGGCGTGATCGGCGGTATCCACATACTGCCTTTCTTCCCCTCTTCCGGCGACCGCGGTTTCGCGCCGATGGACTATACACAGGTCGATCCCGCATTCGGCAACTGGGAAGATGTGCGCGTGCTGGCAGAAAAATACGATCTGATGTTTGATTTTATGGTCAACCACATTTCCGCCCAATCGCCCTATTTCCAAGATTTTCTGGCCAACAAAGACGAATCCGCCTACCGCAGCCTCTTTATCCGCTACAAGGAATTCTGGCCCGGCGGCGAGCCGACAGCCGAACAGGTAGACGCCATCTACAAGCGCAAGCCGCGCGCACCCTACCGCATGGCGGAATTTTCAGACGGCACTTCGGAAAAAGTGTGGTGTACCTTTGACGAAGAACAGGTGGATTTGGACGTTACCGCCCCCGTGACCAAACAGTTCATCAAAGACAATCTGACCTTTTTGGCCCGGCAGGGTGCATCGATTATCCGCCTGGACGCTTTTGCCTATGCCAACAAGCGCATCGGTACCGACTGTTTCTTTGTCGAACCCGACATCTGGCAGACGCTGAAAGAATGCGCCGATACGCTGGATGCGCACCAGGTTGCCGTACTGCCCGAAATCCACGAACACTACACCATTCAGCTGAAAATCGCCGAACACGGTTATTACGTATACGATTTCGCCCTACCCATGCTGGTGCTGCACACCCTGTTCAGCGGCCGCGTAGACCGCCTGGCACACTGGCTGGCCGTCTGCCCGCGCAAACAGTTCACCACGCTGGACACGCACGACGGTATCGGCGTGGTGGACGTAAAAGACCTGATGACGGACGAAGAATGCGAAGCCACCCGCGAAGCTCTGTATGCACAAGGTGCCAACGTCAAGAAAAAATACAGCAGCGCGGAATACAACAATCTGGACATCTATCAGATCAACTGCACCTACTATTCCGCCTTGGGCAACAACGACCAAGCCTATATTCTGGCACGGGTGTTGCAATGTTTCGCACCGGGTATTCCGCAAATTTACTACGTCGGCCTGCTGGCGGGTGAAAACGACATCGAGCTTTTGGAGCGCACCAAAGAAGGCCGCAACATCAACCGCCATTACTACACGCTGGCGGAAATCGACGAAACCGTGCGCCGTCCCGTGGTACAGCAACTGTTCAATCTGCTGAAATTCCGCAACACTTCGCCTGCTTTCGACGGCGAATTCAGCGTCAACACCTTGGACGAGAACCGGCTGGAAATCGTGTGGGACAACACCGAAGCGGGCGTATCCGCCAAACTGCTCGCCGATGCAGCCGCCAAAACCTTCGAAATCACCGAAACTTTGGGCGGCACAACCCGCAGCATTATATTGTAAATAACGGACACGCCGTACACCCTGTTGCGCAGCGGATGATGCGGCTGTTTTTTCAGACGGCCTGCGGCACAGTTTGCCGCCAATATGCCGCAGCCGTTTTTTCCACGAACAGGCAGAAACCTTTATGAATACCGCCGCACGCACCGCACTTACCCTGCGCCAAATCATGCTGATGAACTTCGGCTTCTTCGGCATTCAGTACAGCTTTGCCTTGCAGCAGAGTGCCGTCAATCCGATTTACCAGTTTCTCGGTGCCAATCCGGCCGAACTGCCGCTGCTGAATGCCGCAGGTCCGGTTACCGGCCTGATAGTGCAGCCGATTATCGGCGCACTTTCCGACCGCACCTGGGTGCACCGCCTCGGACGGCGGCGGCCGTATTTCCTGATCGGCGCCATCGGGTGCAGCATCGCGCTGTTCCTGTTCCCGCACGTAACCGCACTGTGGATGGCCGTGCTGATGCTGTGGCTGCTCGACATCAGCAACAATACCGCGATGGAACCCTACCGTGCCTTTGTCGCCGACACGCTGCCGGAAAACCAGCGCAGCAAGGGCTTCTTGATGCAGTCGATGTTTACCGGTTTCGGCGCCATCTTGGCCAACCTGTCGATGCCGCTGTTTCAAAGCACCATTTCCGGCACGGCCGCTTCGGGCATTCCGTATTGGGTATACGGATCGTTCTATATCGGTGCATTCTGCTCCATCGGCACCGTGCTGATTTCCGTATTCTCCACGCAGGAATACCCGCCGAGCAAGGCCGAATTGGCGGCCATACGCGCCAAACCGCGCGGCCTGATGGGTTTGGTGGAAGCGCTCAAAGACATTACTGCGGCCATTTTCCAAATGCCGTCCGCACTGCGGCGGCTGGCTTTGGTATACCTGTTCCAATGGTATGCCCTGTTTATCTACTGGCAGTTCGTTACGCCCACCATGGCTAAAACTGTCGCTTGGGATTTGTCGGGCGGCAAGACCGCGCTCGAACTGGCCGCCGCACACACCGGTATTGTCAACGGCTTCTACAACTTCATTACCTTTATTGCCGCCTTCGGCCTGATTTACTTTACCCGCCGCTATGCCGCCAAATATATCCATGCCGTCTGCGTGGCACTGGCGGCGGCCGCCCTGCTGGTCTTCCCCTTGATTTCGCACCCCTACCTGCTGCTGGTACCGATGATCGGTTTCGGCATCGCCTGGGCATCGATGATGGGTATTCCCTTCCTGATCGTCACAGCCGAAATTCCGCAGGCGCGTCTGGGTACTTACATGGGCATCATCAATATGATGATTGTGATTCCGATGCTGATTCAGACCTTTACTTTCGGCAGCATTTTTGAAACCGTTCTGGGCGGCGACCCCGTCCGCGCCATGACGACTGCCGGGCTGATGCTGGCAGCCGCTTCGGTACTGACCCTCTTTATCCGCACCAAACAGCGTCCCGAAGGGACAGAGGCCGTCTGAAAACACCGGGCACAGCGACAAAAATACAGACCGGCCGGGAAAGCTGTCCCGGCCGGTTTTTCCATACCGTATTTTCAGACGGCCTCTGTATCCGAACCGATATACTGCCGGCTTTTTTCGGCAATAAAGTCGATAAAGCTGCGTACTTTGGCAGTCAGATAGGCACGGTCGGTATACGCAGCATACAGCGTAACGCCCTTGTGGCGGTACTGCGGCAGCACCCTGTGCAGACTGCCGTCGGCCAGACTGCCGCGTGCCAGCCATTCGGGCATAAAACCGATACCGGCACCGCTGCGTATCAGACTGTGAATCATAATGCTGTTGTTACTGCGCATCACGTGCGACATCGGATAAGGCACCTGCCGGCCCGCCTCATCTTCCAACACATCGAGAGCGGCCGTATAGGCCGGCAGCACCAGCCGGTGTTGCGCCAGGCCGGCAATGTCCTCAGGCAGCCCGTAACGGCCGGCATAAGCGGCGGACGCCACCATATAAAAATGCACCTCGCCCAATTTGCGTACAATCAGAGACGGATTCGGTTCGCGCGATACCCGCAACGCCAGATCGTAACCTTCGGCAATCAGATTGCTGAGCTTGTTTTCCAGCGTGATATTGAGTGACACATCGGGATAACGTTCCGAATATTCACACAGGTAGGCAGCAAAAAAATCATTGGCAAACCACAGCGGTGCCGTGATTTTCAACTCGCCCTGCGGCACTTCGCGCCCGCCTGCGGCCTTTTCTGCCGCATTGTCCAGCATATCCAGCGCATAACTGCTTTCGCGGTAATACTGGCTGCCGGCTTCGGTCAGGTGCAGGCTGCGGCTGTTGCGCATCAACAGCTTGGCACCGATGCTTTTTTCCAGATGGCTGACATATTTGCTGGCCATGGCATTGGAAATATTGAGTTTGTCGGCCGCCTTGGTAAAACTGCCGCACTCGACCACTTGGCGGAATACTTTCAGGCTGAACAGGGTATCCATACTTTCTTGTCAAGAAATGGTGCATCAACGCGCGGATTCTATCCCAGCAGCCGACAAACCGCTATACTGCAACTTCCTTTCCGCCCGCGTGCGGACAACCTCCACCTTTTCAGAAAGCCCCTATGAACGCCCTGTCTAAATTCCAACCTGTACTGCTGTCGGTTTTGCGCATCGTTACCGCCTATCTCTTTATGCTCCACGGCACGGCCAAACTGTTCGGTATGCCGTATATGGAATACTTTGCCGATTTGCAGCTCTTCTCCCTGCCCGGTCTGGCCGGTATTTTGGAAGTATTCGGCGGCCTGCTGCTCCTGCTGGGCCTGTTTACCCGTCCGGTTGCCTTTATCCTGTCCGGCCAGATGGCGGTTGCCTATTTTATGGCACACGCAGCCAAAGCCCCGCTGCTGCCGCTGATGAACGGCGGCGAACCGGCCGTCCTGTTCTGCTTTGTCTTTCTCTACCTGTCTGCCGCAGGCGGCGGTGCATGGGCCTTGGACAACCTGCGCGGCAAACGCTGACCCGCACCTGTTTTCCCATACTTGAATCCATCAATCCATAAGGAAACCGTTATGACTTACCAAACCGTCCAACAGGCGGCCGAAACCCGCCGCTCCGTTTACGCCCTCAACCGCAACCTGCCGCTGCCGGCTGCCGAAGTGGCCGACATCGTCAAACACGCCGTACTGCACACCCCGTCTTCTTTCCATTCGCAATCCACCCGCGTGGTGGTGCTGTTCGGCGCGGAACACGAAAAACTGTGGCAGTTTGCCGAAGACGCGCTGCGCGCCGTCGTCCCGGCGGAAAATTTTGCCGCTACCGAACAGAAACTGAATATGTTCAAAGCGGCGGCCGGTTCCGTGCTGTTTTTTGAAGACCAAGACGTCGTCAAAAGCCTGCAGGAAAAATTCCCAACCTACGCCGACAATTTTCCCGTCTGGGCGGAACATACCGATGCCATGCACCAATATGCCGTCTGGACCACGCTGGCCGCAGCGGGCATCGGCGCCAATCTGCAACACTACAACCCGCTGATTGACGCGGCCGTTGCGCGCGAATGGCAGATTCCCGCCACTTGGACGCTGCGCGCGCAAATGGTGTTCGGCGGTATCGGACAGGCCGCAGGCGAGAAAACTTTTGCACCGTTGGAAGGCCGCTTCGCCGTCCACGGCCTGTAATGCAGCACCGGCACGCCCGGGCCGTCTGAAACAGGTAGCGGATTTTTGTGCAGCCAAAACGGGCGCAGCAGGTTTCCCGCACTGCGCATTCAGACGGCCTGACAGCACGGGTTTTCCCGCCACACCGATTTTGTTATCATATTACTTTTCTTCAACAGCGGATTTTTCCGCTGTTTTTGCTGTTTTGATGACACCCCCATGACACACACCTCCCCCGTCCCCCACCCCAAACGGCTGCTGTTTGCGCTTGCGCTCGGCGGTTTCAGCATCGGCACCACCGAATTTGCCGCCATGGGGCTGGTTCCCCAAATCGCTGCCGATTTGGCCGTCAGCGAACCGCAGGCGGGGCATCTGATTTCGGCCTACGCGCTGGGCGTGGTCGTCGGTGCGCCCGCCATTGCCGTGCTGGGGGCGCGGCTGTCGCGGCGCACGCTGCTGTTGTGGCTGATGACGGCTTTTTCGCTCAGCCATCTGGCTGCCGCCGTGGCCGAAAGTTATCCCGCCCTGTTGGTTTGGCGGTTTGTCAGCGGCCTGCCGCACGGCGCGTTTTTCGGCGTGGGCGCGACGGTGGCCGCTTCACTGGTTCCGCCCGCACGGCGTGCGCAGGCTGTCGGCCTGATGATGACGGGCCTGACAGTGGCCTGCATTGTCGGTGTCCCTGCCGTTGCGTGGCTCGGCCAATCGGCAGGCTGGCGCAGCTGCTTTCTGATTGTGTCCGTACTGGCCGCCGCCACCGCAGCCGCCGTGGCCGTTTTCCAGCCGAAAAACCATATGCAGGGCGGCGATATGTCGCCACTGCGCGAATTGGGCGCACTGGCCAACCGGCAGGTCTGGCTGACGCTTTTTACCGGCGCGATCGGCTTCGGCGGCCTGTTTGCCGTATACACCTACATCGCACCCACGCTGACGGAAGTAACCCGCGTATCCGAAGCGGCCGTGCCGCCCGTACTGGCACTGTTCGGCGTGGGCATGACGCTGGGCAATATTGTGGTGCCGCGCTTTGCCGGCGGCCGCCGTCTGATGCCCTGCATTGCCGCCCTGTTGATGTGGAGTGCACTGTCTCTGGCGTTCTTCCCGTGGGCGGCACAATTGCTGTGGGCGGTCTGCCTGATTGTCGTGCTCATCGGCATCGGTGCCAGTATCGGCACACTGATGCAGGTGCGCCTAATGGACGTTGCCCCCACCGCGCAAACCATGGCGGGCGCACTCAATAACAGCGCGTTCAACGTCGCCAACGCCCTGGGGCCGTTTCTCGGCGGTTTGGCCATTCAGGCAGGATACGGCTGGACATCCACCGGCACCGTCGGCTGCCTGCTCGCGCTGGGCGGACTCGCCATCTGGTATGTTTCCTACCGCAGCGACCCCGCCCTGCACCGTCCCGCCGACAAACCGGCCGTCTGAAACAGTCGCACGTTTTTAAAAAATCCAAACAGCAATACACAAGTAGGTCGGATACTGGTATCCGACAATCGGCAACAACAAACTTACCGGTTTCAAAAAAACTGACAAAATCAACATAAGGTCGGATTCGAAAATCCGACCTACCTATCCCGTACCTATACCGCAGCTTTTCAAATCCGACAAAATCCACCAAGACAAAGCGGTCATTCCTGCCTGTTGCAGAGGCCGTCTGAAACCGGAAAATCTGCAACAGCAGAAACGTAGGTCGGATTCTTGAATCCGACAACCAACTGACAAAATCAACAACTGTCGGATTTGAAAATCCGACCTGCATCAGGGCAAGTTCCGTACGAAGCCAAACAGGCAATACGGAAACCGCACAAGTAGGCCGGATTCCCGAATCCGGCATCAAACCATACAGAATCTCCATACACGATTAAAGTAGGCCTGTTATGGTTCGATTCCCAAGCCCCTTCTATCCCTGACACAGGCCGCCTGAATAATACAATGCAGCGTTTCAGACGGCCTGATACGGCAGGCTTTCCCGCAAACAGCCGTTCAGTTTCCGCCGCGCATCGCTTATAATTGTCAGATTATTGTCCCCTTTACCGCAAAGGCCGCCGCCATGTCCGACTTCCGCCAAGATTTTCTCCGATTCGCGCTCGAACAAAACGTTTTAAAATTCGGCGAATTCACCACCAAAGCCGGCCGCCTGTCGCCCTATTTCTTCAACGCCGGGCTGTTTAACGACGGTGCGTCCACCCTCGCGCTGGCGCGTTTCTACGCCCGGGCAATCATCGAGAGCAAAATCCGCTTCGATATGCTGTTCGGCCCCGCCTACAAAGGCATTATTCTGGCCGCCGCCACCGCCATGATGCTGGCGGAACAAGGCATCAACGTGCCGTTTGCCTACAACCGCAAAGAAGCCAAGGACCACGGCGAAGGCGGCGTATTGGTGGGCGCGCCGCTCAAAGGCCGCGTGCTGATTATCGACGATGTGATTTCGGCCGGCACATCGGTGCGCGAATCGGTAAAACTGATAGAAGCCGAAGGTGCAGTTCCCGCCGCCGTCGCCATCGCGCTCGACCGCATGGAAAAAGGCACGGGAGAACAGTCGGCCGTACAGGAAGTCGAACAGCAGTACGGCCTGCCCGTCATCGCCGTCGCCAATCTGCGCGACCTGCTCGCCCTCCTGGAAAACCGCGCCGAATTGGCCGCGCACCTCGAACCCGTCCGCGCCTACCGCGAACGCTACGGCGTGGCCTGAACGTCCGCACAGGCCGTCTGAATATGCACACCGCTTCCGTTTTCGTCCGCGATTTCCGCGAAGCCGCGCCCTATATCCATTATCTGCGCGGTAAAACACTGGTTATCGGCTTGGCCAGCGCCCTGCTGGATCCGCCCGTGCTGCGCGCACTGGCCGCCGATCTCAACCTGCTGTCCGGCCTGGGGGTCAGGCTCGTACTGGTGCACGGTTCCCGCCGCCAAATCAACCGCCTGACCGAAGCCGCCGGCCACACACCGCGTTACCACCGAAACCGCCGCATCACCGACGAAACCGCCCTGGCTGCGGCCAAACAGGCCTGCGGCCTGCTGCGCGCCGACATCGAAGCCGCACTCTCCGCCGCCATGAGCCAGTCGCCGCAACGCGGACTGCGCCCCAATACAGCTTCGGGCAACTATCTTTCCGCCCGCCCCTACGGCATCATCGACGGAATCGATATGGGCTACACCGGCCGCGTGCGCAAAATCGATGCCGACAGCATCCGCCGCCATCTGGATCATGCCGTCGTCCTCATCAGCCCCTTGGGCGCATCGCTGGGCGGTCAAACCTACAACCTGAGCATGACCGACATCGCACGCGATACCGCCGTGGCACTGGGTGCGGAAAAACTGATTTTCCTCACCGAACAGGACGGCATTCTCGACCGTTCAGACGGCCTGATTTCCAACCTTTCCGCCCCCGAAGCGCGCAAACTGCTGGCAGACGGCCTGATTGATGCCGCGCAGACACGCGTTTTGGAAGCGGCGGTTTACGCGGTGGAAAACGGTGTGGCGCGCAGCCAGATTCTGTCGGGACTGGCCGACGGCGGCCTGATCGGCGAACTGTTCACCCGCAACGGTACCGGCACCTCGCTGTCCAACGCGCCCTTTATGAATATCCGCGCCGCGCGCAACCGCGACATTCCGCACATCACCGCCCTGATCCGCCCGCTGGAAGCGGCCGGCATTCTGCGCCCGCGCAGCCGCCGCTATCTGGAAGAACACATCCGCGAATTCTGGGTTTTGGAACACGACCGCCACATCTACGGCTGCGCTGCGCTGAAACACCACGGCAAAACGGCCGAACTGGCCTGTCTGGCCGTTTCGCCCGACACGCAGGACAGCGGCTACGGCGAACACCTGCTCAAACACATCGCCGCACAAGCCCGCGCAGGCGGTGCCGACACCCTGTTCGCCCTGACGACCCACACCGGCGACTGGTTTGCCGAACGCGGTTTTCAGACGGCCTCCCCCGATGAGCTGCCGCCGCAGCGGCTGGCCGAATACCGCGAAAACGGCCGCCGGTCGAAAATCTTCAAACTCGCCCTGTCATGAACCCCGCCGCCGACAAAGCCGAACTGCGCCGCCGCTTCCGCCGCGCCCGTCTCCACCTGCCGCGCGATACCCGCCGGCGGGCCGAAGCGGCCGTTGTCCGCCGCCTTAAACCGCTGGTCAAACGCGGGTGCAAAATCGCGCTGTATTGGCCGGTAGGCAGCGAAATGTCGCTGCTGGCTCTGGTGAAAACCGCCCGACAGCGCGGCGCACAGGTTTACCTGCCCTACATCGAACGCGGCCGCCTGCGCCTGTGGTTCACGCCCTACCGTCCGAATCAGACGGCCGAACGCGCCAAAGGCCGTCTGAAAATCCCCCAATTTGCAGGCAAACGCATCCGTGCCGACAAGCTGCACACACTCATCATTCCCGTCGTCGCCGCCGACCGGCAGGGTTTCCGCCTCGGTCAGGGCGGCGGCTATTACGATGCCACGCTGGCACGCTGCCCGTTTGCACCCAGGCGCATCGCCGCCGGTTTTGCCTGCCAGCTGGCCGACCGTCTGCCGCACGAGTCGCACGACCGCCCACTGCACGCTTTTGTTTCCGAACGTCATTACCTGCGTTTCTGACCACCCTGCCCGTCCCGCCTTTGCCGCTTCTTTACATTAGGCCGCCTTTAAATTCCGCCTGCGCGCGCCATGTTAGGCACCTGCCCGATTCAGAAAGGAAAGACACCATGCAGCCCGTATCCTACGCTTCCACTTATCCGCATACCTGCAACAAAGCCCTGTATGTCGCCATGGCACTGCTCTTCGGCAGTTTCGGCGTCCACAAATTCTGTGCCGGACGGGTTTGGGCGGGCATTCTGTATTTTCTGTTCAGCTGGACGTTTATTCCCGGTGTGGTCGGTATCATCGAAGGCATTCTGGCCGCTTTCAAGCCCACCGATTCGCTGGGCGCGATTGTGGTTTAAACCGCCCGGCCGCAAAAAACCTCTGTACGGAATCTGAACCGTACAGAGGTTTTTCATGGCCATGACCCGGTCCGCTACGCTCCGCGCAGGGCTTTGGGCAGTACAAACACAATACTTTCGGCCGCGCCTTCGCCTTCGACAACGGTTTCATGCCCCCATTCGCGTATGCGCGACACCACCTCCTGCACCAGCACTTCCGGTGCCGACGCCCCCGCCGTCACGCCGACTTTCTGTTTGCCTGCAAACCATTGCGCTTCCAGATAGGAGGCATTGTCCACCATATACGCATCCACGCCCAAATTGGCCGCCACTTCGCGCAGGCGGTTGCTGTTGGACGAAGCGGGCGAACCGACCACAATCACAATATCGCATTCGGCCGCCAAATCTTTGACCGCTTTCTGGCGGTTGGTCGTCGCATAGCAGATGTCTTCTTTGTGCGGGTTTTTAATGGTGGGGAAGCGCGCCTGCAAGGCGGCGATGATGTCGCGCGTTTCATCGACCGACAAAGTCGTCTGGCTGACATAAGCCAGCTTGTCGGGATTGTCCGGCACCAAAGCGGCCACATCGTCCACGGTTTCCACCAGCAGCATTTTGCCTTCCGGCAGCTGCCCCATCGTGCCTTCCACTTCGACATGCCCCGCATGGCCGATCATGATAATCTGATAACCCTGCTCGTCCAGCCGCGCCACCTCTTTATGCACTTTGGTCACCAGCGGGCAGGTGGCATCGAATACCTGAAACCCGCGCGCCGCCGCTTCGGCCTGCACCGCCTTGCTCACGCCGTGCGCCGAATAAATCAGCGTCGCACCTTCGGGCACATCGGCCAGATCGTCGATAAATACCGCGCCTTTTTCGCGCAGATTGTCCACCACAAACCGGTTGTGCACGACTTCGTGCCGCACATAAACCGGCGCGCCGTATGCTTCCAGCGCGCGCTCGACAATGCTGATGGCACGATCCACACCTGCGCAGAAGCCGCGCGGGTTGGCCAGCGTAATGGTTTTGTCGTTCACGGTTCTATATCCTTGCCAAAGCCGTTTTCAGACGGCCTGTTCCGTCTTTTTCTTCGGCTGTTTGAAGCCGTCGATTACCAGCAGTACCGCGCCGGTGCAGATAAAGCAGTCTGCTACGTTGAAAGTGGGGTAATACCAGTTTTGCCAGTAAAACAGAAAATAATCGACGACATGGCCGTGTTGCAGGCGGTCGGCCACATTGCCCAATGCGCCGCCGATAATCATCGCGGCGCCCCATTTGCCCCAGGCGCCGAACTCGTCTTTCACTATGCTGCGTGCCAGCCAGATGCAGATAACCGCCGCCAGCACCAGAAAAAAATATTTCTGCCAGCCGCCCGCGTCGGCCAGAAAGCTGAATGCCGCACCGGGGTTGTACACCAAAGTGAGGTCGAAAAAACCGGGAATCACATTAAGCCGTTCGGCATACTCAAATTTCGACAAAACCAGTATTTTGCTCAATTGGTCGGCCGCAAAAGCGGCAACAGCCAGTAAAAAATAGGGAAGTTTGGAAGTTTTCTGCATATTCTGTGTTTTCAGACGGCCACAATCAGGGCGGCATTGTAAACCGATTCGCCGCCCCGATGAAGCCGGTTTACGTAAAGGTGCGGCTAAAAGCGGTTTTTCCAGTCGCGCAGGGCAGCAAACCGCGCCTCAGGCGTGTCGTCCGTTTCAGGCATTTCGCGCCGGACGGCCGCACGCACCGCAGGTTGCATGATGCGCAGAAACGGATTGATGCGCCGCTCGTGCGCCAGCGTAACCGGCAGCGTGGGGGTATCGGCGGCCGCTGTCTGTGCGGCGGCGATGTCGCTATTGTCCGGCTCGATATGGGCGGCAAAATCCAGATTGGCGGCGGTGTATTCGTGGGCGGGATAAAACAGGGTATCGGGCGGCAGACTGTCGAAGCGTTGCAGGCTGCGGTACAAATCCTGTGCCGTGCCGCTGAACACGCGCCCGCAGCCGGCGGAAAACAGCGTATCGCCGCAGAAAACGTGCAGGCGGCCGTCCGAACCGTGCAGCAGATAGGCCAAGTGTTGGTCGGTATGCCCCGGCACCGCCCACACTTCGGCACGGCAGCCCGCAAAGCCCAACACACTGCTCCCGGAGGCATCATGGGTGCGCGCCGCAATATCGCCGCCGCCGAACACGCGGCAGTCGGGAAACTGTTTTTTCAAATCTTCTATGCCGCCGGTATGGTCGCCGTGCAGGTGGGTAATCCATATTTGGGCGAGCCGCAGACGGTTTCGTTGCAGGTACTCGGCCACCGGCGCGCTCTGTCCCGGATCGATGCACACCGCTTCGCCGTCCGACACCAGCAGCCAGATATAATTATCGTCAAATGCCGTTACCGGCTCGATACGCATCATGTCCTTTCCCCTCCGTTTTCCAACAGCCAGTTTTGCAGGCCGATAATGGTTTTCGCGTCCTGAATGCGGCCGTCTGAAAGCGCGGCGCGCACTTGTTTTCGATCCAGCAGCACGGTTTCGACAAATTCGTCGGCATCGGGCGACAAGCCGCTGTCCCCGCGCACGCCGTGAGCCCGGTAGAGATACATTTTTTCGTCGCAGAAACCGGGTGCGGTGTAGAACACGGCAATCAGGGATACGCGCCCGGCCGTATAAGGCGTTTCTTCGGCCAATTCGCGCAAAGCACATTGCGCCGGGTCTTCGCCCGCATCCAGCTTGCCGGCCGGCAGTTCGAGCAGCGCGCCGCCTGCCGGATGCCGCCACTGGCGCACCAGCACCGCACGGTTGTCGTCCGTTACCGCCAACACACAGGCCGCGCCGGGGTGGCGCACCACGATCCGCCGCCCTTCGCCGCCGTCGGGCAGGCGCACGCGGTCGTGGGAAATGTTCAGAAACGAACCGTCGAAAACCGGCTCGCTGTCGATCAGGGTTTCGGTCAAATCCATCAAACAGCCTCTTTTCCAACAGGGGACGCACGGCGCGGGCAAACCGGTCAAACGGCGCAAGGGATAACGCCGGATATGCCGCCGCCGTTTCGGCAAATCACATTCCGGTCGGTCGGCATATTGATTTTATCGGTTGCCGGATTCGAGAATCCGACAACTACGGTTCTACCCAACCCCGTAACCGATACCAGTATAGCAAACCGGAAAAAGGCCGTCTGAAAAACGGCGGAACGCGTTTTTCAGACGGCCTCAACTGCACCGGAATTACTTGGTGGCGGAAGCGGCGGAAGCAGCTTCGGCCTGCGCACCGGTAACAGCGTTTTCACCCCATGAAGCGGGATATTTGTAACCGGCAAAACGTTTGTGCGCGTAAGACTTGAAGGCTTCGGAATTGTACGCGTCGTTCACGTCTTTCAACCATTGGCTGTCTTTGTCGGCAGTTTTCACGGCCGCCCAGTTCACATAAGCGAAGCTCGGCTCCTGGAACAGGGTTTCGGTCAGCTTCATGCCGCTGCTCATGGCGTAGTTGCCGTTTACCACCGCGAAGTCGACATCTTGGCGGCTGCGCGGCAGCTGTGCGGCTTCCAGCTCGACGATTTGGATATTTTTCGGGTTTTCGGCAATGTCGGCTTTGGAGGCCGTCAGCGGATTCACGCCTTCTTTCAGCTTAATCCAGCCCAATTCGTCCAGCATCACCAGCGCGCGGGCAAAGTTGGACGGATCGTTCGGCGCGGATACGGTGCTGCCCTCTTTCACGTCGTCCAGTGAAGCAAGTTTACCCGGATACAGACCCAGCGGCGCGGTCGGCACTTGGAAGACTTCGGTGATGTCCAGCTTGTGTTCGGCTTTGAAGTTGTCCAGATACGGTTTGTGCTGGAAAACGTTCAAGTCCAGTTCGCCTTCGGCCAAGGCCAGATTCGGGCGCACGTAATCGGTAAATTCCACCAGGCGCACGCTGTAACCTTTTTCTTTCAGCAGCGGCTCAATCTGCTCTTTCACCATATCGCCGAAATCGCCGACGGTGGTACCGATGACGATTTCCTTTTTCTCGGCCGCTGCCGTCGGCGCAGAAGCGGCGGAAGCTTCGGAAGCGGCCGCAGGTGCGGTTTCCTGTTTCTGACCGCCGCAGGCGGCCAGTACCAGTGCCAGTGCGGTAAATGAGAAGGTTTTCATTACTGCGTTCATTATATTCTCCATTTCATCAAATAGCAGGGTAACAAAATCAACGTTTGTCCAGTTTGCGCGCCAGCCGGTTGCCGCTGCCCTGCATCAGAATCACCAGCAGCACCAAAATAGCGACAATAAAGACAATCATCTCGGTTTGATAGCGGTAGTAGCCGTAGCGGATGGCCAAGTCGCCCAAGCCGCCGCCGCCGATCATGCCGGCCGCCGCGCTGTACGAGAGCAGGCCGATGGCCAAAACAGTGATGCTCGACACCATGCCTGCACGGGCTTCGTTCAGCAGGACTTTCCGAATCACGTCTGCCGGTGTCGCGCCCATACTGATGGCCGCTTCAATCACGCCTCGCGGGACTTCGCGCAGGTTCTGCTCCACCAGACGGGCAAAATAGAACATGCCCGACACGCTCAATACCAGCGATGCGGCCACCGGCCCGATGGTCGTGCCGACAACGGCGCGGGTGGCAGGAATCATGGCAATCATCAGAATCACAAACGGAAACGCACGCATCAGGTTGACCAGATTGTCCAGCAGGAAATATATACTGCGGCTGTAATAAAGCTGGCGGCTGCCGCTGACAAACAGAGCTACACCGAGCACGGTACCGAACAAAACAGCAAATGTGGTGGACAGACCTACCATCACAAAAGTTTCCCACAAAGCCTGCACAATTTCGCCGCGCATGGCCGAAACGGTCTGCACGACACGTTCCCAAAAAGCAGCGTCCATCTCAATCCTCCTGAGTCAGTTCGCGGCCGATGGCCGATTGGGCGCGGATTTGGTTGCCCGCAACGTCCACCACTTCGACCAGCTGCCCCTTGTGCAGCAGCGCGGCACGGTGGCACAGGCGGCGCAACACGCTCATTTCGTGGGTAACGATGACGACGGTAACGTTGAAGCGTTTGTTGATGTCTTCCAAACAGGCCAGCACACTGCGGGTGGTGGCCGGGTCGAGTGCGGAAGTCGGCTCGTCGGCCAGAATCACACGCGGGCTGGGTGCCAGTGCGCGGGCAATGCCGACCCGCTGTTTCTGGCCGCCCGACAACTGGGCGGGATAATGCGCGGCACGGTCGGCCAAACCGACGATTTCCAGACATTCCTTCACCCGCACGGCCGTTTTTTCAGACGGCCAGCCGGCAATTTCCAGCGGAAAAGCCACATTGTCGGCTACGGTCCGGTTGGCCAGCAGGTTAAACTGCTGGAACACCATACCGATATTCTGACGGGCGCGGCGCAGCTGGGCGGCGTTCATGGCGGTCAGTTCCTGCCCGTTTACCGTTACCGTGCCGCTGTCGGGCCGTTCCAGCAGGTTAATCAGGCGCAGCAGTGTGGATTTGCCCGCGCCCGAATAGCCCATCAGGCCGAAAATCTCGCCCTGCCCGATACTGAGGCTCAACGGCGATACTGCGCTGAACCAGCCTTTCCCGGCCGTCGGATAACGCTTGGAGACCTCGTTCAAAATAATCATATGCGTTCAAACCATACAACAAAGCCCGATGTGCGACACAACGGGCTCAAAGCGCAGCGGGCTTCCCGCTGCCTACCGCTTTAGCTGTTCCGCCCGCAAGCTGTATCAAATCGGCGCAAAACGCTAAATCTAATCGATTTTCCGAATAAGGTCAAGTTTTCCCGCAGCTGTTTTTCAGACGGCCAGCCGGCCGCTTACTGCATGGCATCGGCCAGTACATCGATATTGTGCCGGAACATTTTAATGTAAGTATCGGCCTCCGTACTGCTCCCCAAAGTATCGGCATGCAGTCTGCCGCCCAATTTTACACCGCTCCCGCGGGCAATCTGCTCAATCATGCGCATATCTTTTCCGTACTCGCCGAATACTGCCTTGACCCGGTTTTGGCGCAGGCTGCGGATGAGTGCGGCAACCTGTCTGGCCGAAGGCTGTGCTTCACCTGCACCCTGTGGTGCGTAAAAGCGTATGCCGTAGCGTTTACCCAAATAGGCAAAGGCCTCATGTCCGGTCAGAACCCTGCGTTTGCCCGCCGGAATGCGGTTAAACCGGCTGCGCGCATAGATATCGAGCTGCTTCAATTCGGCAATATAGCTTTTCAGACGGCCTTGATAGTAATCGCGGTTGGCCGGATCGGCTTTGACCAATGCAGCGGCCACATTGGCGGCATACGTCTGCATCAATACCGGGTCGTGCCACACATGCGGATCAAACTCGCCGTGGTCATGACCGTGATGACTATGGCTGTGGTCCGCCTCAATAGGCGCGATACCCGCCGCCGCTTCGACATAGGGCACTTTACTCTGGCGCACCGCACGCTGCACATCGGCCGGTTCGAACCCCAAACCGTTGAGCAGCACCAGCTTGGCCGCACGGATTTTACGCACACCGCTGCCGGTCAGATGATAAGCATGGGCATCCTGACCGGCTTCAATCAGATTCGTAACCGCCACTTTGCTGCCGCCCACCGCCTTGGCCACATCTCCCACGATACTGAAACCGGCCAGCACCGGCAGCTGGGCGGCCGACACCGCACCCGCCAACAGCCATAGCGACACGGCAAACACCCGACAGGCCACTTTTCTTACCACTACCTTCATTACCACGATCCTCCTGCGGCCGATACACCGCCTTTCCATACGATACCGCCTGCGCGGCCGAACACAACGGACACCAGATACCACGCCCCGCAAAACAGAATGACCGCAGGGCCGGACGGAATGTCCGCATAATACGAAAACAGCAGCCCCGCCGTACCGCACAGCAGCGCGAACACCGCCGACAAACCGAACAGTGCGCCCATACTGCGTGCCCACAGGCGCGCACTGACTGCGGGCAGCATCATCATACCCACCGCCATCAGCGTCCCCAAAGCCTGAAAACCCGCTACCAGATTCACCACCACCAGCACCAGAAATACCGAATGCCACCACGCCCCTCTGCCGTTCACCGTCCGCAAAAACAGCGGATCCACACTCTCCAACAGCAGCGGCCGGTACCCGACCGCCAAAACCGCCACCGTCAGCGTGGCCGCCGCCGCCATCCATTGCAGTGACGGCACGTCCACTGCCAGCACCGAGCCGAACAGCAGATGCAGCAAATCCACGCTGCTGCCGCCCGCACTGACCAGTATCACCCCCAACGCCAGACTGATCAGATAAAACGCGGCAAAATTGGCATCTTCCTTCACATTCGTCCACCGGCTGACCCCACCGGCCAGCAATGCCGTCAGCAGCCCCGCAATCAGGCCGCCCGCACTCATGGCAGGCAGACTCAAACCGCCTGCCATATAGCCCGCCGCCGCGCCCGGCAGCACCGCATGGCCGAGCGCATCACCCGCCAGACTCATACGCCGCATCACCAGAAACACGCCCACCGGTGCCGCAGAAAACGACAGGCAGACAATCGATGCCAGCGCATAACGCATAAAATCAAATTCGACAAACGGCTCAACCAAGAATCCGTACATACCCCGCCTTTCTACCAACAGGCCGTCTGAAAACAGAGCACGGCCCGCAACCGCAGCAGCCAAACAGCACACCGCCGCCGCACAACAGCGTTTTCAGACGGCCTCTTCCGCCTGAACAGACGCTCCGAGCACCTCCTCCGTCCGCCCCGCCCGCATACCGCCGTCCGCCAGCACCAGCGTATACGGAAAATACGCACGCACCTGTCCGTAATCGTGCAGCACTGCCACCACCGCCCGCCCCGCACGGTTACAGTCGCGCAACACATTCAGCAGCACACCGGCAGTTTCCGCGTCCACCGCATCAAACGGCTCGTCCAACAGCAAAAAAGCGGCCTCCTGCACCAACAGCCGCGCAAACAGCACACGCCGGAACTGGCCTTCGGACAAACTGCCGATCAGACGGCGGGCAGAATCCCACATACCCACCTGCACCAACGCCCGCCGCACCCGCTCCCGCTGTGCCGGACGGACACGGCCGGAAAAACCGATTTCGTGCCACAACCCCATCGCCGCCAACTCGAACACCGTCAGCGGCAGGCTGCGATCAATCTCCGACCGCTGCGGCAGATAGGCCAAATCGCGACGCACCAGCCCCTGCCGAACCACCCGGCCGCATACCGGTGCCGACAACCCCACAACCGTTTTCAGCAGCGTGGACTTACCCGCGCCGTTGGCACCGACCACCGCCCACATCTGCCCCGCACCGAAACACATATCGGCACCGCGCACTACCGTCCTGCCGCCATAACCGGCCGTCAGGTTTTCCAGCACAATCTTCATGCACCGACCGCCCAAAAATACGCGCCCCACACCGGCACCGCCGCCCCCAGCGCAACCGCCAGCCGCTGCAACATTCCCGTCAACAACATATCCGCCTTTCCGTTTTCAGACGGCCGTTCGGCGGCAGCCGCACCGGCAGCCCCGGGCCGTCTGAATCTGTCTGAAAAGCAGAATGATACTATATAACATATAAACTGTAAAACCCATTGTCCGATTGCAGACAGTCAAAGCCCCGGAAAACCGTCAGCGTTTTCCGGGGTTTCCCCTTTTCTGCAACCGGATTCAGACCGGCAAACGGTCAGCGCGCGCCGGACGGATCAAACGCCGCCGAAAACGCCGCCTGCTGAATGGCCGTCAATTCGGCCGTACCCTTGCGTCCCAGCGCGAGCAACTGCGCCAATTCGTCGGAATCGAACGGCGCACCCTCGGCCGTGCCTTGAATTTCAATGATTTTGCCGCTGCCGGTCATCACCAGATTCACATCGCTGTCGCAGCCCGAATCTTCGGGATAATCCAAATCCAACAGCGGCACACCGCCCACCACGCCCACCGATACGGCAGCCACGGTTTCTTTGAGCGGGTCGCGGATTAAAATCCCCGCATTCAGCAGCTTTTTCACCGCCACAGCCAGTGCGACAAACGCCCCCGTGATACTCGCCGTACGCGTACCGCCGTCGGCACGGATCACATCGCAGTCAATCAGAATCTGCCGCTCGCCCAGCAGGCTCAAATCCACCGCGGCACGCAGCGAACGCCCGATCAGCCGCTGGATTTCCTGCGTGCGCCCCGACTGCTTGCCCGCCGCCGCCTCGCGGCGCATACGCGAACCGGCCGAAGCGGGCAGCATGCCGTATTCGGCCGTCACCCACCCCTGTCCTTTGCCCTTTAAAAACGGCGGCACATTCTCATCCACCGTCGCCGTACAAATCACATGGGTGTTGCCGCACTCAATCCATACCGAGCCGTCGGTATGCGGCAGGAAATTCGGCGTAATGCGCACAGGGCGCAACTCGTCGGCCGCACGGCCGCTGCGGATCACATGACTCATCGTGTTTCCTTTTTTCGTCGGGCAGCCATTATAACACGGCCGCCCTGTGCTATATTCTGCCTGCTTGATTACACAACTCAGGAGTGCGCCATGAGCCTATACAGCATGACCGGTTTCGGCAGCGCCGCAGGCGTATGCGGCAGCCGCCATATCCAGATCGACATCCGCTCGGTCAACCACCGCTTTCTCGACATCCAGTTCAAAATGCCCGATGAACTGCGCCATCTGGAAAGCAGCCTGCGCGACATCATCGTCCAAGCCGCACAGCGCGGCAAAATCGAATGCCGCATCCAACTGCAAAATACCGTTCAGACGGCCGGATTGAATGTCAATCACGAATTGGCGGCCCGTCTGGCCGAACTCAACCGCCGCTGGCGCAACGAATTTGACGGCTTGGGCAAACTGACCGTCGCCGATATTCTGAAATTCCCCGGTGTTTTGACCGCACAGGAAAACCATCAGGACGAACTGGCCGACACCGTGCGCGCACTGGCCGCCGAGGCCGCAGACGGATTCGCCCAATCGCGCCGCCGCGAAGGAGAAAAATTACAGACCCATCTGGCCGAACGGCTCGATGCCATGCAGGAAATTGTCGAAGCACTGGAGGAACTGTTCCCCCATCTGCTCCAAGCCCATCTGGAAAAAATACGCGCCCGGCTGGCCGAAGCAGTCACCGACATCGGTGAAGACCGTTTGCAGCAGGAATTTGCCGTCTATATGCAGAAAGCCGACATCGACGAAGAATTCAGCCGTCTGAAAACCCATATCGCCGAAGTACGCCGCATCATCGGCAGCCACAAAGGCAGCGCGGGCAAACGGCTGGATTTTCTGATGCAGGAATTGAACCGCGAAGCCAACACACTGGGCAGCAAAGCAATCGCCGCCGAATGCACACAGGCTTCGGTGGAATTGAAAGTCTTAATCGAACAAATGCGCGAACAGGTGCAGAATATCGAATAAATTCAGAAACTTCCGCCGACCGACCGCACACAGTCCACCACATCAGCCTTAAAAGACCGGCCGCTCCTGCCGCCAATTATGCACACTCAAACATATTGAAATATTTTATTATTTTCATTTCATTTAATGAAAATTCCTATTGAAGCAATAAAACCCTCAGAGAAAAACCGGACACAGCCGGCAGATACCCATCTGTCCGGCAGTGTTATCGGAAAAATACCAACTTCAACTTTATCAAGAGAAATACATGATATAAATCATCAAACTTGCCTATGACAGAGGAATTATTGCAATGGACGCGGAAACAATCGCGGTTTCAGATGCCGTGATGAATGAAATAAAAGACTGTATTCATCCGGAAAGGAAAGAACAATGACGAACCGAATTATTGAAAGAATTCGACCGCCCGAAAGTCGTTAGCTACACCCCTGAAGAAATCGCTATTGAACGCGATTCTTACCGGCAAATTGTTGCCAGCTTTGCGCTGGAAAACGCAGAGCCAAAAGACTTTTATAAAGTCATATCAATGGAACGCATACGCGGCGAACTGACCGAAGAGCAGGCAAGGGCTATCATGCTGGGAAATCTGCCCGAAGAAACAGAGCGTATCCAAGCGAAACTGAACCGCTTGGCCGAACTGGGCTTGTCTTGGAAGGATTTATGATGACCGAAAACGAGAAAGCATGATTTCATGCTATTACAGGGAAAATCTTCCAGTTGCCTCAAAAATGTTACAGGCAACCCAAAATTTTTCCCTCGATGGACTAAACAACTTTACGATTCAATATTTACCTCTACCCAAGATTTACCCGAACATATTCAACAAATCATACTTTATCTGCCCGATCGTGCGACTTTTGCCGACGCAGCGTATGCAGTTGCCGCAACGCCTGCACCGTGGTTCCGCCGCCGCCCGCCAGCAGCACCAGCAGCAGCGGCCATACCACCAACTGCGGCACAAACCACACCAAAACCGCCAGCAGCAAAACAGCAATACCGATACTCAAATATGCCCAAGCCTCGGACGGTGCCACCGGCCGCACGCCGGGCAGGGTGGCATCAAACGCATAGCTGAGCTGTATCACCTGCCGCACCACGCCTTTGACCTGCCCCGAATGCAGTGCCTTATGGTTTTGAAATATTTTTTCGCGCTCCTGACGCAATGCCGCGTGCTGCTGCGCATCCAATACCACTTCGGTGGCATTTTCCAAATCGCGTAAAAAACAGCGTTCGAGTTTATACACTGTGCCGCTGTCTTCGATGGAAATATCCAGTTCGCGGTTGGCATACCAGCTCGACAGATTCAGATTGGTGCTGCCCACCCGCGCCCATTCGCCGTCGATAATCGCCGACTTGGCGTGCAGCATGGTGCCGTTCCATTCATAAACACGCACGCCCGCATCGAGCAGCGGGCGGTATTGAGTGCGGGATACTGTACCTATCCAGCGGATATCCGATGTGCGCGGTACCAGAATCCGCACATCCACACCCGCTTTGGCCGCATTAATCAGTGCCTGGACATACATCCGCGTCGGCATAAAATACGCATCGGTAATCCACAGATTCTGCCGCGCCAAGCCGATCAGGTTCAAATCCAGCCGCATAGTGTTGATGTTTTGCGGCGTCGTGGCCAATACCCGCGCCGTGGCTTCTCCCGCAAACACACCTTCGCCCGCCTCATAACATTTGACTGCCTGAGGCAGCTTGCCGCCCGATACCGCCAGCGTGTCGGCAAATGCGTCCAATACGTCCTGCACCACCGGCCCGCGCAGTTTCAAACCGGTATCGCGCCATACCGCAATGCCCTTGGCCGGATTGCCCGCCCAGGCCGAGGAAATGCACAACCCGCTGACAAAGGCCGTCTGCTCATCAACAATAATCGATTTGCGGTGGTTGCGCGAGATGATGCCCAAGCCCGATGCCCGCCCCAGGGGATTGTAGGCATACACCTGCGCGCCGGCGGCTTTGAGGGGACGGAAAAAGCCGCTCATATGCGCGGGCAGACTGCCCAGCCAGTCATACACCAGCACCACGGCCACACCCGCCCGCAGCCTTTCCAGCAGAATCGAGCGGATTTTCCGCCCGAACGCATTGCGCGCAAAAATATACATTTCGATGCAGATGCTCGACTGTGCCTGCCGCAGCGCGGCCTCCCATTCGGGAAAATTTTCCGTACTGTCGAGCAGGATTTCGATTTGGTTGCCGGAACTGGCACGGGCACCGGAAGCGCGCCGGACAATCTGTTCGATAACGGGCAGCGGGCGGCGGTGTTCGGTGTCGGGGAAAGCAGGCATGGCGGCGGCCTTGAAAACGGATCATTCAGCCGCGCAGTATAACGGTTCGCCCGCAACAGGACAAACCGCCGCCCGCGATTGTGCAGCCTCATGATTTGCCTTACAATTTGAATTTTTGCGCAAAGAGGCCGCACCGGACAGCCAAGGCCGTCTGAAAACACCGCCCGCCTTTTTCTGCCGCCGCCAGCCCAGAAAGACCCGAAACCATTATGGCCGCATTCAATACCCAAACCGTTCTCTCCGTCCACCACTGGACCGATGCCTATTTCACCTTCACCTGCACCCGCGACGACAGCCTGCGTTTTGAAAACGGCCAGTTCGTGATGGTGGGGCTGATGGTGGACGGCAAACCGCTGATGCGCGCGTACAGCGTGGCCAGTGCCAATTGGGAAGAGCATCTGGAATTTTTCAGCATCAAAGTTCAGGACGGCCCTTTGACCAGCCGTTTGCAGCACCTGAAAGTCGGCGACGAAGTCCTCATCAGCAAAAAGCCCACCGGCACGCTGATTCTGGGCGACCTCAATCCCGGCAAACACCTTTACCTGCTGGCAACGGGAACCGGCATCGCGCCTTTCCTGAGCCTGACCAAAGACCCCGATGTGTACGAACAGTTTGAAAAAGTGGTGCTGGTGCACGGCGTGCGCTACCAGCAGGATTTGGCCTATTACGACCGCTTCACCCGCGAGCTGCCCGAACACGAATACTTGGGCGAAATGCTCAAAGACAAACTGATTTATTATCCCGTCGTTTCGCGCGAACCGTTTGTCCACCAAGGCCGTCTGACCGATCTGATGAAAAGCGGCAAACTGTTTGAAGACATCGGCCTGCCGCCCATCAATCCGCAGGACGACCGCGCCATGATCTGCGGCAGCACCGCCATGAACAAAGACACCGCCGCCGTACTCGACAGTTTCGGCCTGACCGCCTCGCCCAAAATGGGCGTGCGCGGCGACTATCTGATCGAGCGTGCATTTGTCGACCAATAACCCGCCCCGCCTGTTTTCAGACGGCCGCCCGCCTGCTGCCGGCCGTCTGAAAACCGCTGTCTCCGCCCATGAACAACCTGCTGACCCTGACCGGCATACTCGCGCCGCTTTTTTTCGGCTTTTTTATCCGCCTGCCCAAAGCCTGTCTGCCCGCCCTCGACAAACTGCTGGGCATCACGGTTTACCTGCTGCTGGCACTCATCGGCCTCTCACTGTCGCGCATACCCGATTTGGGACGGCAGCTGGGCTTTGTCGCCCACTCCGCCGCCCTGCTGGCCGTCTGCATCATCGGTGCGAACCTGCTGGCCGTCATGTGGTTCGACCGCCGCTGCCCGATGCCTGACAGACAGCCAAACCGACATACCGGCGGCCGTGTCGGCAGCACCGGCAGCCTGAAACAGCTCCTTTGTGTCGCACTGGGATTGGGCGCGGGCAAACTGCTGCCCGACACCCTGCTGCCGCCCGAATCGGCCGCCACCTATGCGCTGATGCTGCTGATTTTACTGGTCGGCATCCAACTGGGCGGCAGCGGCATCACCCTGCGCCAAGTCTTGATCAACCGGCGCGGCGTTCAGACGGCCTTACTCATCACCGCCTCATCGCTGGCCGGCGGGCTGCTGTTCGCCGCCGTCAGCGGCATACCGCCCGCACAGGGCCTGGCACTGGCCTCCGGCTTCGGCTGGTATTCGCTCTCCGGCATCATGATGAGCAATGCCTACGGCGCACTGTGGGGCAGCATCGCCCTGCTCAACGACCTGGCGCGCGAACTGGCCGCCCTGATTCTGATTCCCCCGCTGATGCGGCGGCACCCTTCCGCCGCCGTCGGCATCGGCGGTGCTACCAGCCTGGACTTTACCCTGCCCGTTATCCGCAGCAGCGGCGGGACGGCCGTTGTCCCGCTGGCCATCAGCTGCGGCTTTCTCCTCAACCTGATTCCGCCGCTGCTGATGGCGGTTTTCCCAACCTTTTCACGCTGACATCATGGCACCGAAAATCCAACGGCACGAACACATCGTCGGCCTGGTCCGCCGCAACGGCTTTATGCCGATCGAAGAATTGGCGCGCGAACTGGACGTTACCCCGCAAACCATACGCCGCGACATCAACCAATTGTGCGAAAGCGGGCTGCTGCGCCGCTACCACGGAGGAGCCGCCATCAGCGATCCGCTGGCACACGATACCTTCCTCGTCCAGAAAAGCCGCCGCCACAACGAACAATCCCGTCTGGCCGACCTCATTGCCGCCCGGATTCCCGACGGTGCCAGCCTGTTTATGAGCATCGGCACCACCATCGAAGCCGTGGCCGCCGCGCTGGCCAAAACCCGCAGCCAGCTGCGCATCATCACCAACAATATCCATGTCGCCGCCCTGCTCTCCGGCCGCCCCGACTACACCGTCATCATCACCTCGGGCGTAGTGCGCCCGCTCGACGGCGGCATAACCGGCGTGGCCACCGTCGATTTCATCAACCAATTCAAAGCCGACTACGCCGTTTTAAGTGCCGCCAGTGCCGAAAACGACGGTTCCCTGCTCGATTTCGATTTCAAAGAAGTCAGCGTCATGCAGGCTATGATGCACAACGCACGCCACCGCTGTCTGGCACTCGACCACAGCAAAACCGGCCACAGCGCACTGGTACGCATCGGCGACATCACAGAATTCCACACCATCTTCACCGACCAAACCCTGCCCGCCGCCTTGCAGAAAAAACTCACCGATGCAGGCATTCCCTGCCATACCGCCGCCCCGGACAACAGCTGAATCCGCCGCCGTATGGCAGGGAAACGGCTGATGTCGGATACACATATCCGGCCGACAACAGTTTCATCAATGAATCAACACCAAGGCCGTCTGAAAATGCGCATGACAGCATTTCAGACGGCCTTTTTGTGAAAGCAGATGGAATGGGAAACATTTTGTCGGATACAAGTATCCGACCTACGATTTCCACATGATTCAGTAGGTCGGATTCTCGAATCCGACACGCTCCCCGCGATAACCACCGCAACCGTCGGAGAAATGAGAAGCAGATTCCTGACCACGGCCCGTTTCATCAATAAAATCAATCAACGGATTTGAAATCAAGGCCGTCTGAAAATGCGTTATTACGGTATTTCAGACGGCCTTGTTGTGAAACAGGAAGATTTGTCGGATACAAGTATCCGACCTACGGTGCTAAAACTTCCACATTATCAATCAGGCGGGTGCTGCCCAAACGGGCGGCGGCCAGCACCACCAGTTTTTTATCGCCGATGTGCGGCACGGCCAAACTGTCGGCGCGGCGTACTTCGACATAATCGACCTGCCAGCCGTTTTCACTCAAATGCCGGACAGCGGCGGCTTCCAAAGCGGCATAATCCCGCTCCCCGGCTTCGACGGCACGCGCCACGGTTTGCAGTTCGCGGTACAGACGCGGGGCTTCGGCACGCTCGGTTTGGCTCAAATATTGGTTGCGGCTGGACAGTGCCAAACCGTCGGCGGCACGGCCGGTATCGACAGGCACGATTTCGACGTTCATGTTCAAATCGGCAGCCATGCCCTGAATGATGGTCAGCTGCTGGTAGTCTTTTTTGCCGAAGCAGGCCGCATCGGCCTGAACGATGTTGAACAGCTTGGTGACAACGGTGGCCACACCGCGAAAATGGCCGGGACGGAATGCACCGCACAATTCGTTTTGCAGATTCGGCGGTTCGACATGGTATTGCTGTGCCACATTCGGATAAAGGGCTTTTTCGTCGGGCGCGAACACCACGGCCACGCCTTCGCCCGCCAGTTTTTCCGTATCTTCGGCCAGCGTGCGCGGATAACGGTCGAAATCTTCGCCCTGCCCGAATTGGAGACGGTTCACAAAAATGCTGACGACGACATGATCCGCACGCCGCCTCGCCTCGCGCACCAAAGCCAGATGGCCTTCGTGCAGATTGCCCATGGTCGGTACAAAAGCCACGCGGCCGACAGTCTGCCGCCACCGGCGCATCTCCTCGACAGTATGAATGATGTGCATATTTTCGCTTCCTGACGGATACGCCGAATCGGCGTTTTACGGTTTTCAGACGGCCTTTATGCGGCAAAAGTATGTTCCGGCGCGGGAAAGGTTTTGGCTTTCACTTCGGCCACATAAGCAGCCACCGCCGCCTGAATGCTGCTTTGGCCGTCCATAAAGTTTTTTACGAATTTGGCGGTTTTGCCGGGGAAAATGCCCAGCATATCGTGCATCACCAGCACCTGCCCGTCGCAGTCCGCGCCCGCGCCGATGCCGATGGTGGGACAACTCAGGCTGCGGGTCACTTCCGCGCCCAATTCGGCCGGTACGCACTCCATCAGCACCACAGCCGCACCGGCCGCCTCGTGCGCCCGCGCATCGGCCAGCAGTGCCTGCGCGGCCGCACCGCCTTTACCCTGCACTTTATAGCCGCCGAACGCGTGAACCGACTGCGGGGTCAGCCCGATATGGGCACATACCGGAATACCGCGCATTTGCAGAAATCCGGTGGTTTCCGCCATAAACGCACCGCCTTCGAGTTTCACCATATGCGCACCGGCAGCCATCAGCTCGGCCGATGCGGCAAAAGCCTGCTCTTTGCTCATTTGGTACGCACCGAAAGGCAGGTCGGCCACAATCATGGCACGGCGGTTGCCGCGCGCAACGGCAGCAGTGTGGTAACACATTTCCTGCAAACTTACGGGCAGCGTGGAACTTTTACCCTGAACAGCCATGCCCAAAGAATCGCCCACCAGCAGTACATCGACCCCCGCATCGTTCATCAGCGCGGCAAAACTGGCTTCATAACAGGTGAGCATGGCGATTTTTTCGCCTTCGGCTTTCATTTTATTGAGGGTATTGACTGTAATCATAATCACTCTTTGTAACTGCAAATTATTTAACGGCCTGCTTGACCGACAATTCGGAACAGTAGGTCGGATACCCGTATCCGACAATTCCCGCCGGCATTTTCTATAATGTCGGATTCCGGAACCCGACCTACCCGACTGTTTGTAGATTCAATAACCCGACACGCGTTCAGTCGCTCAAATTCAGATAATGGCGGCTGCCCTGCATATGGCTGACGGCCCGCAGCAGCATTTCAAAATGGTCGTCGTTGTCCGCCACGTCCAATTCGTCGGCATTGACAATCAACAGCGGCGCATTCTGGTAAAGATGGAAGAAGCGGCGGTATTCTTCGTGAATCTGGTTCAAATAGCCGTCGGGAAACAGGCTGTATTGCCGGTCGCCGCGTTTTTGCAGGTTTTTCTTCGCCGCATCGGCCGAGGTTTGCAGGTAAATGACCAAATCCGGCGCGGGCATTTCGGGCATGATTTTGTGCTTCATCTGCCAAAACAGCGTCTGCTCGTTGGCCGGGCCGCTGCCGTCCAGCACCACCGGTACGAAAATCTGGTCTTTTTCCAGCAGAAAATCGGCCACCACGCGCCCGCCGCTTTTGGCTTCTTCAAACTGAATCACCTCAATCGCTTCGGCACGGCGCAGCAGAAAATGCAGCTCCAAAGCCAAACCGTGGTTGGCCGCATTCAGGTAAAACGGTTCGAGAAACGGATTGCGCTCGGGGCTTTCCGTCAGATAAAGCGCATCGAAATAATCAGCCAAACGCCGCGCCAGACGGCTTTTGCCGCTGCCGATCGAACCTTCAACCACAATATATTTATAATCCACCGGTCTGCTCCCGCATATCAGCCAAACATTCGATGCCCGCCCCGCCCAAGGCCTGCGCCAGCTCTGCGGCCGTTCCGTGGCGGCCGACCGGATAATCGGGCGCAATTTCTGCCAACGGCTTCATCACAAAACTGCGCTCGTGCGCGCGCGGGTGCGGCAGGGTGAGATATTCGTCCGAACGGATGCCGCCGTTGTAGTCGATAATATCCAAATCCAGCGTGCGCGGCGCATTGCGGAAACTGCGTTCGCGGCCGAAACGTGCTTCGATGCCGTGCAGCGCGTCCAATAAAGCGGTGTCCGTCAGCCCGGTTTCCACCAGACAGACGGCATTGATAAAGTCGGGCTGGTCGGCATAGCCCACCGGCGCACTCACATACAGCGACGAAGCGCGCAATATACGGGTTTGCGGCAGGGCGGCGATTTCGTCCAAAGCCGCGCGCACCTGCCGCTGCGGTTCATCCAGATTACTGCCCAAGGCAATCACGGCGGTTTTCATCATACGGCTGCTTCCTGCCCACCGTTTTTCTGTGCAGAACGGCGGCGCGGTTTGCGGCGGCGTTTGCGCCTGGGCGATGCCTCTTCTGTTTGCGGGGCGGCAGCCGTCATCTCGGCGCGCACCGTATCGTCGGCATGCTGGAATGCCGTCCACCAGTCGGCCAATTCCTGCGGCACTTCGCCCAACTGGGCACGGAGCACCAGAAAATCATAGGCGGCACGGAAGCGCGGCTGTGCAAGCAGACGGTAGGGACGCGCACCTTTGCGGTTTTCAAACTGCGGCTGCAACACCCAGATTTCGCGCATGGTAGCGGCAAATTTCTGCGGCACGCCCCAACCTTTTTCGATTTGTTCGCGCAGTCGGGCAATAGCCGTATTCAGTGCGGGAACGGCTTTTTCGCCGCGCTCGCGCTGCTGCCGCCACATCTGTTCCAGCGGCTGCCACAGCAAAGCCGCCAGCACGAAGCCCACCGATACCGATTTATCCTGCCGCAGCCGCTCATCGGTATTTTTCAGTGCCACCGCCACCATATCCTGCTGCCCCGCCCGCCGTACCTGCAAGGCATCAAACAAGGGGTGGATACCCTCCGATACGCCCAGATGGGACAGCTGTGCCAGACAGGCCCGCGAATAACCGGAAAACAGCAGTTTCATGATTTCGTCGAACAAGCGTGCCGCCGGTTCTTCTTTCAGACGGCCTGCGAAGCGGCCGATGGGTTCGCGGGTTTGCGCTTCCACCTCGAAACCGAGTTTAGCCGACAGGCGCACCGCGCGCAGAATCCGCACCGGGTCTTCCTGATAACGTTCGGCCGGGTCGCCGATCATCACCAGCCTGCGGGCGCGGATGTCGTCCGCACCGTGGTGGAAGTCGGTGATTTCGCGTGTTTTCGGGTCGTAATACAGCGCGTTGCAGGTAAAATCGCGCCGCTGGGCGTCTTCCTCCATACTGCCGTAATGGTTGTCTTTCATGATGCGGCCGTGCGCGTTCTGTACGGCTTTACCGCCGCCGCGAAACGTCGTGACTTCAATGGTTTCCGGCCCCACCATCACATGCACAATCTGGAAACGGCGGCCGATGATGCGGCTGCGGCGGAACAGCGCGCGCACTTCTTCGGGTGTGGCATCGGTGGCCACGTCGAAATCTTTCGGCTCGCGCCCCAACAGCAGATCGCGCACCGCGCCGCCCACCACATAAGCCTGATAGCCCGCTTTCTGCAAACGGTTGACCACCTGCTCGGCAGCATAGCTCAAATCCGCACCGTCGATGCCGTGTTCCGCATAAGGCAGCACGGTCTTGGCTGCGGGCGCGGCCGTTTTTCCGGCCACTTTGCGCCATAATTTTTTCAACATAGATTTTCTGCTTTCTTCCGGCGGCCGGTATCTGAAACGCAGCGGTTTCGCGCCTGTGAAACCTTTGCGCGGCATTCTGCGGCACAAAACGCCGTGCAAAGGTTTCAGATACATTCGGCCTTCAATAAACCGCCGCATTATATCGTTAATATTTTACTCTTGTACAATCCGCCGTCCGAGGGCAGTCGGACAAAAGGCCGTCTGAAAAACGGTCTGCCCGCTTTTCAGACGGCCTTGACGGCGCAAAACTTATACTTTGCTGAAAATCAGTGTGGCGTTGGTGCCGCCGAAGCCGAAGCTGTTGGACATCACGGCATTGAGCACGGCCGGACGGTTTTCGCGCACCACCGGCATATCGGCAGCGGCCGGGTCGATGGTTTCGATATTCGCGCTGCCGCAGATAAAGCCGTTTGCCATCATCAGAATCGAATAAACGGCCTCGTTCGACCCTGCCGCACCCAGCGCATGGCCGGAGAGCGATTTGGTGGAGCTGATGGGCGGGATTTCGCTGCCGAACACTTCGCGCACGGCTTCCAGCTCTTTGGTATCGCCCACGGGAGTGGACGTGCCGTGGGCATTGATGTAGTCGACACGGCCGCCGTGCTGCGCCAGCGCCATCTGCATACAGCGCACCGCACCCTCGCCCGAGGGCGCGACCATATCGCTGCCGTCGGAAGTCGCACCGTAGCCGGTCAGTTCGCACCAGATTTTGGCACCGCGCGCTTTGGCGTGTTCGTATTCTTCCAGCACCAGAATACTGCCGCCGCCGGAAATGACGAAACCGTCGCGTCCGGCATCGTAGGCACGGCTGGCGCGCTCGGGTGTGTCGTTGTATTTACTCGACATCGCGCCCATCGCATCAAACAGCGCGCTCATATGCCACGACAATTCTTCGCCGCCACCGGCAAACACGATGTCCTGTTTGCCCAACTGAATCAGTTCGGCGGCATGGCCGATGCAGTGTGCGGATGTGGCGCAGGCCGAACTGATGGAATAGTTCACGCCCTTGATTTGGTAGTGCGTGGCCAGACAGGCGGCCACAGTGGAAGACATGGTTTTGGTAACCCCGTAAGGCCCGATGCGTTTCACGCCTTTTTCGCGCAGCACATCGGCCGCTTCGACCTGTGCCGACGAGGCCGCGCCGCCGCTGCCCGCCACAATGCCGGTACGCACATGGGAAACCTGTTCCGCCGTCAATCCCGCATCGGCAATGGCCTCGCCCATCGCGATATAGGCATAGGCCGCCGCATCGCCCATAAACCGCAGCAGCTTGCGGTCAATCAAAGCCTGCGTATCGATATTCAGACGGCCCGCCACCTGCGAGCGCATACCCATTTCGGCGAACGACGGCTCGAAGACAATGCCCGATTTCATGTTTTGCAGCGATGCCAGCACTTCGGCGGCATTGTTGCCCAAACTCGACACAATGCCGATGCCCGTTACCACAACACGTTTCATATCTTTCTCCCGTTAAGCCTGTCGGCAGGGTCAGGCCGTCTGAACCGACGGTTCGGATTCTGTCCGGACGGCACAGTATGCGGATTTAAAAATCTTCCGTGCTGGTAAACAGACCGACACGCAAACCGTTGCCTTCGTAAATTTTGCGGCCGTCCACCAGCATTTCGGCATCGGCAATACCCAACACCAGCTTGCTGTTCATCACGCGCTTGATATGGATATGGTAGGTAATCTTTTTGTTTTTCGGCAGCACCTGGCCGGTAAATTTCACGTCGGCACAGCCCAGCGCGCGGCCGCGTCCCGGCGCGCCCGTCCAGCCGAGGAAAAAGCCCACCAGCTGCCACATAGCGTCCAGACCCAAACAGCCGGGCATCACCGGATCGCCTTGGAAATGGCAGCCGAAAAACCACAAATCTGGCGAGATGTCCAACTCGGCAACAATTTCGCCCTTACCGTATTTGCCGCCGTCGGCCGTGATGCTGACGATACGGTCGATCATCAGCATATTGGGCAGCGGCAGCTGGGCATTGCCCGCTCCGAACAGTTCGCCCCGGCCGCAGGCAAGCAGCTCTTCTTTACTGTAACTGTTTTTGGGGGTAAATGTGTTCATCGCATCTTCCTTTCGGATTATGGCAGACCGGCCGGAAACGGCAGCTGCTTATTTTTCGGCCGACAACGGGCGGCACGCTCACTAGAATAGCCACTCTAAAACTGCCTGATTTTAGGGCCGGGCACCACCGCCGTCAAGGCAGAATACACAATTTAACCGCGCCCCGCTTTTACCATTGTAACGGCGCAATATGACCGAAAACCGCCTGCCTCCCCCTATGCCGTCTGAAAAGCTGCAAAAATGCCGCAACGGAAAACCGGATTCCGTTGCGGCGTATTCAGACGGCCTGCCGTTTTATACGGCGGCGGCCAGCTCATCGAACGTGCAGACGGCCGTTCCCAGTTTGCCCACCACCACACCGGCGGCGGCATTGGCCAGCTGCATGGCTTCGGGCCAATCCAGTCCGGCAGCCAAGGCCAGGGCCATACCGCCGATAACGGTATCGCCCGCACCGGAAACATCGAATACTTCCCGCGCACGCGTGGGCTGATGGTGCGGCACGCCGTTGCGGAACAGGGTCATGCCCTCTTCGCTGCGGGTCAGCAGCAGCGCGTCCAACGCCAGATGGCGGCGCAGTGCGGCCACTTTTTCTTCCAATTCGGCTTCGTTCTGCCAGCCGCCCACTACCTGCCTGAGTTCGGCACGGTTGGGGGTTAAGAGCGATGCGCCGCTGTATTTGGCATAATCGTCGCCCTTGGGGTCGATTAAAACGGGTTTGCCCGCCTGACGCGCCCAGTCGATCAGCTGCGCCACCGGCCCCAGACAGCCTTTGCCGTAGTCGGACAAAATGACGGCATCGCACCCGGCCAGCCGTTCGCGGTATTTCTGCGTAATACTCTGCAAAACATCGCTGGAAGGCGCGTCTTCAAAATCGAGCCGGATCAGCTGCTGGTTGCGCGCCATGACGCGCAACTTGACCGTGGTGGCGATATTTTTGTCGCGCATCAGGCAGGCTTCCACACCCGCCTGCGTCATCAGCCCGTCCAATGCATCGCCCGCTTCGTCATCACCCGTTACCGACAGCAAAACCGCCTGCCCGCCCAAGGCGGCAATATTGCGCGCGACATTGGCCGCCCCGCCCGCCCGTTGGTCGATACGGTCGATTTTCGCCACCGGCACGGGGGCTTCGGGCGAAATGCGCGACACATCGCCGAACCAGTAGCGGTCAAGCATCACATCGCCCGCCACCAAGACGCGCGCTCGGGAAAACCGCTGTTTCAAATCGTCGGCAAACATGGTCATAGCTTAACTTTCTCGGAAAAATACGGACAGGTTTTCAGACGGCCTCTGCGGTGTGGTTGATACTGCGCAAAACGGCGGCGGGATCGGCCGCACGCACCACCGGCCGCCCCATGACCAGATAGCTCGAACCGGCGGCCAAGGCCTGCTGCGGGGTCATGATGCGGCGTTGGTCGTCGCTGTTGGCAGCAGTATCCAGACGGATACCGGGTGTGACCAGCACAAAATCCGTTCCCAGTTTGCGGCGCAGCGGCGCGGCTTCGTGCGCCGAGCAGACCACACCGTCCAATCCTGCGCTTTTCGCCAATGCAGCCAAACGCAGCACTTGCGCTTCGGGATCGGCGGCCAAACCGATCTCGGCCAAATCGGCCGCCTCCATGCTGGTCAGTACGGTTACGCCGATGAGCAGCGGTTTGTGCGCGCAATTGGCGACCGCTTCGGCCGCCGCTTCCATCATGCGCCGTCCGCCCGAAGCGTGCATATCCACCATCCACACGCCCATATCGGCCGCCACGCGGCAGGCTTGGGCGACCGTATTGGGAATATCGTGGTATTTCAAATCCAGAAAAAGGTCAAACCCTTGGGCAATCAGGCTTTCGGCCAGACGGCGGCCGCTGGCGGTAAACAGTTCTTTGCCGATTTTCAGACGGCATAAATCGGGGGAGAGACGGCGCACAAACGCCACTGTTTCCGCCTCGCCGGCAAAGTCCAAAGCGACGATAACGGGTTTGGCGGCCGGTGCGGCCGGAAAATCGCCGATAAGCGGATTCATGGCGGATACCCTTAATCAAAAGGTTGGTCGGCGGGACGGATTTCCGCCCCCCACTGCTGTGCCGCACGCACAAAATCTTCGCTGTCGCGTTTGGGCACAATCATCAGAAAATAAAAGCTGCCGTCGGTTTTCGCGCAGTACAGTACGGCATTGCGCGCAAGAAACTGCGGGTAAACCGCACGCATCCGTTCGGGCAGCGAAGCAGTGTGCGAAGTGTCGTCCGCCAAATCAAAGCGGAAACGCGCCGCCATATCGCGTATATAGGCGGAAAAACTTTCGCCGTCATCACGATTCACGGCAAACGCGTGTTCGCCGCCAACGGCTTCGCCCGCACCCAGCGCGATAATGTCCCCGGCGGGAAACTCGCCTGCCGCGATGCCGCGTTTGCGCAAACGGGCGGCCACATCGGCCACCACCGCATCGACATGACGCGGATTGTCCTGATACAGCACGGCCAGCCACGCACGGAATGCCTGCTCGCTTTCGCTCTGCCGCGCCGGTACCGGCTCGCCGCGCGTAATCGGCGGCAGCGGTACGCGCTCATCGACGGGCGCGCCCCCGCCGTCGCGCCGGTTCATAAACATCAGCGCAATCATCAGGGTAACGGCAAACAGAATACCGATCAGCACCAAGGCTTCCTGCATCTTGCTATCCTTTGCTCGCCCGCCGGTCGGGCAGGCGGAACTTGGCCGGATGGGCGGCGATATAGTCGGCGGCCGTCTGCAAATCGGCTTCGGCCGCATCGTAATAAGCACCGTCCCATTCTTCAAAAATACCGAACTGCGCGCGCAAAACATCCAAATCCGCACCCGCACCGGCCGCCGATTCGATGTCGGCACCATATTCGCGGTACAGTGTGCGCACCGCTTCGACAATCTTCGGCGTAGACTTGATTTTCCAGCGGCGCAGGCTGTCGGCCAGCGGATTTTCCAGCACATATTCGCCGTAACCCGACGCAATCAGTTGCAGAAACCCGCCTTCCTGTACCTGACTGTCGAGATAGACATAAGCCATCAGCGTATGCAGCTCGTCGCTGAAATCCTCAGCCGCCGCTTCGCCGTGCCGCTCCAAATAGGCAAAACAGGCATCGGCAACGGTATAGGCCATTTGTTCGGCCGACGCATAATCGGCCGGCTGTAAAGAAGGATTCATGATTTTATCTCTGCTATACCCTTGTCAGGCCGTCTGAAAACCGCAAACCGTTCCGGCCGGCATACACCTGCCGTTTTCAGACGGCCTTCCGCTCAGACTTCGATGCGGTTGGGTGTAAAGGTTTCCCACTTATTGCACGCCGGACAGAGCCAGAAATACACTTGGGATTTGAAGTGGCAGTGGCGGCAGCGGTACATCCAGCCGCGCTGCACCTGGCGGCCAATCACGCCGCGCACCATGTCGGCATCGGCACGCCATGCCGGATTCAGATCGCTCATCTGCAAACCGAGCAGGCGGTACACGCCGTTCAAATCGGGCTTGGTACGCACCAGTTCGACTGCCGTCGCATTGGCAGCTGCCTCTCCGTCGAGCAGCAGCGATTTTTCGTAAATCACATTCAGCAGATCCAGCTGCGGGAAGGTGCGCATATAGCCGATCAAAACGTCCAAACCTTCCCGCGCCCGACCAAGCGCGTCGTAAGCATCGTAAAGCCGCTCGCCCACCATGCTCAAATATGCGTAGTTCTGCTTTTCAATGGCCGCATAAGCATCGATGGCAGCACCGAAATTGCCCTGTTTCTGCTCGATGTCGCCCAAAATCATATTGGCGCGGGCGCATTTTTTATTGGCCTCCAAAGCCGTACGCACATATCCGCGCGCGGCGGCAAAGTCCGATTTAAACAGTGCGGCCTGCGCCATTTCGCAATAAAACTGTGCGATTTCAAACTGGTAATTCTGCCCGTCCCTGCTGAGCCGTTCCGCCACGGCAATGGCTTTTTCCCAGTCCCTGTCCTGCTGGTAGATGTTCAGCAGAACTTCGCGCGCCTGTTTGGCGGTGTTTCCCCCGTCAAGGCTCAGAAAAATCTGCTCGGCACGGTCAATCAAACCCGCACTCTGGTAAGTCTGACCCAACTCAAAACGCACCCAGTCGCGCTTATCGCCGACAATATCTGGGGCGGCCGCCAAGGCGCGCAGCAGATGAATCGCCTTATCGTTTTCTCCGCGCAGACGGTAGAGCTTGCCCAGTGTCAGGTTCAAATCATAGGAATTGGGCTGCAAGTCGCTGATTTCGGCCAGATGGCGCGCGGCCTTGCCGGTATTGCGGTCCACCAAGGCTTCCAAACTGCGGTAAAACTGCTCCGGTACGCTTTTGGCCTGTTTGAGCACGGTTTTCATGTCCACCCGTGCGGCAAACCAGCCCATCGCGAAAAACACCGGCAGAAGGACAATCGGCACCAGCCACAGCCAGATTTCGTTTTGCTCTGTCATATTGCATTTCCGCAGCCGGTCAGTATTTGCCGTCCCCGTTTTCCGGTACGGCCAAATCCTGTTCATTGAGACGGGCGGTTTTCTTTACCTCGCCGCGCAAACGAGCGTTTTCGCTGCGCAGGCGCAGCAGGCGGCCGAACATGGCAAACAGGCCGAACAGCGCACCGACCACAAATGCACCGAACAGCACCACAATCAGCGGCAGGCTGACTTCCTGTCCGGGCAGATAGAAAAACTGCACCACTTGGCGGTTGCACAGAGCCAACACCAAAAACACCAACAGAATAAAGACTTTGATAATCAGATACACCACTTTCACAATCGGCACCCCCTTAGGCTGAAACGGTCGGCAGGCGGCCTGCCGCACAATCTGTCCGCATAGTGTAAACGATTTTGCGCCAAAACTAAATCGAGCAGGCCGGGTGTGCCGCCGCCCCGTTTTCAGACGGCCTGTGCGCCGCCGCTTCCATCTACGCCGCAAAGCTGCACAATTGCGGCCGGATAGCGTACAATACGCAGCATTTTCCCAACCGCCGAGGACGGCCGAGCCATGTCTCAATCCGCTGCAATCCAAACCCTGACCCCGCACGATCTGCCCCTGTACTGCAACGGCCCGAAAACCGAATTGTGGAACGGCCACCCGCGCGTTTTCCTGCCGATTCAGTCGCACAGCCGTGCCGAATGCCCGTACTGCGGTACCGTTTACTATCTGGACGGCGAAGCCAAAGGCCACTGACCCGCCCCTGCTTTTGCCCTTGAACCCGCAACTGTTTTTTCAGACGGCCTGCGCATGACCACCCTCTCCCCTGCCGACTGGTTCTTATCGGCCATTTTGAGCCTGCCGATACTGGCCACGCTGCTGCCCCTGATCCGGCACAACCACTGGCTTTTCCGCATTTTCGACTTCCCGCGCGTCCAAATCGCGGCTTTCAGCCTGCTGTGCCTCCCGCTCAATGTATGGCTGCGCAGCGACGGCCACTGGCTGTTTACCCTGCTCCAAATCCTCAATCTGGCCTGTTCCGTCTACCAGCTCAAAGAAATTCTGGCCTATACCCGTCTGGCGAAAGTAGAAGTGCTGCCCTACAACGGCCCGGACGACGGCAACACCGTTTCCCTGCTGACCGCCAACGTACTCACACCCAACCGCCGTGCCGATTTGCTGCTGGCACAAATCCGCCGCCTGCGTCCCGATGTGGTGCTGACTCTGGAAAGCGATGCGTGGTGGGAAGCGCAGCTGGACACCCTGCAAACCGAATCGGACTATGCCTATGCAGTCAAAATCCCGCTCGACAATCTCTACGGTATGCACCTTTACAGCCGCCTGCCCTTGGAAAATGCCGAAGTGCGCTACTGGGTGGCCGACCATATTCCGTCGATTGCCACCCATCTGGTGCTGGGCAGCGGCAAACGCATCAAACTCTTCTGCCTGCACCCGATGCCGCCCAGCCCCACCGAAGCCGACACATCCACCGACCGCGACGCGGAACTGCTGCTGGTCGGCCGGGAAATCCAACGCTGCCGCGACTCCGTGATGGTGGTCGGCGATTTGAACGATGTGGCCTGGTCGCGCACCTCGCGCCTGTTCCAAAGCATCAGCGGCCTGCTCGACCCGCGCAAAGGGCGCGGCCTGTACAACACTTTCCACGCCCGATACCCGTTTCTGCGCTGGCCCTTGGACCATATCTTCCACAGCAGCGACTTTATGGTTTCCGACATCCGCGTGCTGCCCTGCATCGGTTCCGACCATTTCCCCGTATACGGCAAATTCCAGTATCAGCCCGCTGCCGGTACGATACAGGAGAAAGAGGCCGCCGATGCCGCCGAACAGCGGGAAGCCGCCGAGAAAATCGCCGAAGCCGAACCGCTGCACGAAGTGGCCGAACGGCACTACCGCCGCTAGCCTCCCGCCGTCAAACAGGCCGTCTGAAACACCTGGCCGCTTTCAGACGGCCTGTCACCCGCCCGCACCGTTTCACACCGCAAACCGCTTCGAATCTGCCACCGGCCGAACCCCTGCCGTACTGCCAAAAAATACTGTGAAGTTTTATTAAACTCCTTTCAGCCTGTAATATATTAAGGCCGTCTGAAACGCGTTTCCGACGGTTTTCAGACGGCCTCGGCACCCCGTATCCTTACGGAGCCAGACGCTCCTGAATCCAGCCGCCGTTTTCCACACCGTCCAAACGGTATTGGATACGGTCGTGCAGACGGCTCGGCCGCCCCTGCCAGAACTCCACACGGTCGGGCAGCAGGCGGTATCCGCCCCAATGCGGCGGGCGCGGTACATTCAGCGGGTGATGCACACCGATGGCGGCCGCGCGTTTCACCAACACGCTTTTATCGGCAATCACACGGCTCTGCTCGCTCGCCCACGCACCGATGCGGCTGGTGTAGGGGCGGGAAGCGAAATACTCGTCTGATGCGGCGGCATCCAGTTTTTCCACCCTGCCCTCCACCCGCACCTGCCGCTCCAATTCAGGCCAGAAAAACGTTGCGGCGGCAAACGGCAGGTGCGCCAAGGCCTGCCCTTTGCGGCTTTCATAATTGGTGAAAAACACCAAACCGCCGCCGCCCAACTCTTTGAGCAGCACCACCCGCGCCGACGGCCGCCCGTCGGCTCCGACCGTTGCGACATTCATCGCAGTCGGCTCGTTTACCCGCGCGGCTAGGGCCTCGCCGAGCCATTTTTCCAGCTGTTCCAGCGGATCGGCCGGGCACTCGTGCGCCGACAATTCCCGTTTACTGTACTCTTCGCGGATACTGCGTAAATCCATTTTTTCACTCCTCCGAAACCGTCGGCCGATTGTATAACAAAAGCCGCCTCCTGCCCTACCGCACATTGCCCGCCGCGTTTTTTCCCGCACCGGTTTTCGGCTATAATAATGCGTTTTTTCCATACCGCTCCCATCATGCAACTGACCGTCGTCGGCCTGAACCACCAAACCGCTCCGCTGGACATACGCGAGAAACTGGCGTTTGCCGCATCGGTACTGCCCGATGCCGTCGGCCGTCTGGTGGCGGACGGCGCGGCCGAAGAGGCGGTCATTTTGTCCACCTGCAACCGCACCGAACTGTACTGTATCGGCGACAGCGGACGCATCGCTTCGTGGCTGGCCGCCGACCGCGGCGTCGATGCCGAAACCCTCCGTCCCTATCTTTATACGCTCGGCTGCCACGACACCGTCCGCCACGCGTTCCGCGTGGCCTGCGGGCTGGACAGCATGGTGTTGGGCGAGCCCCAGATTCTCGGCCAGCTCAAAGACGCGGTGCGCGTGGGGCAGGAGCAGGAAACCGTCCGTACCCACCTCAATCCGCTGTTCCAAAAAACTTTTTCCGTTGCCAAAGAAGTGCGCAGCAGCACCGCCGTGGGCGAAAGTTCGGTTTCGATGGCGGCCGCCTCGGTAAAAATGGCCGAACGGATTTTCCCCGCCATCGATACGCTCAATGTGCTGTTTATCGGTGCAGGCGAAATGATTGAGCTGGTGGCGACCTATTTTGCCGCCAAAAACCCGCGCCTGATGACAGTGGCCAACCGCAGCCTGCCGCGCGCGCAGGATTTATGCGAAAAACTGGGCGTCCATGCCGAACCTGCTCTGTTGGGCGATCTGCCGGATATTCTGCACCGCTACGATGTGGTCGTCTCCTCCACCGCCAGCGAATTGCCGATTGTCGGCAAAGGCATGGTCGAGCGCGCACTCAGACAACGCCACCATCTGCCTGTTTTCATGCTCGATTTGGCCGTGCCGCGCGACATCGAAGCCGAAGTGGCCGACATTGATGATGTATATCTCTACACGGTCGATCATATGATGGAAATCGTCCACAGCGGCCGCGAAGCACGCATTCAGGCGGCCTCGGAAGCCGAACGCATGGTCGAACAGAAAGTGGCGGAATTTATCGACTGGCAGCGCGGCCGCCAAAGCGTGCCGCTGATCCGCGCCCTGCGCGATGAAGGCGAACGCGCCCGCCGCCATGTGCTGGAAAATGCCATGAAGCAGCTGGCCAAAGGTACGCCGCCGGAAGAAGTATTGGAACGTTTGTCGGTACAGCTCACCAACAAACTGCTGCACTCGCCCACCAGCACCCTGTCCAAATCGGGCGGCAACGCTCCCGAACTGGTCGAAGCCGTCGCACAGATTTACCGCCTGCCGCCGCCCGAAAACCGATAAACGGCACGCAGGCCGTCTGAAATCAAACACTTGGGAACAAAAAACCGGAACAACGGTCTTTTTAGGTCATGAACCGGCGCGCTGATTGGCCGGATGGCCGCCGTTGGTCGGCCAAGACGGCAAAACGGCTCAAACTGCCGGATTCTGCACGCTGCCCCGAAACCGGAAACATCATCTCTGGTACACTCTGCTCTCCCGCATTATCCGTCGGCACCCTGTCGGCATCCGCAGGGTTCTGCTTTTTTGGTGGTGGATACCACCTGCCGCATCACCCCGCCCTTGCCATTTTATTATTCCGTCAGCATAATTTCTGCCGTATGGTTGGATCAGGGTGGAAAACAAATGATGCGCCTGCTGATTGCATTCGGGTTGGCGTTTGCCGCACCGGTAGCGGCGGCCGCGCAGACATGGTGTCCCGGCCCGGTTTTGGCCGACAGTGAAACCCGCCGTGTCTATATCGCCCGCTACCGCCCGGACACTTTCGGCAGCAGCCTGACCGCACATCCGATCGAACAGCGGCGCGGCGGCCGCTATCTGACCGGATCCGCATTGTGGGACGCAGCCTGCACACTGACCGGCGGCGAATGTGCCGAACCGCGCCGTATCCTGCCGCCCACTCCGCCGCCTCAGCGGCACTGGCTGACTTGGTTCAACGGCGGCCGTCCGGCCTTATGGCCGCAGCTGGCCGCCGTACAGCAGCAGGCCGTTGCCGACCCGCTGCGGTGGGCATATTGGCAGGGCAGCCGCGAACAGGAAAGGCCGTCTGAAAACGGCAATTCAGACGGCCTGTTCCGCGCGCGTACATCGCTGCTGGCCGATGCCCGTACCGGCCGCCCGCTGCTGATGGGCAAACCGCAGCCGCAGCCTGCCGCCTTCAACGGGCAAAACCGCCGCTATCCGCAACAACCCGTTGCCGAACAGCAACCCGGCGCGCAAAGCCATGCCGAGTTTGTCCGCCTTCACGCCACCCGCCTGCATACCCTGTACTTCCCCGCCAACGACGGCCTGCTCCACGCTTTCGCCGCCGGCCCCGGCCAAGCGGACGACGACGGCCGCGAACGTTCCGCCTATCTACCCGATGCCGCCTTGCGCGCCCTGCACCGCCCCGATCAGCCCGCCGCCGATTTCAGCCACCCGCAATATGCCGGACGACCGTTTCACGACAGCGCACCCCAGGCAGGCGATGTTTTCCACAGCGGCCGTTGGCACACTTGGCTGGCGGGCAGCTTGGGCAGCGGCGGCCAAGCCGTTTATCTGCTGGATATTTCCCGACCCGACCGCCCCGCCGCCGTAGCCGAATGGACACAGCAAAGCGGCCACCCGCAACTGCGCCACTTGGGCGCGCACAACGGCCGCGCGGTTTTCACCCGCCTCAACAACGGCAACCGGGGCATTCTGAGCGGCAACGGCTACTGCACCGCCGACGATATTTCAGACGGCATCTGCCGCGCCGCCTCAGGCGAAGCGGGGCTGTTCCTGATCGACATAGACAGCCTCAGCGGTACGCCGACGCTGCATTTTCTCGCCACAGGCGCCGTCGGCGGCAACGGCATTTCCGGTGTTGCCGTACTGGACGACAACCGGGACGGCATCACCGACTACGCCTATGCGGGCGACTTGCAGGGCAATATCTGGCGTTTCGACCTGCGCGCCGACAATCTGCAACACTGGCTGCGCACCCGTCCGCACCGCCTGTTCCAAACCGCCGCCGGACAGCCCGTTTCCACCGCGCCGCTGGTGTCCTACCGCAACGGCCGCGCCATTATCAACTTCGGTACCGGCCTGCGCCAAATCGGCCGCCACGGCCAAAATGCCCGTTACGCCGCCGCCCCGCAAAGCCTGTACGGCCTGACGGATCTGCTGGATAACCGCAGCATCAGCCCCGACTCGCTGCTCATTCAAACCCTCAGCGGCAACCGCATCAGCCGCCGCGTACTTACCCCGCAACACCAAGGCTGGCGGCTGGATCTGCCCGCAGTCGAGAAAAACGGCCGCACCCATTACGAACAAGTCGTTACCGATTCGCAGCTGCTGAACAAACAATGGCTGCTCAACACGCATGACGGTGCCGACCCGCGCTGCGGCGCACTGGCCGGCGGTTACAGCTATGCCGTATCCGCACAGAGCGGCGCAGGCACGGCCGGTTTCTTCCAACCCGATGCCGGACAGCCGCCCGAGCGTATGCCGCACGCGCAAAGCGGCTCCCCCGTCATCATGCGCCACGACAAAACCGTCCTGATGCTGACCGACCCGCAAAACCCGCAATGGCAGACCGTTTACCCCGATGCCGCCAAACGCCTGCACCGCCTGACATGGCGGTTGCTGTGAACGTTCTGGGAGCTCCCGCCATTTTACTTTTCAACACACACAGGCCGTCTGAAAACAGGCAATACGCATTTTTGTCAGCCCACACGGATTCTGCGGGCGGCTGCCAAGCCCAAACAGATTGACTGCCGGTTCAGGCGGCCTGACCTGTACCTGCACCTATGCTTCCGCCCCGCCGCCAAGCGCATTTCCCGCAGTATAACAACCACCAAACAGCCGCCCCGCCTATACACAAAGGCCGTCTGAAAACACCCGACGGCATTTTCAGACGGCCTCCGGCGGTATGGAACATTACCGCCCTCAATATTCAGCGCACACGCACATCCACATACGCCCCCTCGTGCAGCTGCTGCAACAGGGCGGCCTGCGCCTGTGCGGTTTTCTGCTGCACAATCAGGTTGCGCACCGCATGGCGGCGGCGCGCTTCGGGCGAACCCGATTCACGGGTTTCATTCAGCCGGATAATATGCCAGCCGAACTGGCTCTTCACCGGGCGGCTCAATTGGCCGGGTTTCAGACTTTTCACGGCGGCTTCAAACTCCGGCACCATCACGCCGTCTGAAAACCAGCCCAAGTCGCCGCCCTGCGGCGCACTGCCCGCATCTTGGGAATATTGCCGCGCCAACTGAGCAAAATCCTGCCCGCTGCGCGCTTCGCGCCACAGTTTGTGAATGGTATCCTCGGCCGCTGCGGCGGCCAGAGCCTGATCGGCCTTAATCAGAATATGCTGGGCACGGTATTCTTTAACCGCCCCGCCTTCGGGCAGGGCAATGCCCTGACGCGCCGCCTGTTCGATGGCCGCATCGATTTCCTGATCGCTGACCTGTGCCTGCTGCTGAATCACCTGCTGCCGCACCTTCTGTCCCACCACTGTATCTGCTGCCTGACGGCGCAAAGCATTTCGGCCGATACCGTTCCGCGCCGCCCGGGCATACAGCGCCTCAACCCCGATTTTCTGTGCCGCCGCCTGACGCGCCAGCTCGGCATCGACTTCCGCCTCGCTCGCCGCCAGACCGCGCCGCTTGCCTGCCTGTACCAGCAGCGACTCGTTAATCAACTGCGCCAGTACCTGATTGCGGATCTGGCCGTCCGTCATACCGCGGACACCGCCGCTGCGTTTGGCCGCCTCCACGGCCGCGTTGAGCCGGCTTAACGTAATCACCTGATTGTCGGCCACTGCCGCAATACTGTCGACGGCTTTCACTCCGGCTGCCTGTACGGTTGGCAGGGCAAGGCCGGCCACCACGGCCAGCAGAACAGTTTTCATCTTCATCGGTTCACTACCTCGTTGGTTTTGACATATCCGGGCACGGCACGGTTCAGCATATCGCCGGTTTTCTGGCCGATATTGCTTAAATCTTTCAACTGCAAAGTCAGAAATACAGCATTTTTGTACGTACTGTTTTTATTGCCGTCCATGCCGTTAACATAACGCTGGGCAAGCACGCTGCCGCTCCAACAGCCGCAGCCGCTGCGGTACTCCAAACCGAGCACCGTATCCAGCGCACGGTTCACATTGAGCGCGTAATTGAAGCGCGCGACACCGTAGAGGTTGCGGCTCAGCGGCCACTGGGCGGCCAAATCGATCTGGCGGAGTTTGCCGTAATAATACGCACCGTTACTCTCCAAATAAATCGGTTCGTGGCGGCCGTACTGATAACGCACACTCAGCACTTTACCCGCCTGCGGCCGGTAAAGCAAACCGGCAGACATCTTTTCGACCCGCCCTTGGTCGTCATTGTAATGCACGGCGGCATGGGTACTGATGCTGTCGGTCAGACGGCCTTCCACAAAGCCAAACGAATCGGAACGGCTACGCGAAGTACGCGCCACGCTGCCGTCCAGCTGCACATTGTCGGTCGTGAAATAATATTTCTGGCCGATGCCCGCACGCAGCCGCTCTCCGCCGCTCTGTTTGTCCAAATAGCGCGTTTGCAGTGCAGCCGTCAGACTGTTGGCCGCATTGATGCGGTCTTGCCCCGAATACAGATTTTCACGGAACAGCTGCTCGTAACTGGCGCTGTTTTCGGAAGTATCGAAATTGGGCAGGTCATTCTGCGCTTTGGCAGGAATATAGTTGTAGAAAAAACGCGGCTCCAAGGTTTGCAGATAAGCGCGTCCGAACAGGGCAGTATCGCGCTCGAAGGTCAGGCCCGCATCAATATTGAAAACCGGCAGTGTACGGCTGCGCGAACGGGCGGCCTGGCTGCCGAATCCGTTCAGCGCATAATAAGTGTAATGTACGCCGAATTTCGGCCGGATATAGCCCCAACTGTTGCGGAAATCGTGGCTGATGCTCGGGTAGAGCACGCTGCGGCTGCCGTTTTGCCGTTCTTGATGGTCGAAACGGGTAAATTGGGCAAAAATATCCGCCTGCGTACCGCCCCAGTGGCGCTGCCAACGGCCCGACACACGCGGCATGATGGCATAAGGCTTGTTTTTATAGCCGTTCTTATCGGCCAGCGTTTGGTAGTTTTGCGCCATCGCGCTGCTTTCCAGACGGCCTCCGGCGATTTCCGTCTGATGGTTCAACCAGACTTGGCGGTTGTAATTGACATTGGAAGCCGCATCGTAGCGGTAAAAATCGCGCGCATAATCATCATCCGACACCAAATTGTAATCCACACCCAAACTGAGATTGGATGCCAGCTGCTGACTGTGCTGCCATTGGAGATGATAGCGGTTGCTTTGTCTGCGGCGGCTGTCGTAGGGCAGCCAGGTTACGGCGGCCGTACCGGTATAGGCCGGTTCCAGATAGCGGAACTCGCCGCCCAAGCGCGCGCCGCGCGAACTGATACCGCCCACGTTCAGGGTGGCATCGTAATTGGGTGCCAGATTGAAATAATACGGCAGATTGACTTCGGTGCCGTCTGAACCGATGCTCAAATCAGGCACCAAAAAACCCGATTTGCGGTTACCGTTAAGCGGAAAATCCGCCCACGGCGTGTACATGACCGGCACACCGCCGAATACCAGCCGCGCATTTTTGGCCACGCCGATGCCCGTACCGTAATCGGCCTCGACGCTGTCGGCACGGATATACCACGACGCATCGCCGCGCTCGCAGGTATTGAACATCACATCTTTCAACTGATAGCGCCCATCGCCCGCCACTTCCGCCAGCCTGCTGGCCGCCTGTAAGCGACGGCCGTCCTGCTCGACAACCATATCGGCATTTTCGGCACGGCCGCTGCTGCCGTCCAAGCGGTATTCGAGCTTCTCGCCGCTGACTACTGTGCCGTTATCTTCCAGTACAAAACGTTCGCCCGCCGTTACCGTATCGCTAGCCTGATTGTAATCGACCCAGTCGGCATTCAGCGTTTGCGCGTTGCGCTCGACAATCACATCACCGCTGGCGCGCACCTTAACTTGGCTCTGCCCTTCGACTGCATCGGCAGTAATGCGGGTATAGTCCTGCGGCAGTTCCGCCTGCCCGCTGCGGCGGACGGAAACTTCCGGCCCGGCGGGCAAATCCTGCGGCGAGCAGGACAGGCAGGTGCGCCCCAGCGGCGTATCTGCGGCGGCAACCGTGCCGCCCAATGCCATGCCCACGGTCAACACCATCGGTTTCACTAAAAATAAACGTGCCAAAGAATCACCTTAAAACACTTTTGCCAGTTAAAATAGCGTTTATTTTAACCCGAAAAACGCCATGCAACGACAAACCGAACTAAAAAATTGGCTCGCCGCACACTACCCCGAACGCAGTTTCGAATTAAGTTTTGCCGCCGCCGATGCCGACTTCCGCCGCTATTTCCGCGCCCGCTTCGCCGACGGCGAAAGCCTGATCTGTATGGACGCGCCGCCGGACAAAATGAGCATTGCGCCGTATATCAGAGTGCAGAAACTGTTTGATGCGGTCAATGTGCCGCAAATCCTGCTGGCCGATGAAGCGCGCGGCTTTATGCTGCTCAACGATTTGGGCAGCACCACGTTTCTGGCGGCCATGCAGCACGATACGCGCGAAGCCGTCCACAAAGTGCTGCTGCTCGAAGCCGTTGACGAATTGGTGGCGTTGCAGAAAAGCAGCCGCGAAAACGTGCTGCCCGATTATGACCGCGACACCATGCTGCGCGAAATCAATCTGTTTCCCGAATGGTTTGCCGCCAAAGAATTGGGCAAACCATTTTCATTCAAACAAAAACAGCTCTGGCAGCAAACAGTCGATGTCCTGCTGCCGCCGCTTCTGGCACAGCCCAAAGTCTATGTGCACCGCGATTTTATCGTGCGCAATCTGATGCTGCAAAACGGCCGCCCGGGCGTGCTGGACTTTCAGGACGCGCTCTACGGCCCGGTCAGCTACGATTTGGTTTCCCTGCTGCGCGATGCGTTTATCGAGTGGGAAGAAGAATTTGTACTGGACTTGGTTATCCGTTACTGGGAAAAAGCACGCGCCGCCGGCCTGCCCGTTCCGGCTCAATTCGATGAATTTTACCGCTGGTTTGAATGGATGGGCGTACAGCGTCATCTGAAAGTGGCCGGTATTTTCGCCCGTCTGTATTACCGCGACGGCAAAGACAAATACCGCCCCGAAATCCCGCGTTTCCTCAATTATCTGCGCCGCACCTCGCGCCGCTATACCGATCTGGCGCCGCTCTATGCCCTACTGGTAGATTTGGTGGGCGACGACGAACTGAAAACGGGTTACACATTCTGATCATCAAGGCCGTCTGAAACACCGCCGTACTATGCGGTTTTCAGACGGCCTGTCGTACTCATTTTGAATTGGCTGGATTATGAATTTACTCGGCGCGCTGGCAAGAGTCGGCAGTTTGACTATGGTATCGCGGATTCTGGGCTTTATCCGCGACTCGATTATCGCCCGCACCTTCGGCGCGGGAGCGGCCACCGATGCCTTTTTTGTGGCCTTCAAACTGCCCAATCTGCTGCGGCGGATTTTTGCCGAGGGCGCGTTTGCCCAAGCTTTTGTGCCGATTTTGGCCGAATACCGCCAAACCCGTTCCGAAGCCGCTACCCGCGAATTTATCCGCCATGTGGCCGGTATGCTGACGTTCGCGCTGACCGTTGTGACCGCCGCCGGCATTCTGGCCGCACCGTGGATTATCTATCTGACCGCGCCGGGCTTTGCCGCCAAACCCGACAAATTCGCCCTGTCGGTCGAACTTCTGCGCATCACGTTTCCCTATATCCTGCTGATTTCGCTATCGTCTTTCGTCGGCTCGATTCTCAACACTTTCCACCGGTTCAGCATTCCCGCTTTCACGCCGACATTCCTCAATATCGCGTTTATCGTGTTCGCCCTGTTTCTGGCACCTTATTTCGACCCGCCTGTTTTGGCACTGGCATGGGCGGTCTTCGTCGGCGGCCTGCTGCAACTGGCCTTCCAGCTGCCGTGGCTGTTCAGACTCGGCTTTCTCCACCTGCCCAAACTCAATTTCAAAGATGCGGCGGTGAACCGCGTACTCAAACAGATGGCACCGGCGGTTTTGGGCGTGAGCATCGCGCAGATTTCGCTGGTCATCAACACCATTTTCGCCTCGTTTCTGCAATCGGGCAGCGTTTCATGGATGTATTACGCCGACCGGCTGATGGAACTGCCCACCGGCGTTCTGGGGGTGGCACTGGGTACCATTCTGCTGCCAGCCCTGTCGAAACACTCTGCCACCGGCGACAAACAGGAATTTTCTGCCCTGCTCGACTGGGGGTTGCGCCTGTGTATGCTGCTGGCCATGCCCGCCGCCGTCGGATTGGCCGTGCTGGCCTTTCCGCTGGTGGCCACGCTCTTTATGTACAACAATTTCGGCCTGCACGATGCGCTGATGACGAAAAACGCGCTGATTGCCTATTCGTTCGGCCTCATCGGCCTGATTATGATTAAAGTACTGGCACCGGCTTTTTATGCCCGCCAAAACATCAAAACACCGGTCAAAGTCGGCATCTTTACCTTGGCCGTTACCCAACTGATGAATCTGGCCTTTATCGGTCCGCTGCAACACGTCGGCCTGTCGCTGGCCATCGGGCTGGGTGCCTGCCTGAATGCCGTGCTGCTGTATACTTTATTGCGCATCAACGGTTTTTACCGCCCCGGTCCCGGCTGGACGGCATTCTTAGTCAAACTCGCCGCAGCCCTGCTGGTCATGGGCGGAGGACTGTGGCTGGTGCAAACCTACCTGCCGCTGGACTGGACGCAGGCACGCGGCTGGCAGAAAGCCTTACAGCTGGGCGGCCTGATCGGCACCGGTGCCGCCCTGTACTTTGCTGCCCTGTTTGCCTTGGGCTTTCGCGCCCGACATTTCAAACGCTCCGAAAACTGATAAAGACTGGGCTGTACATCGGCATCGATCATCAGGACACGCAAACCCAAATCGGCCGGCAAACCGGCCAAGTTTGCGGTTAACATCGTTTTACCGACACCACCTTTGGTGGAAGTAAAAGAGAAGACATAGGCGCAGACATAGTCGGGTTCCTTTGATTTTAACGTATGGGAACTCGAACTAAGCTGACGCAAGTGATGATGACTGTGACTCACAGATCCCGTGAAGTTTTGTTAAGCTCCTTCAAACCTGTAACATATAAGGCCGTCTAAAAAACGGCCTGTCAGATTTCCATGCTGTCGGAGGCGCAGTCGGGCAGATCCCTCCCGCTTCTGCAACGATGGCAGGCGGCCGTCGCCGGCAAATCCGGCAAAACCCCGACACCCCGATGCGGATTTCAGCTTTCCCGAGAGCCGAACGCACTATCCGATGCCGTCCGGTTCATCCCTTCCCTGCCGCCAAAGGCCGTCTGAAAAAAACACCCCGCACAAAGCGGGGTGTATATCCATAGTAACAGATTAACGTTTCGAGAACTGTTTGGCGCGGCGTGCTTTGCGCAGACCCGGTTTTTTACGCTCAACTTCACGGGCATCGCGGGTAACAAAGCCGGCTTGCGACAGTGCGGATTTCAAGGCTGCATCATAATCAATCAGCGCACGGGTAATACCGTGGCGGATAGCGCCCGATTGGCCGGTTTCGCCACCGCCGGTTACGTTGACTTTAATATCGAAAGCCTCGGCATTTTCAGTCAGAACCAAAGGTTGACGAACCACCATTCGGCTGGTTTCGCGTGCGAAGAACTCATCAACGGGACGGCCGTTGACAATGATTTGACCGGTGCCTTTTTGCAGGAACACGCGGGCAACTGAACTTTTGCGGCGGCCTGTGCCGTAGTAGTATTTACCGTTCATTTATTCGTGTCCTTATTATTTCAATTCCAAAACTTTGGGCTGCTGGGCGGCGTGTTGGTGTTCCGCACCGGCATACACTTTCAGTTTTTTGATCATGGCGTAGCCCAAAGGACCTTTCGGCAGCATACCTTTTACGGCTTTTTCCAGCGCGCGGCCGGGAAATTTCTCCTGCATTTCGCGGAATGTACGCTCGTAAATACCGCCCGGAAAGCCCGAGTGGCGGTAGTATTTTTTGTCTTCAAGTTTGGCACCGGTTACACGCAGCTTGTCGGCATTGACGACAATGATGTAGTCGCCGGTATCAACGTGGGGAGTGTATTCGGGCTTGTGTTTGCCGCGCAGGCGGCTGGCAACTTCGGCTGCAACGCGACCCAGAACTTTGTCTTCCGCATCGATTACAAACCATTCGCGCTTAACCTCGTGCGGCTTGGCTGAAAAGGTTTTCATATGGAGTAGTCCAAACAAATATATAGAAAGCTGCCGATTTTAGAGACTCCCGTCCGATTTGTCAATGTTGCCGCCCGCTTTATTCACTCGCAGCGGTAAAATTGTTGCACCGGCACCATGTGCCCGCAGACAAAACGGCCGTGCAGCAAAAAACGCCCCGCAGTCAGGGCGTTTGGAAAGGGTTCCCCGCAGGTGGCGCTTCGGCTCAATCCGCTTGAACCTTGTCAGACAAGGCGGCTGCCTCGGGCAGTTTCGGGTACATTCCGAACGGAACACGCTCGCCCACTGCAAACTCCCGGCAACCTGAAGCGAACTTATTGGTTCAAAGGAATGTATGCCTTCACGGACACCGCAGGGAATAAAACGTTACGGCTGCGACAAGGTTTTGTCGCACAGTTTTGCCAATTGCGCTATTTTACGCGCTGTTTTGGCGTTTGCCAAATCCGCTGCATGCAAATCGCGCAACAGGTCGTGCACCACATTGAGTGCCGCCATCACAATGATCTGTTCGTTGTCCAACACACGGCCGCTGGCACGCACGGCGGCGGCTTTTTCATTCAAACGCGCTACCGCATCGGCCAGCCGCGCGGTCTCGCTCTGCGGCGCACCGATGGTAAAGCTGCGGCCGAGCAGTCGGACCGGCACATGTTCTGTCGTCATCTCTTATCTTTCACAGGCCGTCTGAACGGGTGGGCCGGACTGCGCGTTACGCCCCGCCCCAATCGGCCAGCAGGCGTTCGATGCCGTCCGCTCCGTTTTCCAGCGCACGGCGGTAGCGGACGTTTTCGGCAGTCAGATCGTCGAGGCGTTTCTGCATATCGTCGCGCAGCTGGCTGACTTGAACTTTCAGCGCTTCGTTCAATTCGGTTACAGTTTGCCGGTGGCGTTGCTCTTGTTCTGATGCCTCGTCTTTGAGCATCAGGTTTTCCAGCTCGATTTCTTCTTTTTCCTCCTGTAATTTTCGATACTGCTCCTGCAATGCGGCCATTTTTTCGGCCAAACGGCCGATACCGTTTTCCAACCGTTCCAGCGCGGCAGTTAAAACCTGATCGTCTTCACCGGCCGTCTGAACGGCAGCCTGCGGATCAAAAGTTTCGACAGCGGGAATCTGCTGCCCGCTTGTGTCTTGCGGATACATCTGAAATAACCTTGTGTTAATTGTGTTTGATTCTGTTTTATTCCGACTTGGCCTCGCGCTCCATCAGGCGCTCGACCACATCTTTGGCCGACAATTCGTTGCGTACCAATTCGTACAGCATCTGGGTAATCGGCATATCGATTTGATAACGGCAGGCCGCGTCGAAAACTTCGTCGATGGTCGGCACGCCTTCGGCCACATGGCCGATTTCGGTCAGCACCTGATGCAGCGGCTTGCCCGAAGCCAGGCCCAATCCGACTTTGCGGTTGCGCGAAAGTGCGCCGGTACAGGTCAGGATTAAATCGCCCATGCCTGCCAGGCCCATCATGGTTTTCTGCTGCGCACCCATCGCCACGGCCAGACGGGTAATTTCGGCCAAACCGCGTGTTACCAGTGCCGCACGGGCATTCAGACCGTATTCGAGGCCGTCTGAAAGGCCGGTGGCAATCGCCATGACGTTTTTCACCGCGCCGCCGACGGCCACGCCGATGATGTCTGTGTTGGCATACAGGCGCATCACGGGCGTATTCAGCTGGCGCACCAAGCCGCTGATCCACGCTTCGTTTTGCGAGGCCAGTACCACCGCACACGGCAGCTGTTTGGCCAATTCCTGCGCAAAGCTGGGGCCGGAGAGCACGCCGATTTTGTCGTTGTCGGGCAAGACTTCCTGCACCACCTGAAACGTCAGCAAACCGGTATCCAGCTCAAAGCCTTTGCAGGCGGTCAGAACCGGCAGGTGGCCGAAACCGGCGGATTTTATCTGTTCCACGCTGTCGCGCAAACCGGCCACCGACGTTACCACCAATACCAAACCGCTGCCGTCCAAGGCATCGGCCAGTTCGGTATGCGCCGTCAGATTGTCCGGCAATGCGAAACCGGGGAAATAACGCTTGTTTTCGCGCTCGGCCTGCATGGCGGCCAACTGTTCGCGGTTGCGCGCCCACATCGCCACTTGGTGGCCGTGCAGCGCAAAGTGGATCGCCAGCGCGGTTCCCCACGCGCCCGCACCGATCACGCTAATCTTCATATCGCCCTCTCCGGTCATTTTGGCTGAACTTTAAAGCAAGCGGGCGGCAGAAGCAAGTTCCTGTCCGGGCAGGCCGGATTCTTGAATCCGACAGTGGCCGCCATATTGCCACCGTCGGGACACATACCGGCACGCTGCCTCCGGACTCCGGCATTTCGGACGCACACATGCCGCATGGCGCAGGGAGCCTTCGCCGAAGGCCGTCTGAACCGCCCGACCCGCACACCGACCGCCTCCTGCCGAACCGCCAGCGTCCGTGCTGTGCCGCTTGGCAGCAGGCGCGTTAAGGTATGGCACCAAATCCGCTGCCGTTTTCATTTCACCGGAAAGGGCACGCTGGTTGAGAATGACACCCGGCCATTGAAGCCGTGCCCTATCGGCAAGTGCATATTCTTTTCTCGTATGCCGGTACAGTACGTTTGCCAAATCTTGAGTATTGTCGGATTCGAGAATCCGGCCTACGTCTGCCCCAAGTCGGACAGCGGAATACAGCAAATGACGGCATGGTATTTATCGTATCGGATTTGCTCATCGCCCGGCAAATGATGCAGCAGCAGCGGCAATTGCTTGCCGTATTCGGGGAAATTCCGCTAATACCCCGATGCTGATTGTCAGTCGGATTCCGGAATCCGACTTGGCCGCCTTTTGATGTTTTCGGATTTTTGATGTTTGTCGGATTCGAGAATCCGACCTACTTTGAATGCAAAATCCGGCAAACCTGAGTTTTCAGACGGCCTTCCTGCAGACGCGACAAAGGCCGTCTGAAACACCTTCCGGCGGCGGCAGACAAAACCGCCGGTTTGGCGGCGGTTCTGCTTCACGCAGCGGGTTTATCCGTGCATGATTCAGGCGGGGTCAATCGGAATGATGCCGATTTTTTCCTGCCATTGTTTGGGCGCGACGGCGTGTACGGAAAGGCCGTCTGAATCGACCGCTACGGTAACCGGCATATCTTTGACCTCAAATTCGTAAATCGCTTCCATGCCCAAGTCTTCAAACGCCACTACTTTGGCCTCTTTAATGGCCTTGGCAACCAGATAGGCCGATCCGCCCACCGCCATCAGGTAAACCGCCTGATTGTCGGCAATCGCACGGCAGGCTTCCGCGCCGCGTTCGGATTTGCCGATCATGCCCAACAGGCCGGTCTGTTCCAGCATCTGGCGGGTGAATTTGTCCATGCGCGTGGCAGTGGTCGGTCCGGCAGGACCCACCACTTCGTCGCGGACGGGATCGACGGGGCCGACGTAATAAATGATTTTATTGCGGAAATCCACCGGCAGTGTTTCGCCCTTGTCCAGCATATCGACCATGCGTTTGTGGGCAGCATCGCGGCCGGTGTAGATTTTGCCGTTCAGCAGCAGTACATCGCCCGTTTTCCATTGCGCCACATCGGCTTTGGTCAATTCGTCCACATTCACGCGGATACCGTTTTCGGGGTTGTAAGTGATGTCCGGCCAGTCGTCGAGGCTCGGCGGCACGAGATTCACCGGCCCCGAACCGTCCAATTCAAATTCCACATGGCGGGTGGCCGCGCAGTTGGGAATCATGGCAACCGGCTTGGACGCGGCGTGGGTCGGATAATCGAGGATTTTCACGTCCAAAACGGTGGTCAAACCGCCCAAACCCTGCGCGCCGATACCCAGCGCGTTCACTTTTTCAAACAACTCCAAACGCAGTTTTTCCACCGCGGACAATTCTGCACCCGACGCGGCTTTTTCCTGCAATTCGTGAATATCGACATGGCTCATCAGGCTTTCTTTGGCCAGCAGAGCGGCCTTTTCGGGCGTGCCGCCGATGCCGATGCCCAAAATACCCGGCGGACACCAGCCCGCGCCCATCGTGGGAATGGTTTTCAACACCCAATCGACAATCGAGTCGGACGGATTGAGCATCGCCAGCTTGGATTTGTTTTCCGAACCGCCGCCTTTGGCCGCGCAGGTCACTTCGATTTTGTCGCCCGCCACGATTTCCATATGAATCACGGCGGGGGTGTTGTCTTTGGTGTTTTGCCGCTTACCCGCCGGGTCGGCCAGCACCGACGCGCGCAGCACGTTGTCGGGGTGGGTATAGGCGCGGCGCACGCCCTCATTGACCATCTCGGCCACGCTCATCTGCGCGTCCCAGCGTACATTCATGCCCACTTTCAGAAACACGGTGGCAATGCCCGTGTCCTGGCAAATCGGGCGGCAGCCTTCGGCGCACATACGGCTGTTGACCAGAATCTGCGTCATCGCATCTTTGGCGGCGGGGTTTTCCTCTTTCTGCCACGCCTTGTAGAGTGCCTGAATATAATCGACCGGGTGGTAGTAACTGATAAATTGGAAAGCATCGGCAATGCTTTGAATGAAATCTTCCTGTTTGATGACCGTCATGTTGCGTTCCTGTTTCGCTTATGTTTGTTTTCCGTCCAAAAAAGGCCGTCTGAAAACGCCGCCTCGGGGCAGTATTTTCAGACGGCCTATTCTAATCGCGAACTGCTGCCGATGCACGGAATTTCGCAACCGCCGTATCCACGCGCCATCCGCTAAAACGTTTTATTCAGCTCGATAAACAGTTGGCGGTTTTCCCGGCGGTAGAAAAAATGGTTGCTGCGGTTGCGGTTCCACACTGCCGTCAGGCGCGGGGTCAGGCCGTAAAGATGCAGCGAACGGTGCCAGGCCGACACCTGCATTTCGTATTCGCTGTCGGCACGCCTGACGGCGAATATGTCCGGCGCACGGTACTCGCGGCGGGCATAGGCAGCCTGCGCCCATACCGACAGACCGCCGCGCCATTCCTGCAAAGTGCCGATACGCCAACCCGTGCGCCGGTAGGCTTCCGAAGCATCGCGCGCATTTTCGTGCTGCCGGTCGGCACCCGCGAACCAGGACTGCCGCGGTGAAACACGGTACAGCACGGTTGCCGAAGCCGACAGGCGGCTGCCGTCCAAATACCGGCGCGTATCGTGCACCCGCCTGCCCGCACGGGCGGCGGCGAAAACCTGCCAGCGCGGTGCCGGACGGTAATTGCCCGCCATGGCCGCACCGTAGCCGCGCGAATAGGACTGCCCGCCGAAACGGCGGTATTCGTAAAACGGCATCAGCTGCCATTCCCCCCGCCCGCTCCGCCACTGCACCCCCGCACCGGCAGACAGATTGTCGTCGCGGTAGCGGCGGTTGTCCCAATAAAACTTGCCGAACGTGCCCGCCTGCACGCGCCACGACCAGCGTCCGCCCGCGGCATAATCCTTTTCCAGCGAAGCGCGGTAGGCGAAACCGCGCGCTTTTTCGGGTTCGGACAGCCGCAGAGTGCCGCTCCCATAAGGAATTTCGCGCACATCAGGTGCCTGATTGACGTTGTTTTCATGCAGATAGCGCAGGCCGAAATCGGTACGGAGGCGGTACAGCCTGTCGAGTTCGCCGCGCAGCACGTCCGCACGCTGTCCCGCCTCGGGCGGCAGCGCGGCATCGGCCGCCACTTTGTCCAGCTGATCGCGCGCTGCTTCCGTCTGCGCATCGGCAGCCAAAGCCTCGGCCAAACGCAGGCGTACCGGCGTCAACTCCGGCCGCGCGGCAATCATGGCGCGGTATTGCGCCGCCGCTTCGCCGTAGAGGCCGTCTGAAAACGCCAGCTCCGCCTGTGCATAACGCACCAGCAGAACATCATGTTCCGGCTGCGCGCGGTAAAGCGGCAGCAGCAGGCGGACGGCTTCCAGATTGCGTGCGGCCACCGCCGAATCCAAGGCCCGCTCCAACAGTTCGGGCTGCCGCGCCAGCTCTGCGGACGACATATGGCGCACCTGCGCTGCCGGCTCATTTTCTTCCGGCGCGGCTTCTGCGGCCAGAGACTGCTCCAAACGGCGGCTGTCCAGATCGAATGCGGCAGGCGTATCCTGCACCGGCACGGCGGCCGCAACGGCAGGCACCAACCCGGCCATCACCAACAAACACTTCATCTCCATCTTCCGCTTTTCAGGCAGACAAAAGCCCCGTCCGCAGACGGGGCAGAACGGCATCCAATCCGCAGATTATTTTGCCGCGCCGAACGCACCTTCAAAGCCTTGCGCGCTGTTGCGGTATGTGCCGGACAGTTCGGCCGCACCCGGGCCGTAGAAACCGCCGCTGACGGCAGTGCCGTTATGCGTGCCTTGGAAGGTATTGCCGCTGATGGCACCTTGCAGGTCCACATCGGTGCCGACACCGCTGATGGTTCCGCTCAGGGTTTTTTGGCCGAAATCGACCGTGAATCGGGAAGTTCCTCTGGTATTCGGTTGCTGACCGTTCTGAATATGCAGCGCCAATCCGTTATACGTCGCCACGCCGTTGGCCGGCATATCGGCAGTCGGCGCGCCTTGGGCGAAAGTGTAACGGGTGCCGTCGGCCGCCACCGAACCGTAGCGGGCATAAGACATATGGCTGCCGCTGACTACGTTGCCGCTGAGATTGGTAAACCCACCGGAAATAACCCCCGGAGAGACCAGCGCAATCTCTTTGCCGTCCACCACCAACACATCACGGCTGCTGCCGTTCGTCTGCTGCACGGCACCGTTTTTCAGATAATTGCCGGACACCGCGCCGGCGGCAGGCGGCACAGGAGTCGTCGGCGTGGACGGCACCGCCGGTTTTGACGGCGCAGTCTGAGAGGGGGTGGACGTGGTTGCGGGTGCGCTGCCGCCACCGCTGCCGCAGGCAGCGAGGCCGAATACGGCCGCCACAGACAAGATACCCAGTTGATACACTTTCATTACAGTTGCTCCTTTGATTGGTTTCCAGATAAAAACCGCATGGCAGCCGATACCTGAATTCAGACGGCCGTAAAGCCCGTACTATACCGTCTACCCCCCGAAAGTCAAGAAAAAGTCAAGCCTTCTATCCATATTTTTCACTTTGTTGCAAAAAGGCGGGAAACAGATACTGCTTGCGCCCCAAACGCGCTAAAATACGCCGCTTCCAACTTCTTGACCCGGTTCGGCAACCGGCATCTATTGTGAAAATCATCATTCTCGGCAGCGGACAGGTCGGCTCGACGGTGGCGCACAATCTGGCCGCCCTGCCCAATAACGACGTTACGATTATCGACCCGAGCGAATCGGCGCTGCGCAATCTGGGCAGCCATCTGGATGTGCAGACCATTGTCGGCAACGGCGCTTCCCCCTCGGTGCTGGCCGCTGCGGGCGCGGCCGACTGCGATATGCTGCTGGCACTGACCCGTTTTGACGAAACCAATCTGGTTGCCTGCAAAATAGCGGCAGACGTTTTCAATATTCCCTACCGCATCGCGCGCGTGCGCCAAACCGACTATCTGGAATTTGACGGCGGCCGCGAAGATGAAGCCGGCACATGGCAGGCATTCGACGTTACCGAAACCATCAGCCCCGAGCAGCTGGTAACCGAACGGCTGGCCGCGCTGTTGAGCTACACCAGCGCATTGCAGGTGTTGCGTTTTGCCGACGACAAAGCGCGTATGGTGGTGCTGCGCGCGCAAAGCGGCGGCCTGCTGATCAACCGGCCGATTGCCGAAATCAACGGCCACCTGCCCGAAAATGTGGACTGCCAAATCTGCGCCATCTACCGCAACGACCGCCTGATTGTGCCCTCGGCGCAAACCGTGATTATCGAAGACGACGAAATCTGTTTCCTCGCCGACAGCCGCCATGTCAAAACCATCATGCGCGAGCTGCGTCCGAACGAACAGCGCACGCGGCGGGTGATGATTGCGGGCGGCGGCAACATCGGCTACCGCCTGGCCAAGCAGGCGGAGCAGCTCTACGACATCAAAATCATCGAAAACAACCCCGCCCGTGCCCACTGGCTGGCCGACAATCTGAACAACGCTCTGGTTTTGCAGGGCTCTGCCACCGACGAAAACCTGCTGACCGAAGAATACATCGACGAAATCGACGTTTTCCTCGCCTTAACCAACGACGACGAAAACAATATTATGTCCAGCCTGCTGGCCAAAGATTTGGGTGCCCGCCGCGTGGTCACGATTATCAACCGTTCGCGCTATGTGGACCTGCTCGAAGGCAACCAGATCGATATTGTGGTGTCGCCGCACCTGATTACCATCGGCGGCATTCTGGCGCATATCCGCCACGGCGACGTGGCCGCCATCCACCCGCTGCGCCGGGGCAGCGCGGAAGCGGTTGAAGTGGTGGTGCACGGCACGCCGGAAACGTCCGCACTGGTCGGCCGTCGCATATCGGAAGTCCGCTGGCCGCAGGGCTGCCACTTTGCCGGGCTGGTGCGCGGCGAAACCGTTGTCATGGGTCATAAGGAAGACGCGGTCATGATGGACGGCGACCATTTGATTTTCTTCGTATCGCGCCGCCGCGTGCTGCCGGATTTGGAAAAGCTGATTCAGGTGAAAGTGGGCTTTTTCGGCTGACAAAAGGCCGTCTGAAACGGTACGCAGCCCGATTTTCAGACGGCCGCCAAACTCAATCAGGCACGACCATGCACAAAATTATTCCGATTATCCACGTCCTGGCCAAACTGGGCATTCTGTATGCGCTGGTGATGCTGGTACCGACGCTGGTTTCCTTTATCTACCGCGACGACGCATTTTCCGCTTTCGCCGCCACGGCCGCAGCCACCTTTGCCGGCTCGCTGATTACCGCCCTTCTGACCGCGCGGCACGAACGCGAACTGCGCCCGCGCGACGGCTTCACGCTGGTGGTGATGCTGTGGCTGGGTTTTGCCGCCATTTCCTCGCTGCCGCTGTATGTTTATTTCCCCAACATCAGCTATACCGATGCCTTTTTTGAAGCGGTCAGCGGCCTGACCACCACCGGCGCCACCGTCATCACCGGCCTCGACACACTCGCCCCCTCGCTCAATTTCTGGCGGCATATGATGAACTGGCTGGGCGGCATGGGCATCATCGTTCTGGCCGTCGCCATTTTGCCCATGCTGGGCGTGGGCGGCACCCAGCTGTTCAAAGCCGAAATCCCCGGCATCGACAAAGACAGCAAAATGGCACCGCGCATCTCGCAGACGGCCAAACGGCTGTGGCTGATTTATCTGGCCTTCACCGCCGCCACCTGTCTGGCACTCAAAGCGGCGGGCATGAGCTGGTTCGATGCCGTCTGTCACGCCATGTCCACGTTCGCGCTGGGCGGTTTTTCCACCCACGACAACAGCATCGCCTTTTTCGACTCGCCCGCCATCGAAGCCGTCATCACCGCCGCCACGGTTCTGGCCGCTGCCAATTTCGCCGCCCACTTCACCGCTTGGCGCGAAAAATCGCTCAAACCCTACTGGCGGCACGAAGAAGTGCGCACCATGCTGCTGTTTCTGGCCGCCAGCATCGCCGTCTGCACACTTTATTTGTGGCAGACGGGCTATTACCCCCTACCCGACGCACTGCGCTACACCGCCTTCAACCTGACCTCCATCGGCCTAGCCAACGGCTTTGCCAATGCCGACTTCGGCTCGTGGCCGCTGATTGTCAGCCTGTGGATGTTTTTCCTCGCCAATATTCTGGCCAACACTGGCTCGATGGGCGGCGGCATCAAGCTGGCACGCGCCATCGTTTTGGCCAGATTCAGCCTGCGCGAAATGCTGCTGCTTCTGCACCCGAATGCGGTGCACAACGTCAAAATCAACCGCCGGTCGGTTTCCGAACGCACGGCCATGGCCGTGATGGCGTTTGTATTTGTCTATTTCATGACCGTCGTCGTCTTTACGCTGGCACTGCTGGCGAGCGGGCTGGACTTTATTACCGCCCTCTCCGCCACACTGGCCTGTATTACCAACGCAGGTCCCGGCCTGGGCATGGTCGGCCCCGCTTACAGCTACGCCGAACTCTCCGGCCTGCAAAAATGGCTGTGCACCGCCGTGATGCTGCTGGGGCGGCTGGAAATCTTCACCGTCTTTATCCTGCTCACACCCGCCTACTGGCGCAAATAAACCGCCCGAACCCGACAGGCCGTCTGAAAACCGCCCCCTCATTTTTCAGACGGCCTGCTTTCAGGTAGAATCGGCCTTTATTTTCCCCGCCGCCAGCCATGTACCGTTTTATCCGCCCGCTGCTGTTCAAATTCGACGCCGAAACCGCCCACCACCGCACACTCTGCGCCCTCAAACAGGCACACCGCTTAGGCCTGCTGCCGCGCACCGACGCACACACCCGCCCCACCCGCCTGATGGGTCTCGACCTGCCCAACCCCGTCGGACTGGCGGCAGGGCTGGACAAAAACGGCGAATACATCAACGAACTGGCCGCCTTGGGCTTCGGCTTTATCGAAATCGGCACCGTTACCCCCAAACCGCAGGCGGGTAACCCCAAACCGCGCCTGTTCCGCCTGCCCGAACATCAGGCCGTCATCAACCGCATGGGCTTCAACAACCACGGCATCGATGCCGCCGTTGCCAACATCACGCGCAGCGGCTTCCAAGGGGTTTTGGGCATCAACATCGGCAAAAACGCCGCCACCCCGCTGGAAAACGCGGCCGACGACTACTTAATCTGTCTGGATAAAGCCTACGCCCACGCCGCCTACATTACCGTCAATATTTCCTCGCCGAACACCAAAAACCTGCGCGCCCTGCAAGGCAGCGACGAACTGAGCCGCCTGCTGGACGCGCTGAAAAACCGTCAGGCACACCTTGCCGCCGCCCACGGCCGCTATGTGCCGCTGGCGGTCAAAATCGCGCCCGATCTGGACGAAAGCCAAATCGCCGACATCGCCCATGTCGTGAAAAACGTGGAAATGGACGGCATCATCGCCACCAACACCACCATCGACAAAAGCGCACTCGGCACACACCCCTTGGCTGGCGAAGCGGGCGGTTTGAGCGGTGCGCCGGTACGCGCCCGAAGCAATGCCGTCTTAAAACTGCTGGTGCAGCATCTGGACGGCCGTCTGCCGGTGATCGGTGTCGGCGGCATTACCGAAGGCCGCCACGCCGCCGAAAAACTGGCACTCGGTGCCGATGCCGTACAGATGTACAGCGGGCTGGTATTCCGCGGCCCCGAACTCGTGCGCGAATGTCTGGCGCACTGCCGCTGATCCCGGCCCGCTTCTGTTACGCCGAAATCGTGCGGCACACTATCATTTCAGGCGGCCTATGCGCCGCCGCAAAACCATAAGGAAACCGCCATGAGCAAATTATACGATTTTACCCTGCCCGATGCCGCCGGCCGCCCCGTCAGCCTGTCCGACTACCGGGACAAAGTCCTGCTGATTGTCAATACCGCCACCCGCTGCGGCCTGACCCCGCAATACACCGAACTGCAACAGCTCTACGCCGCCTACCGCGCGCAGGGTTTGGAAATTCTCGATTTCCCGTGCAACCAGTTCCGCGGACAGGCTCCCGAAAACGCAGGCGAAATCGCGCAAACCTGCCAACTCAAATTCGGCACCGAATTTAAGATTTTCGACAAAATCGATGTCAACGGCGCAAACGAACACCCGCTCTATACTTGGCTTAAAACACAACAACCAGAAGATACGGGCGGTTCGGCGTTCAAAGAGCTGCTGCTCAAACTTGCCGCCATCGGCGAAAAACGCGAAGGCAGCGACATCAAATGGAATTTCACCAAATTCCTGATCAACCGCCAAGGCCAAGTCGTCGCGCGCTACGCACCCAGCGAAAAACCCGCCGATCTGGCCGGTGCCGTCGAAAAACTGCTGTCCCAACCCGCATAAAGAATCCGCCATGCCGCAACGTTTCTTCGCCTTTTTACTCAGCCTCTTTGCCCTGTGCCACAGCGCGTACGCCATCGACGCATCAAAACTGCTGCCGCCCGAAGCGGCGTTTGTGCCGCAGGTGCAGGCAGGCGGCAGCGGCCTGAACGTGCAGTTCCAAATCGCCGACGGCTACTATCTCTATCAGGCCAAACTCGAAGCGCAGACCGACCCCGATGCTGCCTTGGGCTCGCCGGTATTCAGTCCGGCCGAAGAGAAAGAAGACGAATTTTTCGGCCGCCAGCCGGTTTATTACCATGCGGCACAGATTCTCTGGCCCTATACCAAAACACCCGACGCGCCCTACCGCCTGACCCTGACTTATCAGGGCTGTGCCGATGTCGGCGTGTGCTATCCGCCCGCGCAAATCTCGTTCGACATTACGGGCGAAGGGCTGTACCGCCCGCCGGCCAAAGCAGCCAATCCGTTTACCGCTCCCGCCGCCCGCCCGCCCGTACCGGACAGCGGCCGCTTCACATTGTCTCGGGATACCTTGGGCCGCAATCTGGCGGCCTTTTTTTTCGCCGGACTGGGTTTGAGTTTTACCGCCTGTATGTATCCGCTGATTCCGATTGTGTCCGGCATCGTGGTCGGCGGGCCGCAGAGCGGTAAACGGCGCGCTTTCGTGCTGACGCTGCTGTACACGCAGGGGCTGGCGCTGACCTACACACTGGTCGGCGTATTGGCAGGCATGACCGGATCGCTGCTGACCGTATGGCTGCAACAGGCTTGGGTGGTTTTGGCCGCCGCTGCCGTGATGGTGGTTTTGGCCTTGTCCATGTTCGGCGTATTCAACCTGCAACTGCCCGCCGCATGGCAGAGCTACTTCCAGCAGCAGAGCAACCGCTTATCGGGCGGCCGCGCCGCATCGGTATTCGGCATGGGCATGCTCTCCGCACTGATTGTCGGCCCCTGCGTGGCACCGCCTCTGGCATTCGCGCTGGGCTACATCGGCCAAACCGGCGATGCCGCGCTCGGCGGTATCGCGCTGTACGCCATGGCGGTGGGCACCGGCCTGCCGCTGATTCTGATCGGCACGTTCGGCGCGCACCTGCTGCCCAAAGCGGGCGCGTGGATGAACACGGTGAAATACGCGTTCGGCTTCCTGCTTTTGGGCGTGGCCGTTTATCTGGCCTCGGGCTTCCTGCCCTACGCACTCAGCGCGGTACTCTACACCCTGCTGCTGCTCGTTCCCGCCGTCCTGCTGCTGGCAGGCCGTCTGAAAACGCGCGCCGCTCCCACGCACGCCGCCGCTGCCGCCTGCACAGCCGGCATTCTGCTGCTGGCGGGCGGCAGCTGGTTCGGCATACAGAGCGCGCGCGGCCAAACCACCGCCCTGCACAGCCTGCTCTCCCTCTACCCGCAGCAGACCGCCGCCGTGCAGCGCGGCCTGAAAACGGAGTCTGTGGCCGAACTGAAAGCCGCCATCGACCGCGCCCTGCGCGAAGAGCCCGATACCCCCGTCCTGCTCGATTTCTATGCCGACTGGTGCGTGGCATGCAAACAGATGGAAGCGCGCACCCTCAACGATGCCGCCGTTGCCCGTGCCGTACCGATGCGCCGTTTCTTCACCATAGACCTGACCGCCAACACCCCCGAACATCAGGCACTGCTCAAAGAATACGGCCTGTTCGGCCCGCCGGGCATTTTCGTGCTCAAAAGCAGCGGCAGCCGCAGCGAACCGCTGCTGGGCTTCGTCAAGCCGCAGGCCTTTATCGACTGGTACCGCGAAAACGCCGCCAATCCTTAAATACACCGCCGATACGGCAGGCCGTCTGAAAACACGGCACGGTTTTCAGACGGCATAGGGCGGATGGTCATATCCGACACAAAATGCTGATACCGTTTTCAGACGGCCTGCATTCTGTCCGACAAACAGAATGTCAGATTCAAGAATCCGACCTACCCCGTACTAAACGCTCCAACCGTAGGTCGGATACTCGTATCCGACACCACCACCCAATCGGAAAACCATACCGTCCGATTCCCGCCAAACCCGGCCGGCAACAAAAAAACCGTCTCTCCCTCGGGGAACCGGTTTCGATTCAGATGGCGGCAAACTGCCGGAAGCCGTATGCTGCGAATCTTCACAGCACAAATACCGTTTTCAGACGGCCTGTATTCTGTCCGATAAACAGAATGTCGGATTCAAGAATCCGACCTACCGCATATTTTTCAACCGGCAAAAAAAAACCGATTCCGCAACGGAAATCGGTTTTTTTTCCAATCATCAGACAAAATGCAGACAGCGTTTCAGACGGCCTCCGTCATCAATCGGCCAGTAAGACTTCGACACGCTGGGCTTGCGCGCCCTGTCCCGCTTCCGTATCGGCAGGTTTGCGCAATTCGATCCGGCTTTCCGGCACACCGAAACCCAGCAGGGCATCGCGCACGGCAAACGCGCGCTGTTTCGACAGCTCTTCGTTCAAAGCCGCACTGCCGCTTGCGCTGTGGTAGCCCGAAATCACGGCCGTTCTGCCCGCTTTCACACCTTCCAGCACATCTTTCAGCGCGTCGGACGCACCGGCGGCCAAATCGGATTTTCCGGTGGCAAAATAGAACTTCACCACACCGTCAATCACTTCCACGCGCGCACCGTCGCTTTCGACGGTTTCCGCTGCCAGAATCACTTCGGCCGGACTGCTCGCAGCGGAAGCCGCACCGCCGCCCGCTGCCGCAGAGGCCGCGCCATAAGCGGGCGAGCCTTCGATTTTGCCGTTCTCCCAGCCCCACACCGATAAAAACAGCGTGGTCAGTACGGTCAAACCCGCCGCACCGCCGGCCAGCCACAGGCCGATGCGCTGCTCTTTGTGATCGTTGTTATCAGACATTTTCATTCCTTTTCGATTGCAAATCCGACATCAAGTATTTCATTCGTCGCGCATTATACCCAAACGCCCCCGAAAATAAAGCGGCATACCGTCAAACGGCAGCCGCAGGCATACACAAAACGGTAACAAAACAGTAGAATAATACCTTTTTAGCGCAACTGCTGTTTCCGCCATGCTCACATTCCAACAAATCATCTTCAAACTGCAAACGTTCTGGGCCGGCAAAGGCTGCACCGTTATCCAGCCTTTCGACATGGAAGTCGGCGCGGGTACCAGCCACCCGGCCACCTGCCTGCGCGCGCTCGGTCCCGAGCCTTGGTCTGCCGCCTATGTGCAGCCCAGCCGCCGCCCGAAAGACGGCCGCTACGGCGACAACCCCAACCGCCTGCAACATTATTATCAATTTCAAGTGGCCTTAAAACCCGCGCCTGCCGATATTCAGGATCTCTATCTGGACAGCCTGAAAGAATTGGGCATCGACCCCACCGTCCACGACATCCGCTTTGTCGAAGACGACTGGGAAAACCCGACATTGGGCGCATGGGGCTTGGGCTGGGAAGTGTGGCTCAACGGCATGGAAGTTACCCAGTTCACCTATTTCCAACAGGTCGGCGGTATCGACTGCACCCCCGTTTTGGGCGAAATCACTTACGGCATCGAACGTTTGGCCATGTATCTGCAAGGCGTGGAAAACGTTTACGATTTGGTGTGGAACCGTGCGCCCGACGGCCGCACCGTTACCTACGGCGATGTTTACCACCAAAACGAAGTCGAACAGTCGGCCTACAATTTTGAGCACAGCGACGCACAATGGCTGCTGGCACAGTTCAACGGCTACGAAGCGCAGGCCAAACGCCTTTTAGAAACGGAAGACGCACAGCTTGCCCTGCCCGCCTACGAGCTGGTTTTGAAAGCGGGGCATACGTTCAACCTGCTCGATGCGCGCGGGGCGATTTCGGTTACCGAACGCGCCGCCTACATCGGCCGCATCCGCGCATTGAGCCGCACGGCGGCACAAAAATTCGTCGAAAGCCGCGAAAAACTGGGCTTCCCGCTGCTCAAAACGCAGCCCGTACAGAACTGAATCCCCGTTCGGATTGCCGCCTGCCGCAGACACCCGTTTTCAGACGGCCCGGCCACACAAACCCATACCCGCAGGCCGTCTGAACAGCAGCCTGAACCCCGCCCCGGCGGCTGGACACCTTTTATGATAGAAAAACTCACTTTCGGCCTGTTCACCAAAGCGGACACGCACAATTTTATGCGGCTGATGCGCTATGTGCGGCCGTACAAAATGCGCATTGCCGCCGCGCTGGCCGCCATTGTCGGCGTGGCCGCCACCGAAAGCTATCTGGCGGCCTTTATCGCCCCGCTCGTCAATCAGGGCTTTGCGCCGCCTGCCGCCCCGCCGCAGCTGATCGAAGCCGCTACCCTGATCGACACGCTGAAAAACTGGAAAGACCAGATCATGTACTGGATTTGGGGCACGCCCGAAAAAATCTGGATTGTGCCGGCTTTCTTCATCAGCCTGATCGTCATACGCGGCATCTGCCGCTTTATCAGCACCTACCTGATGACATGGGTGTCCGTGATGGCCGTCAGCCATGTGCGCCGCGACATGTTCGACAAAATGCTGATGCTGCCGCCCAAATTCTATCAGGACGTCCCCTCCGGCACCGTGCTGATGAGCATGGTCCAGATGGCCGAAACCTCCATCAGCAACGCCAGCAACGTCTTCATCACACTCACCCGCGACACCTTAATCGTCATCGGTCTGGTCTTCGTCCTGATCTATCTCAACTGGCAGCTGAGCCTCGTGGTCGCCGTCATGTTCCCCCTGCTCTCGCTGCTGTCGCGCTACTACCGCAACCGCCTCAAAAGCATCATTGCGGGCGCACAGCAGAGCATCGGCTCGCTCAACAACGTCGTCAACGAAACCCATCTCGGCCACCGCATGGTGAAAATGTTCGGCGGACAGGCGCAGGCTGCCGCCCGCTTCAACCAAGTCAATCAGACCCTGGTGCGCCTGAACAAAAAAATCACCCAAGCCACCGCCGCCCGATCGCCCATCAGCGAACTGATCGCCTCGCTCGCCCTGGCCGTCGTCATCTTCGTCGCCCTGTGGCAGAGCCAGCAGGGCTACACCACCATCGGCGAATTCATGGCCTTCATCGTCGCCATGCTGCAAATGCTGGGGCCGGTGAAAAACCTCGCCAACATCAGCATTCCCATGCAGACCATGTTTCTGGCGGCCGACGATGTCTGCGGCTTCCTCGACCGCGTCCCCGAAAAAGACAGCGGCACCCGCAGCCTGAACCGCGTCGAAGGCCGTCTGAAATTCGAAAACGTCAGCGTCCGCTACCGCGAAGACGGCCCCAAAGCACTGGACCACTTCAACCTCGACATCCGCGCCGGCGAAAAAACCGCCCTTGTCGGCCGCTCCGGCAGCGGCAAAACCACCCTCGTCAACCTGCTGCCCCGCTTTGTCGAACCCGACAGCGGCACCGTCTATCTGGACGGCACCGACATCGCCGATGTCCCGCTGGCCGAACTGCGCACCCAATTCTCCCTCGTTTCGCAGGACACATTCCTGTTCGACACCAGCCTGTTTGAAAACGTCCGTTACAGCCGTCCCGAAGCGGACGAAGAAGAAGTCATGGCCGCTCTGGAAGCCGCCAACCTGGGCGAACTGGTCCGCAAACACCCGCTCGGCCTGCACCAGCCCGTCGGCGCCAACGGCGGCCAACTCTCCGGCGGCCAGCGGCAGCGCGTCTCCATCGCCCGCGCCATCCTGAAAAACGCCCCCGTCCTGCTCCTGGACGAAGCCACCAGCGCGCTGGACAACGAATCCGAACGCCTCGTCCAACAGGCACTCGAACGCCTGATGAAAGGCCGCACCAGCATCATCGTCGCCCACCGCCTGAGCACCGTCGAACAGGCCGACCGCATCATCGTCATGGACGAGGGCAGAATCATCGAACAGGGCAGCCATGCCGAGCTGTTGGCCAAAGGCGGCTACTACGCCGTATTGAGCAATATGCCCAAAGCGGGCGGCGCATGATTTCAGACGGCCTCAAACACCATATTGCCCGGGCCGTCTGAAAACCGCCCGCCCGGCAACCACAGACAAAAAACGTTAATGATTGATTTAATGAATAAAATACCCCCACTGGTTTCCGTCATGATCCCGTATTACAACTGCAAAACGTATATCGGGGAGACCATTGCATCGGTTGAAAACCAAACTTACCCCCACATCGAAATCATTGTCGTGGACGACGGTTCGGCAGAAGAACACCGGCAATACCTGCAAAAACTGGCCGCAGACAAACCGCATATCCGCCTGTTCAGCCAGCCCAACCGGGGCGTTTCCGCCGCACGCAACACCGCTGCCGGACATGCCCGGGGCGAATATTTCGTTTTTCTCGATGCCGACGATTTAATCGGGCCGACCTATATCGAACAGAGTATCCGCTGCTTCGGGGAAAACCCGGATCTGGCATTGGTCTACCCCCTGACCGAATGCTTCGACGCGCAAACGGGGGCGTTCACGCCGCCGCCCTACCGCCATTACCCCGACCTGCTCCGCTGGAACACTTTTCCCACCCCGTCGGTTCACAAAGCGGCCGATTACCGCCGCACCGGCGGCTTTGACGAACAACTGGCCACCCATGAAGACTGGGATTACTGGATAAAGCTGCTCGCCGACAACGACCGCGTCTGCCGGATACCGGAAGTTCTGTATTTCTACCGCAAACGGAACGACCACACCTCCCTGATGGACGGCCTGCAAACGCAGCCTGAAAAACTGATACGGGATTGGCAGCAGGTCTACCTGAACAATCAGACGGCCTTCTTAAAACACCATTTGGGATATTTCCATCTCATCAACAGGATAAACGAAATGGAATCGAAAAACGAAATGGAATCGAAACCGGAGAACCAAGAGCCATTAACCGCCCCCCCCCCGCAGAATCCCCGCGTCGGCATTATTCTGCGCACCGCCCCCGACCGCCTGTTTTTCCTCAAACGGGCATTGGACAGCATCACCAGCCAAAGCTACCCGCACTGGCAGCTGGTCATCATCAATGACGGTGCGGAACCGGCCGGCATCAACCGCCTGACCGAAGCCTATCAGGCCGAATATCCCGGACAGCTGGAACTGATCCATCTGCCGCAGCCCGCCGGCCCCGCCCGTGCCGCCAACACCGGCCTGCTGCACCTCGACACCGAATTGGCCGCGTTCCACGACGATGACGACACTTGGTCGCCCGATTTTCTGTTGAGGGCCACCCAGACTTATCGGGAAGTCGGCCTCAGGCTGCCGCAAATCGGCGGTGTGGTCTGCCATGTCAACCGGGTGGTTGAAGATGTGGAAGGCAATATCATCCGCATCAGAAAAACCGAAAACCACAACCAGCATATCGGCACAGGCCTGCTGTCGCTGCGCGAATTGTGTAAAGGCAACTTTATCCCGCTGATCGGCTTTTTATTCGACCTGAAAACGGCCAAAGAAACCGGACTGTTCGACCCCGGCCTGTCCGTTTTGAGCGATTGGGATTTCTGCCTGAAAATCATGGCGGCAAAAGATATCTGGCTGCAGGGCGAAACCCTGGCCGCTATCCACCACAGGGAAACCGTACGGGAAAAGAGCCACCGCAACCTGTCGTCCGATATTGCCCAAACCGCCCTGTATACCGTTTATCTCGAAAACAAATGGCTCCGCCGTGATCTGCAAAACGGTCAGGCCGGTATCGGTACACTGATGAACCTGCTGAAATAAAAACCGTCCGGCGCGCCGCGACAAAAAAATAAAGGATATGGATATGACCTCCCCCCTGCCGCCCCTGCCCGCACATATCGAAACCGTCAGTTTCGACATCTTCGATACACTGGTCCACCGTTTCGTTTACGCCCCTGCCGATGTTTTCGATGCAGTCAGAAGCCGCCTGATGACCTCGGAAACCGCACTCCGCCACCCGAAACTGATCGAAAACTTTCCCGCAATCCGACGGGACAGCGAATACAAAGCCCGTCTGAAACGGGCGGCAGATTACCAGGGGAATATGGAAATCAATTTTGAGGAAATCTACGACCAATTGGCCGCAGACTACGCCGTTCCCGACGAAACACGGCGGTTATTGCAGGAAACCGAGCTGGAATTGGAACGTACCTTCCTGTACCGCAGCACAACCGGCTACCGGCAGTACCGTCAGGCTGTCGATGCGGGCAAAAAAGTCATCTTCATATCCGATATGTATCTTTCCCGGGACTTCCTGACCGGTATGCTGAACAGCCTGGGCTACGAACAGGCCGGGGACGACACCGTATTCGTTTCGGGCGAACACCGCTGCAACAAACACAGCAGCGAGCTATACCGTCTGGTGCGCGACCGGTTAAACCTGAACCCGAAAACCTGGCTGCACTTCGGCGACAATATGCACGCCGATGTTCATGCGGCCGCACAGGCCGGCCTCTCCGGCCGGCACGCGGACTGGTCGAAAGTCGAAAACATCCCCCGCCACACCGCCGACATTGCCGATGCCGTCCCCGAATCCGTCATTCAGGCCATGGACCTGCCCCAATACCGTGCCAAATACCCTCTGGACAACGACTACCGGAAAATCGGCCATGACGTATTCGGCCCGCTGATGTTCGGCTTTTACGTGTGGATGCAGCATCATCTGGCACAGTACCGCCCGGACAAAATCCTGTTTTTTGCCCGCGATGCCTACCTGATCCGTCAGATTTACCAAATGCTCGGCAACAACATGGAAAACACGGAATATGTCTACCTGTCCCGCAAATCCGTCTATCCGCTGAGCCTGCTCGACTTCCCGCTGGACAGGCTCCATTTCCTCATCGGCGGCCGCTCCAAACGCACCGTCGCCGACATCGGCAGAAACTATCATCTGGACTTGTCGCAGGTACAAACCAATCTGACACAATTCGGCCTGTCGCCGGACACCGTCCTGACCGAAGCAAACTACCACTGGGTCTATCAGTTTTTCGCCACCTGCTTTCAGGAAATTGCCGCCCGAAGCCGAGAAACCCGAAACCGCTTCGCCCCCTACTTTACCGACATGGCCGAAGGAAAAGAAAAAGTGGCCGTTATCGACATCGGCTGGTCGGGCAATATTCAGGCTGCTCTGTCCAGAATCCTGTCCGGCAGCGGCAACCGGGCCTGCCTGAAAGGTTTCTACCTGGGGCTTTTCCCGTCTGCCATGCAGAATATGCGCGACAACTGCACCATGACCGGCTGGCTCTGCAACCTGCACGAGCGGCCCGACTACGCCCGTATCCTGCAAAGCGGCGGCGCCGAACTGTTGGAATTCGTCCTGACCTCCCCCGACGGTTCCACACTGGCCTACGAACAGGACGGACAGGGTAAAATCGTCCCGGTTTTAGAGCAGAAAAATACACAGGAACAGGATTACGAGTACAAAGCACTGGAAGTACAGGAAGGCGTATTGCAGTTTATCCGCAACCATGCCTACCTGCTGGAACAGTTCCCGTTGCAGGCACTGAACAGTCTCGCCTGGGCCAAACCGTTCTTCAACCTGACCGACAATCCGAGCCGGGAACAAATCGCCCTGCTGGCGGATTTAACCCACTCCGATGCCGCAGGCGACAATTCGAGCCGTCTGGTACTGGCCGAAAAACTCCCCCTGCGCGACCGGCTGCTGCGCACCAAAAAATACAGAAACGCCAAAAAGGCCGCTTTCTGGAAGAAAGCCTTCTATTACCGGAACCATCTCTCGCCGAAAAAATACCGGGGGTAAAACGGTTTTTTCAGACGGCATCGGACAATATGCCGTCTGAAAACTGCCTCCTGAGGCATATGGCCAAGCATCTTGGACACCGCTTCCGGCCGCCCTGTCTGCCGTTTAATGCCATACCCGGAATGGTGTATAATCAAGCCCGTTTTGCCTGACCGGCCGCAACCTGCGCAGCACAAGCATATATTCAGGCTGTCCGGCGGTACGGATGCAGACCGTGCCTGCCGTTTCTCTTGCCGATAGAAAGTTTCCCCATGACCCAAACCCTCTTAATCGAACTCCTCACCGAAGAACTCCCGCCCAAAGCCCTGAATCATTTGGGCAGTCATTTTGCCGCCTCTGTGGCCGAAGGCTTGGAAAAGGCGCAGCTGGTTGACGGCACGGCAGAATATACCGCCTATGCCTCGCCGCGCCGTTTGGCCGTGCAGGTGCAAAACGTCAAGTCGGTGCAGGCCGACCGGCAAATCGTGAAAAAAGGCCCGGCGGTGGCCAACGGTATGAAAGACGGCGTGCCGACCAAAGCACTGGAAGGTTTTGCGCGTTCGTGCGGCACAGATGTAGGCAGCCTGAAAACCGTCAGCGACGGTAAGCAGGACGTGTTTGCCTACGAATACACGCAAACCGGGCAACCGCTGGGCGAACTGCTGGAAGACATTATCAATCAGGCGGTGAAAAAACTGCCGATTCCGAAAGTGATGCGCTGGGGCAGCAGCACATTTACCTTTGTGCGCCCCGTACACGGCCTGATGGTGCTGCACGGCGCGGAAGTGGTCAACGTCAGCGTATTGGGTTTGCAGAGCGGCAATACCACGCTCGGCCACCGCTTCCTTTCAGACGGCCCGATTACGCCCGCCCATGCCGACACCTACGCCGAAACGATGAAAAACGAAGGCAGGGTCATCGCCTCGTTTGCCGAACGCAAAGCCGCCATTCAGACGGCCCTGAACGAGCAGGCAGGCCGTCTGAATGCGGCGGTGGCCGCCGACGAAGCCCTGTTGGACGAAGTAACCGCGCTGGTGGAATGGCCGGTGGTGCTGGAAGCGGGCTTTGAAGAACACTTCCTGCAAGTGCCGCAGGAATGCCTGATCCTCACCATGCAGCAAAACCAGAAATACTTCCCGCTGCTCGATGCAGACGGCAGACTGATGAACCGCTTCCTGCTGGTTTCCAATCTGGAAACCGCCGACCCGTCGCACATTATTGCCGGCAACGAACGCGTGCTGCGCGCGCGTTTGAGCGATGCGGAATTTTTCTACAAACAGGATCAGAAAGCCACGCTGGAAAGCCGCCTGCCCAAGCTCGCGCAAGTGGTGTACCACAACAAACTCGGCAGCCAGGCCGAGCGTATCGAGCGTTTGGCCGCCATCAGCCGCAGCATTGCCGGACAACTGGGCGCAGATGCCGCGGCCGCCGAACGCGCCACCCGCCTGTCAAAAGCCGATCTGGTAACCGAAATGGTGGGCGAATTTCCCGAGCTGCAAGGCACCATGGGCAAATACTACGCCCGTCTCGACGGCGAAAGCGCAGAAATCGCCGATGCCGTCGAGCAGCATTACCGGCCGCGCTTTGCCGGCGACAAACTGCCCGAAGGCAAGATTGCCACCGCCGCCGCACTGGCCGACAAACTGGAAACCCTCGTCGGCATCTGGGGCATCGGCCTGATGCCCACCGGCGACAAAGACCCTTACGCCCTGCGCCGTTCCACCCTGGGCATTCTGCGCATGGCGATGCAGAACGATTTGGACATCAACGGGCTGATTCAGACGGCCTTCGATGCCTTCCCGCAGGGTTTGCTGAACGACGGCACGCCGTCCGAAGTGGCCGACTTTATGCAGGCGCGGCTGGCCGTGCTGCTGCAAAACGATTACCCGCAAGATATTGTCGCCGCCGTTTTGGCCAAAAAACCGAGCCGCCTGAACAACTTGGCAGCCAAACTGCATGCCGTGGCCGCATTCAAAGCCCTGCCCGAAGCCGCCGCACTTGCCGCCGCCAACAAGCGCGTCCAGAACCTGCTGAAAAAATCCGATACCGCACCGGGCGCGGTCGATGAAAACCTGCTGGTGCAGGACGAAGAACAAGCCCTGTACGCCGCCGCGCAAACCCTCGAACCGAAAGTGCAGGCCGCACTGGCGGCCGGCGATTTTCAGACGGCCTTGTCCGAACTGGCCGCCGTCAAACCGCAGGTCGATGCCTTCTTCGACAAAGTCATGGTGATGGCCGACGATGCCGCCGTCAAACAAAACCGCCTGAACCTGCTGAACCGGCTGGCACAGCAGATGAACGCCGTAGCGGATATCGCCATGCTGGCGGAATAACGCACCCGAAGGCCGTCTGAAAATGCCCGTCCGGCGCATATTTCAGACGGTCTGTTATGCCCTCCGCCCGCCCCGTTCCCGATGCTGCGGTTTACTGCTTTATCGGCACAAACCCGCTATAATGCCGCCACTCCAACCGATCAAACCCGCCGCCATGCCGTGGAATATCCCCATTTTGCTCACTTGGATGCGCATTCTGCTCGTTCCGGTGTTTACCGTCCTGTTCTACCTGCCCGCCGGCTGGATTGCTCCGCAAACTGTCAATTGGGCGGCCGCCGCCGTTTTTGCCGCTGCGGGCATTACCGACTGGTTTGACGGCTATCTGGCAAGACGCTGGCAGCAAACCTCCGATTTCGGCGCGTTTCTCGACCCTGTGGCCGACAAACTGATGGTGGCTGTCGCCCTGATTTTACTGGTCAAGCTCGACCGCACCGCCGCCATCTACGCCATGATTATCATCGGCCGCGAAATCACCATCTCCGCCCTGCGCGAATGGATGGCGCAGACAGGCCGGCGCAGCAGCGTGGCCGTCGCCACCGTCGGCAAACTCAAAACCGCCGCCCAAATGGCCGCCATTCTGCTGCTCTTGGCAGGCGCGCCCGACTTCTTCGGCCTGAACCTGATTTTCTGGGGCAATCTGCTGATGTTTACCGCTTCCGTTCTCACGCTGTGGTCGATGTTCTACTACCTGAAAATGGCCTGGCGCGAATTTCAGCCATAATTTTGCCGCACACCCCTTGACAGCCCTTCCGGATCATTTATAATGCGCATCTTCTTTTGATGCACGGCATCAAATGCGGGAATAGCTCAGTTGGTAGAGCGCAACCTTGCCAAGGTTGAGGTCGCGAGTTCGAGACTCGTTTCCCGCTCCACAGTTTGTTTTTCAAGTATCATGCGGGAATAGCTCAGTTGGTAGAGCGCAACCTTGCCAAGGTTGAGGTCGCGAGTTCGAGACTCGTTTCCCGCTCCACAACGCTACTTGAAACAACGCGGGAATAGCTCAGTTGGTAGAGCGCAACCTTGCCAAGGTTGAGGTCGCGAGTTCGAGACTCGTTTCCCGCTCCAATCTATATTCAAGTTGTACAGCCCGGCAACTTGAATTTCTTTTATGGCGGGATAGCAAAGTGGTTATGCAGCGGATTGCAAATCCGTCTACGCCGGTTCGATTCCGACTCCCGCCTCCAATCTTGTTTGCACAGCGTTTTACGGCGGGGTGGCAGAGTGTTGATGCGATAAGGGGTGCAACCCTTATACAGGCCGGTTAAAATCCGCGCCCCCGCCTCCAAGTTCCGTTATTCCGATGCTGTTCGGGATACGCCCGGGTGGTGAAATTGGTAGACACAACGGACTTAAAATCCGTCGCCCCTAATACGGGCGTACCGGTTCGATTCCGGTCCCGGGCACCACAAACAACCGCTTTGATGCGGTTATTTTTTTGCCTGTCTCCGCCCGCTCCCGCCCTTTTCCCCCGCAAACCGATTTATGGCATAATAAGGCGTTTGCGCACCCCTGTGTGCCAATCCCCTGTACGCCAAAGGCCGTCTGAAATTCTAACCATGCACATTAGCGGATTCAGTGTGCATCATTAGTATTTTAGCGGCCGGCGGCATCTTTTTGTTTAAAGGAAAATCCATGTTTGAAAAACACGTTAAATCCTTCCAATACGGCAATCAGACCGTTACTTTGGAAACCGGCGAAATCGCACGCCAAGCCTCGGCGGCCGTTAAAGTCTCCATGGGCGACACCGTTGTACTGGTTGCCGTTACCGCCAATAAAGAAGTCAAAGCCGGTCAGGACTTTTTCCCGCTGACCGTCGATTATCTGGAACGTACTTATGCGGCCGGCAAAATCCCCGGCGGCTTCTTCAAGCGCGAAGGCAAACAGAGCGAAAAAGAAATCCTCACCAGCCGCCTGATCGACCGCCCGATCCGCCCGCTGTTCCCCGAAGGTTTCTACCACGACATTCAAATCGTAGCGATGGTGGTTTCGCTCGACCCCGAAATCGACTCCGACATTCCCGCCATGATCGGTGCATCGGCCGCGCTGGTACTGACCGGCGTACCGTTTGCCGGCCCCATCGGCGCGGCACGCGTGGGCTATTCAGACGGCCGATATCTTCTCAATCCCACCAAAACCGAACTGGCGGCTTCGCAGCTGGATCTGGTGGTGGCCGGTACCGAAAAAGCCGTATTGATGGTGGAATCGGAAGCCCAAGTGCTGCCGGAAGACGTGATGCTCGGCGCAGTGGTGTACGGCCACGAACAGATGCAGGACGTGATCCGCGCCATCAATGAATTTGCCGATGCCGTCAATCCCGAAGTTTGGGACTGGAAAGCGCCCGAAACCAATGAAGAACTGGTGGCGAAAGTGCGCGAAATTGCCGGTGCCGCCATCGGCGAAGCCTTCAAAATCCGCTCGAAACAGGCCCGCAGCGCGAAGCTGGACGAAGCATGGGCAGCAGTTAAAGAAGCGCTGATTACCGAAGAAACCGACACGCTGGCCGCCAACGAAATCAAAGGCATTTTCAAACATCTGGAAGCGGCCGTTGTCCGCGGTCAGATTCTCGACGGCCAGCCGCGCATCGACGGCCGCGACACGCGCACCGTGCGCCCGATTGACATTCAGACCGGCGTATTGCCGCGCACCCACGGTTCCGCCCTGTTCACACGCGGCGAAACCCAAGCCTTGGCCGTTGCCACACTGGGTACGTCGCGCGACGAGCAGATTATTGACGCGCTCAGCGGCGAATACTCCGACCGCTTTATGCTGCACTACAACTTCCCGCCCTATTCCACCGGCGAAGTCGGCCGCATGGGCCCGCCCAAACGCCGCGAAATCGGCCACGGCCGTCTGGCCAAACGCGCTTTGATTGCCGTGCTGCCGGATCCGGAAGATTTCAGCTACACCATGCGCGTGGTTTCCGAAATCACCGAATCCAACGGTTCCTCTTCCATGGCCTCCGTCTGCGGCGGCTGCCTGAGCCTGCTCTCCGCCGGTGTGCCGTTAAAAGCGCATGTTGCCGGCATTGCCATGGGTCTGATTCTGGAAGGCAACAAATTCGCCGTACTGACCGATATTCTGGGCGATGAAGACCACTTGGGCGATATGGATTTCAAAGTGGCCGGTACCACCGAAGGCGTTACCGCCCTACAAATGGACATCAAAATCCAAGGCATCACCAAAGAAATCATGCAGATTGCGCTGGATCAGGCCAAAGAGGCCCGCCTGCACATTCTGGAACAGATGAAAAACGCCGTGGAAGGCCCGCAAGAGTTGTCGCAACACGCGCCGCGTCTCTACACCATGAAAATCAACCCTGAAAAAATCCGCGACGTCATCGGTAAAGGCGGCGAAACCATCCGCGCGCTGACCGCCGAAACCGGTACCGAAATCAACATCGAAGACGACGGTACCGTTACCATCGCCGCCGTTACCGGCGAAGCGGGCGAAGCAGCGAAAAAACGCATTGAAGAGATTACGGCCGAAGTGGAAGTCGGCAAAGTGTACGAAGGTACGGTACTGAAAATCCTCGACAACAATGTCGGTGCGATTGTATCCGTGATGCCGGGCAAAGACGGCTTGGTGCACATCAGCCAAATCGCCCACGAGCGCGTGAAAAACGTCGGCGACTATCTGCAAGTCGGCCAAAGCGTGAAAGTCAAAGCACTGGAAGTGGACGACCGCGGCCGCGTACGCCTGTCCATCAAAGCCCTGCTGGAAGCCCCGGCACGCGAAGAGCGTACGGAAACAGCCGAATAAGCAGTCAGGCCGTCTGAAACGGCCAAACGAAAGCGGAATCCTGTCCGACGGGATTCCGCTTTTTTGTGCGCCGCAAAGCGGTCAAAAAGAGCCTGATGCCGTCTGCGGCGGCCGTTTGGCCAGCCGGTACCGGCCGACGAGCCGCACCAGACACAGCACACCGACCCAAGGCAGACACAACGCCACCGCCAGATAACGCCAGTTGCCCCAATCCACCGTCTGCACCCCGTCCGCCAAACGGATGACCGCCCACAGCCACTGCCAAAGCGACGGCAGGGAAAACGCCAGCACCGCCAAGAGTCCGAGCAGGGAAAAGGCACCGACGGGCATCACCGTTCCCTGCGCAACGGTGCGGTTGAGCCGCAACAAAACCACCAAACCGAAGCCGATAACCGCTACCATACCGCCGTTGGCCAGCAGTTGCAGGCCGCTGAACGCGATTTCCGGCGACACGGGCAGCCCGTCCGTACCGACTACGCTTTTCGGCATACCGGCCACACTCTGTCCGATATTGACAGCCAAACCGTACACCATATCGGCCAATACCAGCCATACCGGCAGTGCTGCAAGCCGTTTTCCCATCATCGTTCTCCATCGTCAGGCAGCCGCCAGTTTATCATGCACGGCCGTGATTGCCGCAAACCTCGGCACTTGTCGGCACAAATCCGCCAGAATACCGTTTTCAGACGGCCTGTCATGCCGTTCAAAGGCAGACAAAAACGGCGGGCAAACCGCCCGCCGTCCGTATTCCGTGCATCAGCGCACCTGCACCACCTGCAACTGGTTGGTCGATCCCACCTCGCGCATATGCGAACCGCTGGTAATGATGTATTGGTCGCCGCTTTGCAGGATTCGGCGCTCGGTCAAAACCGCCTCCACCTCATTGAGCGCGGTCTCATGCACCTTTCCGGTTTCCAGCCGGAGCGGGCGCACCCCTCGGTACATCGCCATGCGCCGCTGGGCGGCCACGCTGGGCGTGAACGCATAAATCGGAATCTGGATACCGTGGCGGCTGATTTGGAAAGCCGTTGTGCCGCTTTCGGTCAGCGTAACAATCGCCTTGGCACCGATGCGGCGGGCGATATGGACGGCACCGCCCGCAATGGCGTGGTCGGTGCGCAGACTGTTGTCGAAATCATCGCTCATACCGACCAGCGAATCCTGCTCCTTCTCCGCCGCCGCGCAAATCATGGCCATGTAGCGCACAGTTTCAAACGGATATGCACCGACAGCGGTCTCGGCCGAACACATTACCGCATCGGTGCCGTCCAGCACGGCGTTGGCCACATCGCTTACTTCCGCACGTGTGGGCACCGGATTGGTAATCATACTTTCCATCATTTGGGTGGCGGTGATGCTGAAACGGCGCATTTCCCGCGCACGCCTGATCATGCGCTTTTGCAGCGCGGGTACAGCCGCGTTGCCCACTTCCACCGCCAAATCGCCGCGCGCCACCATGATGCCGTCTGAGGCTTCGATAATCGCATCTAAATTGTCAATCGCCTCAATCCGTTCGATTTTCGCCACCAGGCCCGGCCTCACACCGTCTTTGCACTCGGCCGCCACCGCATCGCGGGCGATTTTCATGTCTTCGGCATTTTTGACAAAACTGATCGCCAGATAATCACAGCCGATAGCCACGGCCGTTTTCAGGTCGCGGAAATCCTTTTCGGTAAACGCACCCGCACTCAGGCCGCCGCCCAATTTATTGATGCCTTTGTTGCTTTTCAGGATATGGCTGTTGTTGGCCACCGTGTGGATTTCGCTGCCTTCCACTTTCTCCACCGTAACCGTCAGCAAACCGTCGTCCAGCAGCAGCACATCGCCGCTTTTCACATCATTGGGCAGGTCGCGGTAATCCAAACCGATGCGCGCCCGGCTGCCCTCGCCCGCCAGTGCGGCATCAAACAGTACCGGCTCGCCCGCCGCCACCGCCACCTGGCCGCCAGCCAGCCTGCCGACACGGATTTTCGGCCCCTGCAAATCGGCCATAATCGCCACCTCACGCTCCGCCTGCCGCGCCGCCTCGCGCACGATGCGGGCGTTTTCCTGATGAAATTCGGCACTGCCGTGGCTGAAATTGAAGCGCACCACATTCAGCCCGCCGACCAGAATCATATCGCGCAGCAGATCGATCTGATTGCTGCCCGGCCCCAAAGTGGCGACGATTTTGGTATTGTGGCGGATACGGGCGGTATCGCGCGGCGCAGTATTCATGTGCGGCTCCTCGGAAATGCGGTTGCAGATGGCAGTATTGTAACGCCAAACGCAAAGCAGTTGTTGCAAAATTACCTATATTGCGTTTTTATACGGTCAAAACCGGCCATATCGGCACCGACTGTCATCAAAGCGTAATATTGCTTCACGAATACGCACCAAAGGCCGTCTGAAAAATACGCAGACCGGCGGTTCAGACGGCCTGACCGGCACGGTATGCGGCAGCGGTATCGACATAGTTTTGCGCCGATTGGCTTAGAAACGCGCGCTCCTGCGCCGTCAGCTCGCGCACGGCCTTCACCGGCGCGCCCATATACAGCCAGCCGCCCGCCAGCCGTTTGCGCGGCGGCACCAGCGACCCCGCGCCGATGATGACTTCGTCTTCCACCACCGCATCGTCCAGTACCACCGCCCCCATGCCCACCAGCACACGGTTGCCGATGGTACAGCCGTGCAGAATCACGCGGTGTCCCACGGTAACTTCCTCGCCCAGCGTCAGCGGCGAGCCTTGCGGCTGCGCGGCGGACGGGTCGGTAACGTGCAGCACGCTGCCGTCCTGAATATTGCTGCGCGCGCCGATGCGGATGTCGTTCACATCGCCGCGCAGTACGGCACACGGCCACACCGACACCTCGTCGCCCAGCTTCACTCTGCCGATGACGACGGCGGCTTCATCAATGTAAACGCGCCCGCCCACTTCGGGCAGGCGGTTTTGATACGGACGGATACTCATCACACTCTCCTGCTTGGAAAAATTTCATGCTATGCCCGTGCGGCATTCAGACGGCCTTACATTGCCGCCGGATTCTGCCGCCGCGCCGTTTTATCGCTATAATCCGCCTATTGCCCGCTGCGGTCAAACTGTCCCGGGCCGTCTGAAAGCCGCGCCGTACCGTTTTTTCAGACGGCCTGCCCTGCCGGAACCGACTCCATGCCGATTCTCTATTTCCACCTGCTGGTTGTCCTGCCGCTGAGCCTGCGCATTTTTCTGCGCGACGGTTTATTGCCGGAAAAACGTGTCGCATGGTGCGTTGCCGTCTGGCTGTTCCCGTTCGGCGGCAGCCTGCTGTATTTTCTGTTCGGCGAAATTTCGCTGGGACGCGGAGCCGCCCGCACCTATCATGCGCTGTCCGCCGCCCTGCGGGAAAATGCGGGTGCCGCAGCGGGTACGCCCGCCCTGATCGATGCCGTTCCCGATGCCTACCGCGCGCCGTTTGCCTATCTGCACAGCATCAACGGTTTCTACCCGGTGGCGGGCAACCGCGCCGAACTGATGACCGACGGCAGCAGTGCCCGTGCGCGCCTGCTGGCGGATATGGAAGCCGCCCGCCGCGAAATATGCGTGCTCTACTACATCTGGCTGGACGACGACACCGGCCGCGCCGTTGCCCGTGCGCTGATTCGTGCCGCGCAACGCGGCGTGGTTTGCCGCGCTCTGGCAGACGGCTTGGGTTCGCGCGCTTTCCTCCGCAGCCGCACATGGCGCGATATGGCCGCCGCCGGCGTCCAGACGGCCGTTGCGCTGCCGATCGACCGGCCGCTGCACACCATACTGACCGGCCGCATCGATCTGCGCAACCACCGCAAAATCACGCTGATTGACGGCGAAATCACCCATTGCGGCAGCCAGAACTGTGCGGACGAATCGTTTGCCGTCAAAGCCAGATTCGCACCTTGGGTAGACATCATGCTGCGCTGGCAGGGGCCGGTTGCCGCACAAATGCGCCTGCTGTTCGCCGCCGACTGGCAAAGTGCCACCGGCCGCACCCTGCCCGAGCTTCCCGCCGCCAAGCCCTTTTCAGACGGCATCGGCGCACAGGTGATGGGCGAAGGCCCGACCGAGCGCGCGCAATCGACACCGCAGTTTCTGGCCGCCTTAATCGGTACGGCACAACGGCAACTGTGGATCAGCACACCGTATTTCGTCCCCGACGCTACCGTTCTCAGCGCCCTGTGTGCCGCCGCCCTGCGCGGTGTGGACGTGCGCCTGATTCTGCCGCAGCGCAACGATTCCCGTATCGTTGCCGCAGCCAGCCGCAGCCACTACCGCAGCCTGCTCGCAGCCGGTGTCGCCGTTTTCGAATACGCGCCCGGCCTGCTGCACGCCAAAACCCTGACGCTGGACGGCCGTCTCTGCCTGACCGGTTCGACCAATCTCGACCGGCGCAGTTTCGATCTGAATTTTGAAAACAATATTCTGTTTGACGATGCCGCCCTCTGCGGGCAGGTGATTGGGCGGCAGCGGCAGTATCTGGCCGATTCGCAGCGCATTACCGAAGCCCGAATCGCCGCATGGCCGGTCTGGCGGCGTTTGTGGCAAAATCTGGTCGCATCCGCCAGCCCGATTCTCTGACGGCCTTGCAGTCTGCAAAAAACGCGCCCACGGGCGCGTTTTTCCGTATCGGTATGCCGCTTACAGACGGCCGAGCGTGATGCGGTCCAGCCCCGCCAAATCGGGCAGCGTGGCAATCTCCTGCCAGCCGTTGCCGGCAAAAATGCGGCGGCAGGCTTCGCCTTGGTTGTAGCCGTGCTCCACCAGCAGCCAGCCGCCCGGTTTCAGCCATGCCGCCGCGCCTGCGGCCAAGGTGCGGATACACGACAGGCCGTCTGAAAAATCGGTTAAGGCGTTTTGCGGCTCGAAGCGCAAATCGCCCTGCCGCAGATGCGCATCACCCGCTTCGATATAGGGCGGATTGGACACCAGAATGTCAAACCGGCGGCCGCCGTTTTCAGACGGCATGGCGGCAAACCACGAACCGGCGGCAAATGCCACCGCCGCCCCCAAATCCTGCGCGTTCTGCCGCGCCACCGCCAAAGCCGCTTCGCTGATGTCGCTGGCAAACACATCGGCATCGGGCCGTTCCAGCGCAATGCTGACCGCCAGCGCGCCGCTGCCGGTACCCAAATCCCACACGCTACCCGACGGCGGCAGCCGCGCCAGTACCTCATCGACCAAATGCTCGGTTTCGGGGCGCGGAATCAGGGTGGCGGGCGAGACGGCCAAACGGCGGCCGTAAAACTCGCGCCAACCCACTATATAGGCCAGCGGTTCGCCCGCCAGACGGCGCGCGGCCAATGCGGACAAGGCTTCGGCCTGTCCGTCTGCCAGCGCTTCGCCGTCGCGGGTCAGACATTCGGCCGCCGTATAGCCGCTGATATGCTGCAACAGCAGACGCGCTTCCCGTCTGGGCAGCGCGGTGCGGCGGAAAAATTCGGCAGGTGTCATCATTTTCCTTTTCAGCAAAACCGTTTTTCAGACGGCCTTCATCCGTCAGCCGTTCAGACTGCGGTAAAACTGCATCAGCGCAGGCACGGCCAATACGGCCAATACCGAGAGTACGGCTCTGTCGCCCCGCCCGAAACGCCAAGCCCCCTGATGGCGGCGGCGCGCATGGAGAAACAGCAGCACGCCCGGCAGATACAGCAGCACGGACAGCAGAATATATTCCACCCCTGCGGCATACACAATCCACAGCGCATACAGCGTCGCCGCCAGCCCCACCAGTTTATACCGCCATGCCAGATGCTGCCGGACCGATAATTTCAGCAGAAACGCACCCACCAGCAGGTAGGGAATCAGAATCATCGAAGTCGAAATCATCAGCAGGGCTTCGTAGCTGTTGCCGGTCTGCCACACCAAAAACAGGCAGAGCTGCACCGTCAGCGTGGTAAACAGCAGCGAAATATGCGGCACGCCGTTTCCGTTCAGGCGCAGGAATGATGCGGGAAACGCACCGTTTTTCGCACCCAGATGCGGGATTTCGGTTGCATATAAAGTCCAGCTCAAATACGACGACAACACCGACACAATCAGACAGCCGGTAATCAGCACCTTGCCCGCATAACCCATCATATGCGACAGAACGCCCGCCATCGAAGGATTGGCCATGGCGGCAATTTCGCCGCGCGGCAGCACACCCTGCGCCAAAACCGTTACCGCCACATACAGCAGCAGCGTCAGCACCACACCGAATACCGTCGCCCGTCCGACATCGGCGCGCGATCGGGCATGTTTGGACAATACCGCCGCCCCTTCGATTCCTGTAAACACCCACAGCGTAATCAGCATGGTGTTTTTCACCTGCGCCATCACGCTGCCGCCGCCCGCATCGTCCGCCAGAGCCGCACCCTGCCAATCGGCGAAAAACACCCGACTGTCGAAAAAATACGCCGCCAGCACGATAAACACCAGCAGCGGAAACACTTTCACGCAGGTGGCCGCCAGATTGACACCCGCCGCCTGACGGATACCGCGTGCCACCAGCGCATACACCAGCCACACCACCGCCGAAGCCCCGATGAAAGCCGCCGCCGTATTGCCCTTGCCGAACAGCACAAAACCCGCCCCGTCGGTAAACGTGCCCAGCGCCTCAAACGCCACCACCAAATAGCCCACAATACCGATGGTGGTACACAGCCAGTAGCCCCACGCCGAGAAAAAGCCCATCAGATCGCCGAAACCCTCACGCGCATAAGTGTAAATGCCGCCGTCCAAATCGGGACGGATTTTCGCCAGACAGGCAAACGACAAACCGAGGAAAACAATGCCCACGCCGGTAATCAGCCAGCCGATCAGCAAGGCCTGCGAACCGGCCACTGCCGCCATATTCTGCGGCAGACTGAAAATGCCCGAACCGATCATCGAGCTGACAACCAAAGCCGTGAGCGCACTCAGGCCGATTTTGGAAGGAGAAGACATACACGTCCTTTGCTGAAAAAATAAAACCCGCCTGCGGCGGAAACGGGTCATTCATGATGAGGCCGTCTGAAAACGAATTTGCCCCGTTTTCAGACGGCCTGCGGCAAGAAGCGCAAGGAATCTGCCATCGCACGGCAGCCGGTTTGTCGGATTCAAATTTCCCGAAAACCGCACAAAGTCGGTCGGACTCTCGAATCCGACACCGCCGCCAGCCGCCCGTATGCGTGCCGATCGCATTTGTGCCGCATTCAAAAATCCCTACACCCGTTTTTGCACGATGAAGATTTTGTCGGATTCGAGAATCCGACCTACGCCTGTACTGACTGTGGCGGGAAATGGGGGATTCATGATTTCACCGTCTGAAAACGAATTTGCCCCGTTTTCAGACGGCCTGCGGCAAGAAGCGCAAGGAATCTGCCATCGCACGGCAGCCGGTTTGTCGGATTCAAATTTCCCGAAAACCGCACAAAGACCATTTTTCGGATTCCGATTTCAAACCACAAAGTAGGTCGGATTCTCGAATCCGACACCGACACCGGCTACCCGTATTCGTGCCGACAGCATTTTTGCCGCATTCAAAAATCCCTACATCCGCTTTTGCACGATGAAGATTTTGTCGGATTCGGAATCCGCCCTACGCCTGACTGAACCGCCGTTCGGCCCGTTTCAGCAGACCGCGCCAGCCGGGCAGCCGAACGCTTCGGCCAGAACGCGGATATGCGCGGGCGAAATGCCGCAGCAGCCGCCCACGGTATCCGCACCTGCCGCCAACCAGCGGCGCACATAATCCAGATAGGCCTGCGGCGACAGGTCGGCACGGAGGTCGTCCAAACCGTCGTTGGCCGCATGAATGCCCGCCTGCGCCGGCTCGAACGCATTGGCATACGCACCCAGGCGCATGGCCGAAGCCGCACCGTCCAAAACGGCGCGCGCGGCCGTCAGCGCGGTCTCCATCACTTCGGCACGACTGCAATTGAAGAGCAGTGCGGATACGCCTGCCTGCACCGCCCATGCCGCCGCTTCGGCCACACTTTCGCCCGAACGCAGGTTCACGCAGCCGGCGGGCCAGTCGTCGTTCAGGGTAAACGACAGCCAAAACGGCTTGCCGTCTTGCGGCAGCATCTGCCGCCACGCGCGCGCTTCGGCCAGACTGCTGACCGTTTCCGCCAGCCAGATGTCGGCATAAGGTGCCAAACCGCGTATCAGCGGCGCAGCCAACGCGGGGGCTTCGGCGGCACAAAAATGCTGCGGACGGTAGGAACCGAACAGCGGCGGCAGCGAAGCCGCCACCTGCACGTCCCGTCCGGCCGCTGCGGCTTCGCGCGCCAAACGTCCCGACAAGGCCGCCAGTGATTCTGCCTCGGCGGCAAAACGGCTGCCGATATGGAAAGGCACCAATGCATAGCTGTTGGCCGTCAGCACCTGCGCGCCCGCACGGACAAAATCCAGATGAATCTCGCGCACCCTGTCGGGTGCTTCGGTCAGTGCCAGCGCCGACCACTCGGGTTGGCGGAACGGCGCGCCCCGGCGCAGCAGTTCGCGCCCCATGCCGCCGTCCAAAATCACCGTCGGATTCATTGCCTGCTCCCGTTACGCCCGCACAGAGAAAAACACTTTTGCCGATAAGCCGTTACCGGCATATTCAGACGGCCTGACGGTAGGCCGTCTGAATATGCCGGTAAAATCCTTACAGCAGGAAAATGGTCGCCAAACCGAGGAAAATCAAAAAACCGCCCGAATCGGTTACCGCCGTAATCAGCACCGAGCTGCCCACGGCCGGATCGCGGCCGAATTTGTCGAGCAGAACGGGAATCAGCACGCCCACGGCCGCCGCCAGCAGCAGGTTGAGCGTCATCGCCGCCACCATCACCAGCCCGATACCCAGACTGTGATACAGTGCCACGGCCACAATGCCCATCACGCTGCCCCACAGCAGGCCGTTTACCAGGGCCACGCCCAATTCTTTTTTCAGCAGATGCATGGCCTGATTGCCGCTCAACTGTCCCATCGCCATCGCGCGCACAATCATGGTAATGGTCTGGTTGCCCGAATTGCCGCCGATGCCCGCGACAATCGGCATCAGTGCCGCCAGCGCGACAATCTGGGCAATCGATGCCTCGAATGCACCGATGACGCGGCTGGCGACAAACGCCGTACACAGATTCACGGCCAGCCACACCCAGCGGTTTTTCACCGAATCCCACACCGGCGCAAACAAATCTTCCTCCTCCTGCAAACCGGCCATATTCAGCATGTCGGCTTCGGATTCTTCGCGGATCACGTCCACCATCTCGTCGATGGTGATGCGGCCGATTAATTTATTGTGCTCGTCAATCACCGGCGCAGTAACCAAGTCATACCGTTCGAACGCCTGCGCCGCCTCTTCCACATCATCGGTGGGACGGAAACGCACCACATCGCGCGCCATCACATCTTCCACCATATCGTCCGGGTCGCACACTAAAAGTTTGCGGATCGGCAGCACGCCGATTAATACTTCTTCCTCATCGACCACAAAAATTTTATCGGTATGGTTGGGCAGGATATCGAAACGGCGCAGATAACGCAGCACCACTTCGCAGGCCACGTCGGCACGCACGCTGACCTGCTCGAAATCCATCACCGCGCCGACTTGGTCGTCCCGGTACGACATGGCCGCCTTCACCTGTTCGCGCTCTTCTTCGTCGCGCGTCTGCAAGGCTTCCATGACCACCTGATGCGGCAGATCGTCGGCCAAATCGGCCAAATCGTCTGCGTCCATGTCTTCGACCGCCGCCAAGAGCTCGTCTTTGTTCATGCTCTCGATCAGCGTTTCGCGCACCGCATACGACACTTCCAGCAACACATCGCCGTCGTCTTCCGGTTCGGCCAGTTTCCAGACAATCACCCGCTCTTTATGCGGCAGCGATTCCAGCACCGTCGCCATATCGGCCGGGTGCAGCTCGCGCAGAATCGACATCAGCTCGACCAGCTTGCGGTTGAGTGTCTCGTCGCTCAGCGGCGCGTTGTCCTCAATCTGGGCATAGACCGGCAGCAGTGCCTCGGCCAATTCGTGAATACGGGCAATATCCAGCGGCAGGCGTTCCAAGTCGCTTTGGGTAATTTCTTCAACAGAATGTTCGATGCTCATAAATGCTCCGCACGCCTAAGCCGGGCAGCATTCAGGCGGAGTGGATTCAGGAAAACGGAAAGGCAGTTAAACCGGACAAATCCATGACGGCGGCCGGATAAAGAACCGGCTGACAGTTTGAAACGGGCGGTATTCTAACACAGAAATACGTCAGCCGAATGACAAAGGCCGTCTGAAAACCGGTACGGCGGGTTTCAGCTTGACAGCAACGCGCCACACGGGTTTTCAGACGGCCTTACGGAGCATACCGCCGCTATGCCGGGCGGCAGGCAGCCAGATAATTCACGTCCACACTGTCCGACAAATAATACGCCTGACCCAGCAGGCGGTAACCCATACCCCGGCTGTCCGTCATATTCAGCCCCGCCTGGCGGCACATACGCGCCAATTCGGACGGCGTGATAAATTTTTCCCAATCGTGCGTGCCTTTGGGTACCAGCCCCAACAGATATTCTGCACCGACAATCGCATGCAGGTAAGACTTGGGATTGCGGTTGATGGTGGAGAAAAACACCATGCCGTCAGGTTTTACCAGGCGAGAACAGGCACGGATAATGCTCAGCGGATCAGGCACATGCTCCATCATCTCCATGCACGTTACCACATCATAGGCCTGCGGCGACGCTTCGGCCAAATCTTCCACGCTGATGCAGCGGTAGGCCACATTGGCCACACCGTTCTGCACCGCATGACGCTCGGCCGCCGCCAGCGATTTTTCGGCCATGTCCACCCCCAGCACCGATGCCGCACCCGCCAAAGCCATGCTCTCGCTCAATATGCCGCCGCCACAGCCCACGTCCAGCACATTTTTCCCGGCCAGACCGGCCAGACCGTCAATATAGCCCAGCCTTAACGGATTAATATCGTGCAGCGGCTTGAACTCGCCGTTCTTGTCCCACCACTTGTCCGCCAGCCGGCTGAATTTCTCGATTTCCGCGTCATCCACATTCTGCACGCGTGCCGCCTGCTCCATAACTGCTCCTCAAAAATATCCCCGCCCACCGGGCGGAAACGGCCATTATGCCATATTTCAGACGGCCTTTTTCAGCAAAACGAAATACTCTGTCCGGTTGCGCGGACGGCCGCCGCGCCAAATTTCCGTCCAGCCGTCGGGCAGAAACTGCGGCCGCTCCAACAGGCGGTAGGCACAATCACCGCCCACCCTGATGTCCGTGCGGCCGTATTCCCGCCACACCAGCCGCGCCAGCGTATCCTCCGCATTCAGCGACACACAGGCCCGCCCGTCGCGCAAATCGGCCGGAGCCGCCCGCTCCATCTGCGCCACCACCGGCCGGTAACTTTTGGCCGCGTCCAACCACGGCAACCACAGCGTCATCAGCAGCGCCCAAACCAGCGTCATGCCTGCCGCCCAATTCGTTACCGCCTGACGGCCTTTGATGTGCCTGCGGGTAACAGCGCGCAGCCACAACAGCGTAAACAGCAGCCCGACGGCCACCGGCCAGCCGGAAAGCTGCGGCACATAATACGGACTGAAATAGGCAGAGCGTTCGGCCAGTTTGGCAGGCCAGCCGAAATTCATCGCCACGAAACCGAGCCACAGAAACGCAGCCAGCAGGCCGAAAGCCGTGATGCCGAACCAGTTTAAAAACGCGGCCGCGCCGCGCCGCAGACTGTCCAAACAGGCGGCAGCCAAAAGTGCCAAAGGCGGCAGCAGCCAAATCAGATTATCCTGAAACCGTTGCGGCATCCACGCCAGCAGCAGCGTGCAGACCGACAGCCATACCAAAGCCAACACGCCCCAATCCTGCTGCGGCAGCTTGCCCCGCCATGCCGTCCACGCGGCCAGCGGCCAAGCGGGAAAAGCGAACCACAGCAGGTTTTTCAGGTAATAAAACAGCGAAAACGAAAGCGAAAACGTTTCCGTGCCGCCAAACGCGCCGAATACGGCCAGCCGCATCCACTCGTCAAATGCCTCAGGACGGCTGTAATACAACATCAGCGGATACACCAGCATCAGCGGCAGCGCCACCGCCGATGCCCCCACCAATGCGACTGCATAACGGCGGTTGCGCCACGGCGGGGTCAGCCACAGCAAAACAGCGGCCAGCATCAAGGCCCCTGCCGCCAGATAACCCGCCGAGGCGGCCCAAAGCGCCCAACCGCCGCCCAACAGTGCAGAAGCGGCAATGATGCGCGTTTTGGCCAGCGAGAAACCGTACAGGCACAGCCCCAATGCGGCAAACTGCACCGATACGCCCGACAAAAAATGCGCCGGCACAATCAGTCCCGCACAGCCGATGCACACCAGCACCACCGTACGCCCCTGATATTTGCCCAAAAAGCGGTAAGCCGCCGTACCGCAGGCCGCCAGTCCCAGCGCGGTAAACATCACTCCGGCCAGCCGCATAGCGGCATACGCGTCCACCCACTGCGGCGGCAATATCCGGCGCAGCAGTGCGGCCAGCGCCACATACACCGGCGGCGCGTCAAAATAGGCCTCACCGAACAGGGACGGCCGTAAAGCTCCGCCGCCCGCTGCGGCCTGACGCACGACTTCCCCCAGCCAAGGCTCGCCCGGCCGCCACAAATCGTGGCCGAACACACCCGGCCACAACCAGGCAAAGGCCAGCAGCAGCAAAATCCAAGGCTTTTCGGTTATCTTCGCGCGCACGCGCTGCCCGGGCGGCGTATAAGTCAGCATAGTCGGTTGCCATCTTCCATCACAAAACGGCAGTTTAACCCAGATTGGCAGCAGCCGGTACCGCCGCCGTCAGGCCGTCTGAAAACGAGCGAAGCGGGTTTCTGCGGAGCTAATACGCCGCATACCCGTTTCCGCCCCGAAAAGCCGCCGCATGGTTTCCCCGATTCTCAGAAACCCGCCCCGTTCGTTTTAGCTCCGCAAACCCGCTGTGCTGCTTTAACTTTGCAGAAACTCACTTCACTCGTTTTCAGACGGCCTCACCGTGTAAAATACGCAGTCGGACAATTTTGCGGCATCCGGCCGGCCAAACACAAAAAAAGCCGTTCATACCAAGGGAGCAAGTATGAACGGCCAAGCAACAAATGATGGGGAACTGCTTCAATCACGGCTCTTGAGCCAAAATGGCTGCAAGCACCGGACAGTCAGGCCGAATTTACCGCCATCTGCCTATCTGTGCGGTTAATTTCTGCAACCGATCGATTAAAGCAGGCAAATTTCTGCGGCGGCTTATTGATTATCCCGTATCCATTTGAGCCAGCGGCCGAACAGTTCGGGATTGAGTGCGGCAATCACCGAGCGCTTGAAAACGTGTTCGCCGCTCCAAAACGTGTCGCCCTCCAATGTGGCCAGACAGCCGCCCGCTTCTTCAAAAATCAGCGCACCGGCCGCGTAGTCCCACAACTTCTGGCCGCCGTGCACATAAACGTCCAAACGCCCAGCCGCCAGATAACACCAATCCAACGTGCTGCACCCCATACTGCGGATACTGCCCACCGGCGAGAGTGTATTCATGCGGCTGGACAGGCTGCCCGAGCGCAGATATTTGATTTCCACCCCCGCCACCGCACGTTTGAGCGGTTTGTCCCGGCGCAGCGCAGGCAAACGGCGGCCGTTGAGATACGCTCCTTCTCCGGCAGCCGCATAAAAGCACTCGCCGCTGACCGGATTGAAAATCACGCCCATTCGGGCGCGCCCCTGCACCAAGTACGCGGCGGACAGGGCGAAATGCGGGAAGCCGTTGATAAAATTCGTTGTCCCGTCAATCGGATCTACCACCCACAAGCCCTGATGGTTGTGCAGCCATAAATCGCGCTGGGTCTGCTCACTCATCTCCTCGCCCAGCATCGGGCAGTCGATCAGTTCGGGCAGACGGCGGGCAAACGCGGCTTGGGCCGCCAAATCGGCTTCGGTCAGCAGACTGCCGTCGGCTTTTTCGCGGCTTTCCACCGCCAAAAAGCGCGGCATCACCTCTTGTTGCGCCACTTCCCGCACCACAGCCTGCAATTTGTCTAACACTTTTGTCCCCGGTAATCTGCTTCGGCTTATAATATCAAGCCGAATATTAACCTATTTTTAACCTTTATGCCCCGTTTCTTTGTTCCCGACGACTTGGCCGCAGGCCGGATTCTGACACTGCCCGACAATGTGGTGCGCCATATGCAGGTACTGCGTCTGCGCGCCGGCGGCGAAGTGGTGTTTTTCAACGGCAACGGCCGTGCTTATCCCGCACGCTTAGTCAAGCTGGAAAAGCGTACCGCCGTGGCGGAAATCACGGCCGAAGGGCCGTCTGAAAACATGCCGCCGCTGGCCATCACGCTGATTCAAGCCGTTTCTGCCGGCGAACGCATGGATTTTACCCTGCAAAAAAGTGTGGAATTGGGCGTAACCGAAATTATCCCCGTCATCAGCGAGCGTTCGGTAGTGCGCCTGTCGGGCGAACGTGCCGAAAAGCGGGTCGCCCGCTGGCAGGAGATTGTCATTGCCGCCTGCGAACAGAGCGGGCGCAACCGTATCCCGCCGGTACGGCCGCTGCAAAACTATACGGCCGCTCTGAACACCCTTCCCGCCGACAGACTCAAACTGCTGATGAGTCTGAACCGTGCCGAAAAACTTTCCTCACTTCCGCCGCCGAAAGCCGTTCTGTTTATGGTCGGCCCCGAAGGCGGCTGGACGGCAGCCGAAGAAGCTGCCGCCTTCGATGCCGGTTTTCAAGCCATCACTTTGGGCAACCGTATCCTGCGTACCGAAACCGCTTCACTCGCCGCCATCGCTGCCATGCAGACCCTGTGGGGCGACTTTGCATAAACAAAAAGGCCGTCTGAAATCCCGTTCAGACGGCCTCAACCCACTTTTCATTTCCTCATTAAAAACGGATAACGTGTGCTGTCCGAAAAAACCTTCCCGCTCACAACACCGCAACCAAGTGCAACGGTTACGGCCACCTCCCCCAATATTGAAAAATAACCGGCTCAAAACATCATAAACCTCCATGACTTGAATCGGTTGAAAATAATAAACACTAATCAGCCAACACCTGTCCGTAAAAATCAATATAGTCCCGGATAACTTGCTCGAAAGCCTGCCCCAAATAGATTTCAAAATGCCCCATATCGTATTCCCCAATCACGCCATGCACAGAACGTTTGGCACAAGCAATGGTTTCTTTGGCCGGTGCAAGGCTGTCTTTCAGGCAAACCGCATAAAAAATCGGACATTGGACATTTTGCGTGTAACGGCTGGGCGAATAAGTTAAAAATTCCAGCAAAGTCCGTGCAGGTGCTTGGTTGATAAAATCATAATTGGCAGGGATAAGCCGAAAACATTCTCCATAATCAGGCACCGCCATAATCGCCGCGCTGTTTGGTGCACCCGCCAATTTCAACATCAAAGGGCGGCAACCCAACACTGCCCCCAATTTATCCGCGATTGCCACAGGTATGGTTTTCAGGCCGGTCAAAAGCGGCACGGTTCGCAGGGTCGCCAAAGTATCCGTATAAGGGCATTGGGCAATACTCGCACGAATATCCGTGCGTTGCGATGACAGCACAATCACATGGCCGCCACTGAATGAAGTACCGAAAAGTAAAATTTCCTCTTGATTAACTTGCCCATCTTGTTTAACAAAATCAATGGCATGATGCCAATCACCCAACTGTTCTTTAACGCTGATTTTTTGCCGCTCCCGACCATCACTCGCACCAAAATTGCGATAATCAAAAAGAAAACAAGCGAAACCCGCCTGAACAAAACGTTCGGCATAAGCATCTAACCGCATTTCGCGCACGCCGCCCAAACCATGCGCCATGACAATCACAGGGTATTTTTCCTCCCTCTTCGGACGGTAGAACCAAGCACTGCATCGCACACCGTGCGATAAAAAATCCACATCTTCTCTGATAAACATGCATGATCCCTCATTTATTTTTTAATATCCAGGCTGACGGCACATGACAATTTGAGCGTGAGTTGATTTGTCAAACAAAAGCGTCCTTTTCAAGGCAAAAATGCAAGCCAATGTCGCCTATTGGCACGTTTTTACGCAGAAATAAACGATTGTTGCCGGAAAACAATCAAGAACAAATTGCCATTTACCTTACTTTGAACATGATTCCGCCCCCTTATAAGTGCCGTAGGGATGTTTGCTCAAATAGGTGTCGGCAAATTGACCGTACGATGTGATTTTCCCACCCAAACAATCTGGTTTCAAAAAAAATTGTCTCTTTGCTTGGCAATACCGATTCCGCCACCACAACAGCACGGTTTCGCCAAAAAATTCATTCATTTCAAAAATCAAACTTCCGTATTCCACCGTATAACGATGTTTTGCCAATTCAAATAGACACCATACCGCCACAGCCACAAGAATTAGGATACTCAGATTCGCTGCAGCTCGCGTCTGAAACATGGGTCATGTATTTTAACGGCCATTCAGACCAATCCGCCATGTGCCGTCAAAACCGTGAATCAATGTCCTCTTCAAACAAAGTAACCGGCTCCGATACCGGAATCCGCAAAACACTACCGGATACAGACAGCCAAATCCGATAAAGCTTGGATAAGAAATTGGTTAAACCAAATTACTACACCAAACCAACAAATCCGTAACTTCTCTCAATCTTTCAACCTTCAAGCTGCAAGGCACTGCACTACTATCCCGTATCCAAACATCAAAAAAACCGAACCTGCACCAAGCTGGTTCGGCATATCTTTTCATGATTACACCGTACGATCCGTTCCTACCCGTTAGGAACCATCTGCCGCCACTTCGCAATTTGCAGGTGCATAGCTGTCTTTCCAAGCACTCCCCGTATTGGCGATAAGGCAACGCCAAATACCCGTACCTGTACGCGACAGCGTAATCGTTGTATTACCCAAATCGGAACTGGCACTGCGTCCCAACGTAGCCGTCAATTCATTTGTATCACTACCTGAGGCAAATCCCGTCAATGCCACAGCAGATAAAAGCTCGGATACCGGCTGCGTAGTCGGCTGACCGCCTGCCGCCAACTCCTCGTCATAAAAGCCGAGTGCCTCCGAATTGTCTCCGGTCGGCGCCCTGCTGCCCAAAGTCAGTGTCCGCCCTTTCAACAAAGCCGCCTCAATAATCGGCTTCCGACTCGACAGCTCTGCCGCAACCCGCGTCATCTGCGACTCCGCAACATAACCCTGATACATCGGCAAACCGACACCGATCAACACACCGATGATAATGATCACGATCATTAACTCAATCAATGTAAAACCCTTTTGCATCAATACCATGCCGCTCTCCTTTGCCATATCCGCCTGTAACAGACGGACTGCCAAGATATTTTACAACGCACCAAATTAATAATACTTATAATTTTATTTCACAAATTACCGCAAGCCGCCTTTTCTCCTCCCCCTCTGAAGAGTAAACTTCGGTATCTGTGTAGCCGTAAGCATTTTTTGTCATATAAAAAATGCTATCATTAGCATGTAAATAAATTCACCGGGAACGGTATTTATCCAACCTGGAAGCTTTTTTCAAACGAAACAAAAGGCCAGCAGTACCATGAAATCCTTTGCCGAAATCGAAAACATCCGCGAAATCCGAAAAAATCTGGGCATGAACCAGCAAGAATTCTGGAGCCTGTTAGGCGTTACCCAGTCCGGCGGCTCCCGCTACGAATCCGGCCGCAATATGCCTAAACCCGTACGCGAACTGCTGCGTTTAGTGCATATCGAACATTTGGATCTCGCCAAAGTCAATAGCACCGATATGGCTGTCGCCGCCGCACTGAAAAAACAGCATCCGGACATTTATTCCGAATTGGCAGAAGCATGCAGTGCTTCTTGAAATCAAAATAGTAATATTTTTAATATAAGACAGCCGCTTGAAACGGTACCGCATGATTCGAGATGCCAACCCGCCAAGCGGCTGGCTTTATTTTTTGGCCGGTACTGCTTTTTTCGGTGGCGCGGCATTACCGACCGTAGCCTGATCTTTCAGTTTCGCCAATACAGCATCGCCAATCCCTTTCACTTTCTTCAAGTCGTCAACCGTCTTGAACTGTCCGTTTTCTTTTCGGTAATCCACTATAGCTTGCGCCTTGGCTGCACCGATACCCGGCAGGGCTTTCAGCTCTTCTGCACTTGCCGTGTTGATATTCACGGCGGCTACGGCCCAGCCCATACTTAAAGCCGCTACCAATGCCAACAAAAATTTGATCATGATTGCCTCCATTTATTCATTTGACATAAATGAAAACCGATATTAACTTCAGATGAAATATGCCACAAGCATTATTTACATTTATTTACGATATTGCTTTTTTAGAACGTACAACCAACATGACACCTTCCATCCACTTAAAAACAGAAAGCGCATAATATACAAATAAAGACAAAAACTTAGGGATTTTTGAGAACTGAGAACGCAGAGAATACAGGCAGTATGCCGCCTTCGCACAACAGGCAGGCAGCTTCCATACCTTCATTCAGCATAATCACAGGGACAGGCCGAGCCGGCTTCAAACCGAATCCGGCAACACGGGATTCAGGCCTCAAATTACTGCTCCCTAAACCGTTCCGGTTTTTTAAGCATACGTTTTAGCTTTACAAAAACCCGCTTTGCCCGTTTTAGCTGCGCAGAAATAGTGCTGCACACTATTTTCAGACGGCCTTAATATTACAGGCTCGAAGGAGCTTAACAAAATTTCACGGTTTATTTGAGTCACAGTCATCATCACTTGCATCAGCCCGGTTCGAGTTCCTTTGTTTACCATCCGTTAAATTCAAAGGAACCCGACTATGTCTGCTTCTGATGCCACCCCGGTTGGTGCAGCACTCATTTCGATTCAACGGCGGCACAGCAAACCGCCCCACACCACTGCCAGCACCGCCGCCGCAAACAACAGCGTCCACACCGGCAGCGGCACGCCCAGCACCGCCGTACGCGATGCACAATCCCCCATGCCGCGTACCACCGGTTCCCACACATCAAACAACGGCCAGTCGCGCAGACGGAATGTCCACGGCGCACCGCAGGACGGCCGTTCCATATCGGGCAGGCTCTGCAGCCAAAGCTGATAGACCGCCACCCCGACTCCCCATACTGCGGGTATGCTGATCAAAACAGCCGCCGACCGCTGCGCCCCGCGCCGCATCAAGGGCAACAGCAGACACACACCCGACACCAGCATCACCGCCATTACCGCCAACCGCTGCAAAATACACAGCGGGCAAGGATTGAGCAGCAGCACATATTGGGCAAAAAACGAACCGGCCGTACACAACGCGCCCAAAACAAATGCCGTCCATACGGCACGACGATAATCCATTGATTTCTCCTTAACAAGGCCGTCTGAAAATAGTGTGCAACACCATTTCTGCGCAGCTAAAACAAGCGAAGCGGTTTCAAACGGCCATACCAACCCGCACCAAAGCAGGTGCAGACCCAAAGTAAGCAACGCGGTTTCCGTCCGGTCCAAATACATACACTAAAACCGCACCACGCCAACCCTACTCCGTTTTCCCGGCAAAACAGATGGCCAAAACGCCTAAATTATACCCGATTTGCGCTACAATACCGCGTTTCCCGATTTCACCCCACACAATCCATGCACGAACTTCACATTTCCGCCACCGGCAAAACACAACAATACGCCGAACTGCTGCCGCAGCTGGCCGCCCTGCTGGACGGCGAACCCAATCTGACCGCCAATCTGGCCAACACCGCCGCCGTTCTCAAACAGACATTCGGCTGGCTGTGGGTGGGTTTTTATCTGGTGGAAGAGAACGAACTCGTACTCGGCCCCTTCCAAGGCCCGCCCGCCTGCACCCGCATCGCCTACGGGCGCGGCGTGTGCGGTCAGGCATGGCAGCAGAAAACCACGCTGGTGGTCGCCGATGTCCGCGTCCACCCCGGCCACATCGCCTGTTCTCCGCTTTCACAGTCGGAAATCGTCGTACCGATTTTCGACCGTTACGGCCATGTGTTTGCCGTTTTGGATGCCGATGCCGAACAAACCGCCGTTTTTGACGAACACGATGCCGCCGGTCTCGAACAGGCCGCCGCACTGATTAGCCGTCTGCACAACTGTTAAAAAACTGCCGCAGCCTTTATAATCGCCGACATTATTTTTCATACCGACACGGAGCCCGGCAATGGATTTCGAACAAGCACGTTTCAATATGGTAGAGCAGCAAATCCGTCCGTGGGACGTACTGGACTTCGACCTGCTCGACGCACTGGCCGAAATCCCGCGCGAGCATTTTGTCGGCGAGGCACAAAAGCCTTATGCCTATGCCGATACCGCCCTGCCGCTGCCCAATGGCGCATCCATGTTGGAACCGAAAATCGTGGCGCGACTGATTCAGGGGTTGGCACTCAAACCCGCTGAAACCGTATTGGAAATCGGCACCGGTTCCGGCTATGCGACTGCCGTTTTGGCCAAACTGGCCGCCCAAGTCGTTACCATGGATACCGACCGCGAACAATCGGCGCGCGCGCAAGCCGTTTTAGACCGTCTGGGCTTGCCCAATATCCGCTTTGAACACGGCGACGGCTTAAGCACTCCCACCGCTGCCGCACCCTACGATGCCGTCTATGTCGGCGGCGCACTCAAAAGCGTGCCCGAAACCCTCAAACAGCAATTGCGCGATGGCGGCCGTCTGGCCGTGATTGTCGGCAATGCACCGGTACAGCGCGCCCTGCTGATCACGCGCAACGGCAGCGTATTTGAAGAAAAAGTCCTGTTCGACACCTTCGTTTCTTATCTGAACAGCCCCGCCGATACCGCCGCGACCCGTTTTACATTCTGACCGCACCATGCACACCATTCCCCAAATCACTCCCGAACAGTTGCAGCAGATGCTGGCCGACACGCCTGATCTGCTGCTGCTCGATGTGCGCTCAGACGACGAAGTGGCCGTCTGCGCCCTGCCCGGTGCGGTACATATCCCCATGCACCTGCTGCCCCTGCGCCATAACGAACTGCCCGACGGCCGGCCGATTGTCGTGTACTGCCACCACGGCATCCGCAGCCTGCACAGCGCGGCCTATCTGGCCGATGCCGGATTCGAGCATCTGTACAACCTCAAAGGCGGCATCGACGCTTGGGCGCAAACCGTCGATACCGCCATGGTGCGCTATTGATGCCGTTCCCTAAAAAAGGCCGTCTGAAACTGCCCCACTGTTGTAGGTCGGATACTTGTATCCGACATCTTTGCTGCACACCGTTTTCAGACGGCCTTTTACTGTAAATGGGCTATAATAAGCCCTTTCTTTTTTCTGCCGTTTCCCATGATTTATCCTTGGCACCAATCCGCCTGGCACGACCTGTCCGCCGACCTCGGCCGCCTGCCCCACGCCCTGCTGCTTTCCGGCAAAGCCGGCATCGGCAAAGCGGCATTCGCACAGCATCTGGCACAAACCCTGCTGTGCGAAAACGGCGGCCGCGAAGCCTGCGGCATCTGCCCGTCATGCCACCTCTATCAGCAAAACGGCCACCCCGATTTCTACCTGCTCACGCCCGAGATGCCCGAGGGCGAAAGCGAAACACGCAAACTTTTGCAGATTAAAATCAGCGAAGTGCGCGCCGTCATCGAAAAAATCCAGCTGACTGCCGTGCGCGGCGGACGGCGCGTGGTTTTGGTCGAACCGGCCGAAAGCATGAACATTCAGGCGGCCAACGCCCTGCTCAAAGTATTGGAAGAACCGCCTGCCGGCGTACATTTTATTCTCGTCAGCCACGCGCGCGACAAACTGCTGCCCACCATCAAAAGCCGCTGCCGCGAAAACCTGCTGCCCGCACCCGGTTATACCGAAGCCGCCGCCTATCTGGCCGAAAACGGCATACAGAACGCCGAAGCACTGCTGGCCTTTCACAGCGGCGCGCCCCTGTTTGAAGCCCAACCCGAGCAAGACGCACTGCGCGAACGGCTGGCCGAACTGCTCACCGCGCCGCGCCTACTCGGCATCTTGGACTTTGCCGCCGATTTCGACAAAAAAAAATGGCCGCTGGCCCTGTTTCTCGACTGGCTGCAAAAATGGCTGGTCGATGTCGGATTGGCACAACAGCAACTGCCCCCGCTGTACTATCCGCACCACCAAACCGCCCTGGCCGGTGTCGGCCGCCGCACCGCTGCCGCCGCCCTGTTCGACCTCAACCGCCGCATCAACCTGCTGCACCCCTACGGCCGCCACACACTGAGCGCGAAAATGCAGTTGGAATACCTGCTGACCGAATACCTTTCTTTCTGGCAAAACAAATCATCATGCAATTAATCGACTCACACTGCCATTTGAATTTTCAAGGACTGGCCGACCGCCTGCCCGAAGTTTTGGCCAATATGGCCGCCAACCACGTCCGGCAGGCCTTGGCCGTCAGCGTCAGCCGCCGGAGTTTCGACGAAGTGCTGGCGATTGCCCAAGCCCACCGCGAAATCTACGCCAGCGTCGGCATCCACCCCGACGACCCCGATACCCCCGAATTCAGCTTGGAAGAACTGCTCTCGCACGCCCGACACGAAAAAGTTGTCGCCATCGGCGAAACCGGGCTGGATTATTACTGGTGCAAAGGCGATTTGGGCTGGCAGCACCGCCGCTTCGCCACCCACATCGAAGCCGGCCGCCTCAGCCGCCTGCCACTGATTGTCCACACCCGCGAAGCAGCCGACGACACCATGGCCATGCTCAAAAGCGAAAACGCTTACAGCGGCGTCATCCACTGTTTCACCGAAGATGTGCGTGTCGCCAAAATGGCACTCGACTTAGGTTTTTACATTTCATTTTCCGGCATCGTAACCTTCAAAAACGCGCCGCTGATTCAGGAGGCGGCACGCTATGTCCCTGCGGACCGCCTGCTGGTGGAAACCGATGCGCCTTTTCTCGCCCCCGTTCCCAAACGCGGCAAAAGCAACGAGCCGGCCTATGTGTACCACACCGCCGAATTTATCGCCAAACTGCGCGGTGACAGCCTGGAAAACATTGCCGCTACCACCACCGCCAACTTCTACCGGCTGTTCGACAAAGTACCGCCGTCAGCCTGAACCCCAACCGACAGGCCGTCTGAAAACGGTGCTCAGCACCGTTTCTGCGCAACTAAAATAGTGTGCAGCACTATTTCTGCGAAGCTAAAACCTAGCGCAGCGGGTTTATGCGAAGCCAAAACGCCTTTTCCGGCGGGTTTGCAAACAAAAACCGGCAAAGCGGGTTTGGCGAAACGAAACGTTTGGTAAAATCCAAGCGAGCAACACAGATTTCTGCCGGGCGACAACGCAAAAAACACGTTTCCACAAAACCCGCCCAAGCAGATTGGCTGAGCAAAACAGACAACGCCGGTTTCAGACGGCCTTTGATCCTTTCCCTGAAAGCCCTTATGCACATCACCCAAACTCTCGCTTCCGAACTTTCCGCTACCGCCGCCCAAATCACCGCCGCCGTTTCCCTGCTGGACGAAGGCGCGACCGTGCCGTTTATCGCCCGCTACCGCAAAGAAGCCACCGGCGGCTTGGACGACACGCAGCTGCGCACGCTGGCCGAGCGTCTGCAATATCTGCGCGAACTCGAAGCGCGTAAAGAAACCGTCTTAAAAAGCATTGAAGAACAAGGCAAACTCACGCCCGAGCTGCAAGCCGCCATCGAACAAACCGACAACAAAACCGTGCTGGAAGACCTCTACCTGCCCTACAAACCCAAACGCCGCACCAAAGCGCAAACTGCGCGCGAGCAGGGCTTGCAGCCGCTGGCGGATTTGCTGTTGGCCGAACAGCCGCAAGACGTGGAAGCCGCCGCCCTGCCGTTTGTCAAAGGCGACATTGCCGACACCAAAGCCGCTTTGGACGGCGCACGCGCGATTTTGATGGAACAGTTTGCCGAAGATGCCGGACTTATCGGCCGCCTGCGCGAAAAACTGTGGCACGAGGCCGAAATCCACGCACAAGTGATTGAAGGAAAAGAAAATGAAGGCGAAAAATTCGCCGATTATTTCGACCACCGCGAAGCCGTCTGCACCATGCCCGGCCACCGTGCGCTGGCCGTTTTGCGCGGCCGCAACGAAGGTATTCTTCAGGCAGCACTCAAATATCAGCCCGACGAAACGCCGATAACCGAACAGTCCGACTACGAAAAAATCATCGCCGCCCATTTCAAACTTTCAGACTGCTGTAAATGGCTGCGCGACACCGTGCGCCTGACTTGGCGGGCGAAAATCTTCCTGTCGCTGGAACTCGACGCCTTGGGCCGTCTGAAAGAGCTCGCCGATAACGACGCGATTACCGTGTTCGCCCGCAACCTCAAAGACCTGCTCTTGGCCGCGCCCGCCGGCCGCCTGCCCACGCTCGGCCTCGACCCCGGCTACCGCAACGGCGTGAAATGCGCCGTGGTGGACGACACCGGCAAACTCTTGGACACCGCCATCGTCTATCTGCACCAAGAAAACAATATGTTGGCAACACTTGCCGCACTCATCAAAAAACACGGCGTGAAACTGATTGCCATCGGCAACGGCACCGCCAGCCGCGAAACCGACAAAATCGCGGGCGAACTGGTCAAAAAGCTGCCTGAAATGCAGCTGCAAAAAATCGTGATTTCCGAAGCGGGCGCATCGGTTTATTCCGCGTCCGAACTGGCCGCCCGCGAATTTCCCGAATTGGATGTTGCCCTGCGCGGCGCGGTTTCCATCGCCCGCCGCCTGCAAGACCCGCTGGCCGAACTGGTCAAAATCGACCCCAAATCCATCGGCGTCGGCCAATACCAGCACGACGTCAACCAAAGCCGGCTCGCCAAATCGCTCGATGCCGTAGTCGAAGACTGCGTGAACGCCGTCGGCGTGGACGTGAACACCGCCTCAGCCCCACTTTTGGCAAGAATTTCGGGATTAAACAGCACCTTGGCGCAAAACATTGTCGCCTACCGCGATGAACACGGCGCATTCGACAGCCGCAAAACCCTGCTCAAAGTGCCGCGCCTGGGTGAAAAAACCTTCGAACAGGCAGCCGGTTTCCTGCGCATCAGAGGCGGCAAAGAGCCGCTGGACGCGTCCGCCGTCCACCCCGAAGCCTACCCCGTGGTCGCCAAAATGCTGGCCGACCAAGGCATCAGCGCGGCCGAACTCATCGGCAACCGCGACAAAATCCGCCAAATCAAACCCGCCGCCTACACCACCGAACAATTCGGTTTACCCACTGTGCTCGACATCCTCGCCGAACTGGAAAAACCCGGCCGCGACCCGCGCGGCGAATTTCAGACGGCCTCCTTTGCCGAAGGCATCAACGAAATCAGTGATTTGCAAGTCGGCATGATATTGGAAGGCGTCGTTTCCAATGTCGCCAACTTCGGTGCCTTCGTCGACATCGGCGTGCATCAGGACGGCCTCGTCCACATCTCCGCCCTCGCCGACAAATTCGTCAGCGACCCGCGCGACGTGGTGAAAGCAGGTGATGTGGTGAAAGTGAAAGTGCTGGAAGTGGACGAAAAACGCAAACGCATCGCCCTGACCATGCGCTTGGACGATGAAAGCGGCTCAGCCGACAAACGCAGCGGCAGGCCGTCTGAAAACCAATTGAGTAACAGCAAAACCCGTTCAAACAACAATCCGCGTAATCCGTATGAAAAAGCAGTAGGCAATACTGCGATGGCTGATGCATTTGCGAAGTTGAAGAAATAGGCCGTCTGAACAATCTATCTAAATATGAAAGAAGAAATATGCCTATTAAAACTTATTTAAAAGAATGCTATGAGTTATTCGACTCAGGCAAAGCCACTGAGCACAGCTATCGTCCAGCTTTGCAAAAATTGATAGCCCAATTTACGCCTGAAATTCAAGTAACGAATGAACCTAAACGCATTGCTTGCGGCGTACCAGATTACATTCTCACCCGCAATGATTTACCGATTGGCTATATTGAAGCCAAAGACATCAATGTAGATTTACACCACAAAACCTTGCAAGAGCAGTTTGTACGTTACAAAAATGCTTTGAATAATCTGATTATTACCGATTATCTGTAATTTGAATTTTATCGGGACGGCTAACGCATTGCCCATATTCGTTTGGCAAAGCTCTTTATGGGGCAAATGGAAATTTATCACGAAGAATTTGAAAAATTTACCCAACTTATTCAAACATTTGTGCAACATCAAGGGCAAAAAATCAATTCGCCATCGGTTTTGGCAGAAATGATGGCAAACAAAGCCCGCATGATAGCAGATGTGATTGAAAAAGCATTGGAACAAGACGCCAAAAGCGATGAAACCAGCGAATTAGAAAGCTATTTGGAAGGCTTCCGCGAACATTTATTGCACGATTTAACCGAAAAGAAATTTGCTGATTTATATGCACAAGCATTGGCTTACGGTATGTTTGCCGCACGTTTGCACGATGACACACCCGAAACATTCAGCCGCCACGAAGCAGCCCGACTGTTGCCCAAAAGCAATCCTTTTCTACGCGCATTATTCCAAAAATTAGGCGAAGAAAATTTGGATACACGCATTGTGTGGATTGTGGACGCGCTCGCGGATATTTTCCGTGTGACAGACGTACCAAAAATTCTGAAAGATTTTGGCAAAAACAAACTCACAGACGACCCATTTATCCATTTCTACGAAACTTTTTTGGAAAAATACGACCCCAAAATCCGTGAAAAAAACGGCATATAGTACACACCACAACCCGCCGTACAATTTATTGTCAAAGCCATAGACCAAGCCCTCAAAACCCATTTGAGCATCAAACAAGACTTGCGCGACAGCAGCAAAACCACCATTAGCATTGAAACAGCAGGTGGTGGCAAAACCACAAAAACAGGTCGGAAAATGATTAAAGTGGATAAAGAAATCCACTGCGTCCAAATTTTAGACCCCACCACAGGCACAGGCACATTTCTCGCCGAAATCGTGCGCCACGTTTACCAGTTTTACGCCGTAAAGCCCCGTTCTTCAGGTCGGAGATATAAGGCGTGGATTGCGCCAGCAGTCCTACAACCGTTAATATTCAGCTAATCATGTGTTTTCTGTTGTTCAATGTATTATCTCTTTCGTAAATAATTTTCGGCGATATTTCGTAATAAATACCAAATGAACATGAAGATTAAAAACAACGTGTCTACCGCGTCTTAAATCAGTTTCTTTTTCCATAGACCAAGTTTGACGTCCTTCCCTCCCTTCAGGGAGGGAAGGACGTCAAACTGATTGCTACAAAAGCTACGATGTGCTTGATGTGAGTGAATTTACTCATCATCGTATCAATCACAGTACGCATTTTGCGGAACGTCAAAACCATATCAATGGGATTGAGAACTTCTGGAATCAGGCAAAGCGTGTTCTTCGCAAATACAACGGAATTGACCGTAAATCTTTTCCATTGTTCTTGAAAGAATGCGAATTTCGTTTTAACTTTGGTACGCCAAAAGAGCAGCTAAAAACTCTGCGAATTTGGCGTGGTATTCAGGGCTAATCTACGTCAGCCCCAAATTTTATGCCGTTTGAAATGCGAACCGTGCAGCAATATGGTGTGGTTATCAATAAAATTACCTATTGGCATGATGTCTTAAGAAATTGGATTGCCGCAACTGAACCCAATAATCCCAAATAAGCACGAAAATTTATATTTCGTATTGATCCACACGATTTAAGTGTAATTTGGTTTTATGGCCCTGATTTATTGATGTATTTTCCTATTCCCTATCGTGATAGTTCACGCCCAGTCATCAGCATTTGGGAATGGCGAGACATTCAACGCCAACTGAAAAACGAACAAAAACAAAATATTGATGAAAATATGATTTTCTCTGCCTACACCCGAATGCGTGATGTAGAACAACGAGCCAAACACAAAACCAAAGCAGTTGGCCGCGCTGAACAACGCCGTCAATTAGATTCTAGCACGCGAAAACCTTTGCCTATGCCAGTCGTACATTTTCAGGCTGCCATGCTGCCTGAAAACCAAGAAAATGATTTGGACGATTTATCATGACTTACCCCCATCTGTCGCCCAAAGCGGTAGAACAATTCAATTACAGCGATGAACAACGAATTGAATACATACGCTCTCCACGTTGGATAGGCTATCCGCAAGCCGAACAGATTTTGGCGAAATTAGAAGATTTGTTGGTTTATCCGTCACAGCACCGAATGCCAAATATGCTGTTGGTAGGCGATACGAATAACGGTAAAACTATGCTGGTATCACGCTTTTTAAGCAAACACCCTGCACACGATAATCCGAATGGAAATCATATTGTTGCGCCTCTTGTCTTGATTCAAGCCTCACCTATACCTGATGAAAACCGTTTTTATAATACGATTTTGGATTTATTGTATGCACTTATAAAGCACACGACCACGCCGATAAAAAACTTGCCCAAATTTTGCATTTACTGAAACGCATTTTGAAAATGCTGCAAACAAGCAATTGGATTGCACCAAGTGAACGAAAACGTCAATTGGATAAACTTATGATTTTACCAATCCACCCCAAACCCTATCCCAATGAACTGTTTTCATCGTGGTTAATTCGTTTAGATCATGCTAATAGTTTGAAAGTACAAACATTTTTTCATTTATTGTTTCCAAAATTTGAAATTTGGAATAGAGACATAGACCGCCATACACCTGATTGGTTGATAGGCACGCTGGCTGAAAAAACAGCTTGCTCAATTTCCGAAACTCATCAAACAACATTGGATAGTTTTAAAGAACAACTATTTGATATAAATAAATTTTTATGGCTATAATTTTGGATAAGCAGCCTGAAAGCCAATCATCGCAAGCGTTCTAGCTATGCCATTACTTTTTGCCCACAATGCTTGGTAGAAGACAAAGAACCATATTTTCGCAAATCGTGGCGCGTGGCATTGCAGACATTTTGCCCCTATCATCAATTATTGCAACATGACTGCTGTCCGCAATGTGAAACCTATATTGCATTTCATCGACAGGAACTGAGCAAACCACAGCAATTTCAATTTGCAGAATTAAAATATTGCTGGTATTGCCAATATGATTTAAGCCAAAGTCCGCGTATTCCTGTTACGTTGTATCATCATGCCATTCAAACACAATGGCATGATTTATTGGTTAAATTGAACGATAAACACGCAATATGGAACGCAGAAGAATGCAAACAACTCGAAGTATTACATCATTTACTTGTGATTAGCACATCATAACGACTTGCACCCAATTTGTACGGATATTTGTGTCAGCAAATACAACAAACCCCAATCCACCTAGACCGTAGCCAACGAGCCATTTGGGAAAGTTGCAGGCTGCCTGAAAAACACAGTACGATTTATGCGTGTCTGTGGCTATTGCAAAATTATCCGTACAACCTAATCCGTGCATGGCAGGATAAGGCTGTACGGTATCATCATTTACTGAAAGATTTTCGGAATTATCCCGATGATTTTCGGCAAATGGTGTCGCAGATGAATCGGAATGTATATAAAGATTTATACTTTTAAAAGCATATTACTTAATAAATCTACTACTTTTTGTCCATTAAACTGCGTTTGGAACATTACATTTGTTCCTTGTGCAATGTCGGCAAACAATTTTTCAGCATGGGCAATTTTCTTTGCTTCTTCTTTTCGCAAAGACTCTGAATCCTCCACATTTTTGCTTTCCAAAATCAAATTCAGCGTTTCGCCTTGATCGGTTTTGACGATATAAGCAAAATCAGGCGAATAAGTACCGCCGCCAGCCACAGGGATTTTGATGGAGTTTTTAGGAATTTTTGTAAAAACAATGACTTCTTCCACCCTCGTGCCTGTGATATTTTCTTTTTCCAGTTCGCTATCAAAAAATACACTTTCAAATAAAAACGTCTCCAATGGTTCGCTAGTATTAAACTGTGTCCCCAAATCCGCCGCATTCACTTCTTCTAGTGCTTCGCCTTGATTGTCCGTGAATTTAGTTGGGTGTATGCTACCACCCACACGACTGTAACCCACTTCAAACGCATTAAAGGAATGGAGCAATAACCAACGGTCAAATCCTACCTGAACTGCTTTAATCGTCTGTTCATTCAGGTATTTTGAAATATCCAACACATCACGCACGGCAAAAAATGCTTGATGTAAGGTTTGCATTTGAATCAAAGCCGTTTTCGACAATTTTAATAAAAAATCACGGTAATTCAGTGTATTAATGGGTTCAAATATGTCATCATACACACTCTCGCTGTTTACTGCTGTTAATAATCCGTTGCTGACTTGGATTTCTTGTTGCACGGTGCGTATGCCCGTTTTCATGAATTTGTGAGCATTGTCGCGCAAATATTGTGTGAACAATTTTAAAAATGCTGCTTCATCTTCAATTTTGTACTGCAACAAGGCTTTTTGGTTAATCGCTTCCCACAGGGCTTTGAGTTCATCATATTTTCCCACACGCATTTTGACTTTGGTCGCTTTATCGCCCGAGTGCATGATTTTGCCGATTTTCAGACGGCCTGAAATTTCAAACGCTTTGGGGAACAATTTTTTGGTTTTTGTAAAACCATTTTCCACAAAAACATCATCGTCATCGGTGAAATCCGCCAATTTATTGCGTATGCTCTTTTTGCTTTCATCGGGATAAGCAGCCTGAATTTTTTCAATCAATTCATCGGTTAAAGCCGTAAATTCAATCGGTTTCACCACCGCACTATTCACTTCATCGGTCAATTTTTTGACAAAATCCGTTTCACTGCTGTCCACAAAATAATTTAGGAAAAACGCATGGTCTTTTACCCGTGCCATGTATTCATTTACAGGCAAACGCAAACCGCGTCCGACTTCCTGCAATTTACTGGTTTCGCTGCCACTGGAGCGTAATTTGCAAATCTGAAACACATTGGGATTATCCCAACCTTCACGCAACGTCCATTTGGAAAATACAAAACGGCGCGGATTATCCAGCGACAATAATTTCTCTTTATCGTGCAGAATTTCATTCACTTCCTGCTCGATTTTGTCGTCTTTGTCGCTGTTGTCTTGTGAAAAATAACCGCCGTGCGTTTGGCTGATATCGTTTAACCCCGTTTGCCAATATGCACGCAAAAATTCATCATTTTCACTTTTCAGACGGCGTTGCAATTCTGCTTTGACCATCCGCTCAAACACTGTTTTTAAGTTGCCTGAAAGTTGGCTTTTCTCATTACGATAGCCTTGAATATCGTCAATAAAAAATAAAGTCAGCGGCTTAATCCTCCCACCATTGCGTGTGAGCAATTGTTTTTCTAACTCAAAATGCTGTCTTACAGCTTTCCGCATCATTTTGTCTCGCACAGTATCACTGTATGAATACGGATTGATGATGTCGCCTTTTTTCAGCTCAATGCCATTACTTAACACCAGTGTGGTTTTATTCATATCTGCCACAAACAAATCATCAATCGCTTGATGAACGCGGCTTAAATTATCGCCTTTTCCCAGCTTGAATGCTTGGTTGTTTAAAGCAAATGCCGCTTCTTTGCCATCCAAATCAATCAGCCTGATCCGCTCGCCATTGTCGCCGTCAATCTGTTCGGTAAAGGCACGAATGCCCTTAACCAAATCATCATTAAAGGCATCAACGGCAGTCAGGCGGTAAAGCAAATTCTCAAACTGTTCATTGAAAGTCGCCCCATAACGCAGAACAAATTGAGCATTGAATTTTAACAAATTTTCCCAAGTCTTTTTTTCTTTGGGGAATTTATGCGGCTCATCCATAATCAAAAACGGCTTTACCGCCGCTAATGCTTCAAACGGTACATGGTATTGGTCTTTAATCAAATGACTACCATCATTATTTTTGTCTTTACCCGCCATAGTAGGCGAATTAACCATACCCATATTAATCAGCAAAACATGGATTTTCTGCGTGTCGTCGGTTTCTGCAAAACGCACAATTTCAGACGGCATAGATACTTTTTTCGATTTTTTTGATGAGGATTTTTGGCTTTCTACCACATACAGCTGGATTTGTTTTTCGCCATACAGCCCGGCAAAATCCTTACGAAAATGCTCGGCAAGTGAGCTGCTTTGCAAAAAGTTTTTCGTCCCTGCTTTAATGGATAAAGTCGGCACAATCACAATAAACTTAAACACGCCCAAAATGCGGTTTAGTTCAAACATGGTTTTGGTGTAGGTATAGGTTTTACCTGTGCCTGTCTCCATCGCAATATCCAGCACATTGCTATCTGACAGCGGTATGTCTGCCACGCCGTTAATTTGCTGGATTTTGTGCAGATTATCGGTTTTTTGGTTGCCCAAAAACACAATTTCAGGATTTTCATCACGGCTGCCCTGCTCTAGCTGCACACGGTCAAACACGCCGAGCACCGATTTAACCGCCCGCTCTTGATGCGGTAAATTTTTCTCGTAAGTAAACCCAGCCATTTTAATATCTCGCAAGCACGCTTAAATTATTCAGCCCTTTTTTATTGGTATAGGTTTTTACCGCCTGTGCCAATTCTTTTTGTATGGCACTATCCATATTTGCACCAAATAATACAATGCGTTCAGGCACAAAATCGGCATCATTGTCCAATTTTTCAATCAAGGCTTTCACACATTCGGAATGGAAACCGCTTGCCAGCAAATACAGATGATGACGGCAGTAATAAGCCGTATAGCCGGCCAAATCAATGGTTTGGACTTTTTCAGGCAGTGCGCTGCCGTCATACACGCGCCAAGTGGTCAAAAGCGTGTGTAATTGTTCATCGCTCAACATCGCATTGACGGTATCGGGCAAATTGGGTTGCGTGGGGTCAAAATCCTCATCGCGGGCAGCCTGAAAATTGGGGACGGTTTCAAAAATTTTGAAACCCAAATCGCCTGAATAATCAGGGTGTTCGGTGCGGATTTTGGCGGCGGCTTTTTGAATTCGCGCGTGGGTGATGTCAAAAATGGTGTGGTAACCTGCTTTGTGGGCTTCGGAATTTTTGTCAGTCAATTCAGGTAATTGCACGCAAATAAATTGGCGATTGCCGCCATCATCGGCATTGAGCTGCATAACGGCGTGGGCGGTTGTGCCGCTTCCTGCGAAAAAGTCTAGGATTAAATCGTTTGGATTTGATGAATTTTCAATAAAAAATTTTAGCAATTCAATCGGTTTTGGATTACTAAAACATTCTGAAACACCCAATAAAGTTTCATTTACAAGACTTGACGCACTATCAGTTGTTCCAACAAAATCCAACAGATTTGGTTGTGCTGAATAAGTATTTTCATCTTCAAAATCGTATATTTTTAAAATTATTTTTTCACCATCAAAAATAAAACGCCCTTTTTTCTCTAATATCTCGGCTTTATCTTTTCCAATTTGCCAACGTTTTCCTTCTCTTGGCTTGATACCAAGAATTTCAAATTTCATCGTTTCTCTTTTATAACTTCCAGTATCTTTTTTCTCAATAACTGTTGTTCTATAATTTCCTAATTCATCTTGATTAGGATAATTTCTTGTTTCTGATAATTTAATTCTTTGTTTTATTTTTGCAATATTGGATTTTTTATAGCAAAGTTGATAATCAGTTTGAGAGCTAACTTCTGCACCTGTTACATTTGAGGTGGTAGATTTCTTTTTCCATAAAAACTGTGCAACAAAATTCTCTTCCCCAAAAATTTCATCACACAAAATCTTTAATTGTGCCTGTTCATTGTCATCAATACTGATAAAAATCACGCCGTCATCGTGCAATAATTCACGCGCCACATACAATCGCGGATACATAAAAGTCAGCCACGCGCTGTGCGAATTGGATTTTTTGGCGGTAAATTCTAATACGCGTTTGGCTTCGTCCAAATCCATGCCACCCAATTCGGCGAGCTGTTCGGGCGTGAATTTGCGGTCATCTTGATAGACAAAACCGTCCGACCCTGTATTGTACGGTGGGTCAATATAAATCATTTTGATTTGATTTTTATAGGCATTTTTTAGGTGTTTAAGAACTTCTAAATTATCTCCTTTGATAAGCAGATTTTGGCTATTTTGGTTTTCAGGCTGCTGGTTGTGTGCGATATTTTCGGCGAGCAGGGTTTCAGGCTGCGCGTCTTTCAGCACTTTGGCGTAAGATTTGCCCAGCCAGTTTAAGCTGTAACCTTCTTTTTGCGTGGCAATGCCGCTTGAATGCAATTCTTCCGCCATTTTGTCGGGCAAAAATGCGCCGTTTTTATCAAAGCAGTTGGGAAAATGCTGTTTTAAGATAGCCAGTTGCGAATTTTCAGGCTGCGCGTTTGATGGAAACAGGATTTCTCGGGTAATGCCGCTCATGCCATTACCCCTTGTTTTCTATAAAAGTTATTGGATTTTGGTGTATAATTGCGTGCGTGCGTGCGTGCGTGCGTGCGTGCGTGCGTGCGTGCGTTGCCATAATTTTATCCTTTAAAATAATATAAATTAAAATAGTATCAATCATTTCTGCTAATTTTGCTATAAATTTTCTGTGCAAAACCCGCAATATCTTTATGGGTATGCTTTAAAGTAGCAATATTCCGGCTTGAAGGCTTTATTTTATCCCAAATACCTTGCTTTTTCGTTACTTCATACAAAATTTCTATCAGCGTATCTTCATGGGGCATTGTTTGATAATTGAAATAAATGAGCGCAGTTGTGAACGATTCGCCCAAACGTGCTTCAATTTCCACCAGCCAAAAAATCTTGCCTTTCCATTCAATTTTACGATTGACGATGAACACCTGAAAAATCCGCCTGTCGGCACGGTGGCCGCGCCTGATTATTTTGATGAGCTGTTGGAACGCATACGCGATATTCGTGCCAGTGAGCGGCGTATGTATTTGCGTGTTCAGGATATTTTTGCGCCGGCGGCGGATTATCAGCCCAGTATCAAAGAAACCAATCTGTTTTTTTGCAAATGCAGAACAACAACATTTTGCGGTGAGCGGCAAAACGGCGGCGGAGTTGATTTACGAACGTGCCAACGCCGATTTGCCGCAAATGGGCTTAACCCATACCGCCACGCCGCAGCGTGTTTATCAAAAAGATGTGAAAGTGGCAAAAAGTTACCTGAATGAGCAGGAAATCAAGGAATTGAACCTCATTGTAAGGGCTTGCTGATGATTTGGGCACGGAATGATTTTTCAGGCGAAATTTGTCAAATTCAAGGCGAAAATGTAAGTCGGGTTGAATATCTGACGCACATTTTTAACGCAGAAGTTGGCAAATTTGGCGAAAAAGCAACCGTGAAACAAGTCATCAGCAAGCCCTAAATGTGGCTGGATTTTGCCGAAGACCAAGCGGCGCGTAAAAAGCAGGTATTTTTGCGCGATTGGGTGGAAAAATTAGACCAATTTTTGCAGTTTAACGACTGCGAAGTGCTGCAAGCTGCAAGATGCAGGAAAAATCCGCAAAAAGCAGGCAGAGGAGAAGGCGTTGGCGGAATACGGGCCTTTTCAGACGGCCTTGCGTGCCGTGAAAGAACAGCAGGGTGAGCATGATATTGCCCAATTGCCGGGTTATGAAAAATCGGGCGGTAAGGCCGTCTGAAAATATGAACATTTGATTGTTTGGAAAAACATTGGATACGCCTATTATCGAAACCCACCCCCTACCCCCGTTCCTGCCCGAACACGCCAAGCTGCTGATGCTCGGTTCGTTTCCGCCGCCGCGTGCGCGGTGGAAGATGGATTTCTATTATCCGAATTTCCAAAATGATATGTGGCGGATTTTCGGTTTGGTGTTTTTTGATGATGCGGATTATTTTGTGGAAGCAGACGGGAAAAACAAGCGGTTTAAAGAGGCGGCAATCCGTGCATTTTTAGCGGAAAAAGGGATTGCTTTGAGCGATACGGCGCATCAGGTGCGGCGTTTGCAGGGCAATGCGTCGGATAAATTTTTGCAGATTGTCGAGCCGGTGGATTTGGCCGCGCTGCTGGAAAAAATTCCATTGTGCAGAACCATGGTAACCACCGGTGAATTGGCAACGGATACACTGTTGTCGCTGATGCCGTCTGAAACGGCCAAACCGGCCATCGGCACATATGCGGAAACGGTGTTCCACGGCCGCGCGTTGCGGCTTTTCCGCCTGCCCTCTTCTTCGCGGGCATACCCGCTGGCTTTGGAAAAGAAAGCGGCGGCGTATGCGGCATTTTTCCGTGAAATCGGGCTGACGGGGTAAGGTTTGCCGCTTGGTACGGCCGTAAACGGCTCTTCTGCTTGGGCTTCGCTCAATTTTTTGATGTCGGATACGGGTATCCGACCCACATAGCTGAGGGCATTATTGCATCATCATGCAGTTGGCTTTAATTTTGAGAGATTGTGATGAAAAAACAGCTTGGTTGTCTGTTGGCGTTACTGGCTACATTTGCCTGTGCTGACACTAATGATGATTTGGCAAGTAACAACCGCTTTGGGCAAAAGATTATGACAGGCACGACGCTTAGCGAAAATGCCGATCGGTCGGGTGTATTGCTTTTGTACTGCATTGACAACAGCTGGTATCGGCTGGGTGCCATGTATCCCAAAATGAGCAAACAAGAAAAAAGCGAACACGTGATTGAGATTTGCCAACCGAATATCGATACTTATTCGGTTGATAGTGTTTTACTTGCCGCTGACCACTATGGGCAACCAAAATCAGAAAAGCAAGCATGGCAAATCATACAGGATAACCGCCGTAAGGGCACCGATCAGGGCAGGCAAGAGCTGCATGAGAAGATCAGGCAATATATGCAGACACTTGATGATAACCCACCTGCCAGATCAGGCTTTTTTAATTAGACTGTATACAGACAACCGCTCCCGCTTTTACTGTGTGAGCAGTCTGCAATCCGACCCGTACGGCCAAACTGCCCGCTACATCACGTCCAGCGTTTGAATCCCCAGCAGTTCCAAGCCAGTTTGCAGGGTGCGGCCGGTCAGCTCGGCCAAGCCTAAACGGCTGTCGCGTACCGCACCTTCGGCTTTGAGTATCGGGCAGGCTTCGTAGAAACGGGAAAACAGCGTCGCCACCTGATACAGATAAGCCGCCAGATAATGCGGATAAGACGTTTGCGCCGCGCTGTTCAGCACATCTTCAAATTTCAGCAGCTCCAAGGCCAGCTGTTTTTCCAAAGGTTCGTTCAGGGCAACGGCGGCGGTGCGGTTCCATTCTCCCGCACGGCGCAACACGCTTTGCACGCGCGTGTAGGCATATTGCAGATAAGGCGCGGTATTGCCGTCGAACGAGAGCATATTGTCCCAGTCGAACACATAATCGCTGGTGCGGTTTTTGCTCAAATCGGCATATTTCACCGCGCCGATGCCCACTGTGCGGCCGATGGCGGCCGCCTGGGTTTCGGACAGATCGGGATTTTTTTCTTTGACCAATGCGGTCGCACGCTCTACCGCTTCATCCAGCAGGTCGGCCAGTTTGACCGTATCGCCCGAACGGGTTTTGAACGGCTTGCCGTCTTTGCCCATCATGGTGCCGAAGCCGATAAACTCGGCCGACACCGCTTCAGGCAGGTAGCCCGCTTTTCGCGAGGCGGTAAAAAGCTGCTCGAAATGCAGTTTCTGGCGCGTATCGACCACATACAGCAGGCGGTCTGCTTTCAGACGGCCGACACGGTAGCGCATACAGGCCAAATCGGTTGAGGCATAAAGAAAGCCGCCGCCCTTTTTCTGTACGATAAAGGCCGCCGGTTCGCCGTCCTGATTTTTAAATTCGTCGAGAAACACCACTTTCGCGCCGTCGTCTTCCACCGCCAGCCCTTTGGCGGCCAAATCATCGACCACCGCCTGCAAATCGCTGTTGTACACCGATTCGCCCGCCACATCGTCAGGCGTGAGCAGCAGGCCGAGCGTGTCGTAAACCTGCTGCGCGTGGCCGAGCGAAATGGCGACAAACTGCCGCCACAATGCCGATACGGCTTCATCGCCGCCTTGCAGTTTCACCACATAATCGCGCGCGGTATCGGCAAAAGCGGCATCTTCGTCGAAACGCACTTTGGCCGCACGGTAAAACTGCTCCAAATCGGCCAGCTCGAAAGCGGCATTATCTTTCTGCTGTTCCACCATATAGGCCACCAGCATACCGAACTGCGTTCCCCAGTCGCCGACATGGTTTTGGCGGATGACTTCATGCCCCAGAAAACCGAGGATGCGGGCGATGCTGTCGCCGATGATGCTGGAACGCAGGTGGCCGACGTGCATTTCTTTGGCCAGATTGGGCGAGGAGTAGTCGATCACCACGCGCTGCGGTTCGGCAGCGGGCGCGATACCGAAACGGTCTTGGCGCGCCTTTTCCGTTTCCGCCGCCAAAAATGCACCCGACAGGCGCAGGTTGATAAAGCCCGGGCCGGCCACTTCGGCCGTTTCAATCAGGCTGCCCGCCGCCAAGGCATCGGCGACCTGCTGCGCCAGTTCGCGCGGGTTGCGGCCGTTTTTTTTCGCCGCCCCCATCACGCCGTTGATTTGGAAATCGCCGAAATCGGCATTTTTCGCCGGCTGCAAGACAATCGGGCTGCCCGCAATGCCTGCCGCTTCAAATGCGGCTTCGATGTCTCGGGAAAGGGTTTGATGTAGTTTCATAGTGATATCCGACAGCGGCCTCAAAGGCCGTCTGAAAAAACGTTGAGCGGAAAAAGCTGCTGCTTCTTCCGCCGGGAATCCGAAAAATTTTCCGCTTGATTTTACCGCTTTTACCGCCCCCGCGCCACCGTACACCCTTGTTTTTCCCGCCTGTCCGCCGCATACTGAATACCTTCGTAACCGACTGTACAGGAGCCGCCATGCGCATCGACCCGCAAACCATACTTGCCGCCCACCGCCGCCGTTATGCCTGCAAGCAGTACGACCCCGCCAAGAAAATCAGCGATGACGATTTTGCCGTGATTCTCGAAACCGGCCGTCTGTCGCCCAGCTCTTTCGGCTTTGAGCCGTGGCGGTTTCTGGTGGTTCAGAACCCGAAAATCCGCAACCTGATTCACGACAATGCGTGGGGGGCGAAAGGCAAGGCCGCCGATTGCAGCCATTTTGTGGTGATTCTGAACCGCAAGGGCAGCACCATGAACGCGGGCGGCGAATATTTCGAACATTCGATGCGCGAAATCCAGCAGCGGCCGCCGGAAGTAGTCGACCGCTACACCGGCTTTTTCGCCGACTTTATCGCCAAAGATTTCCGCCTGAACGAAAGCGGACGCGCATTCGACGACTGGACGGCGCGCCAGTGCTACATCGCGCTGGCCAATATGCTGACCGCCGCCGCCATGCTCGACATCGATTCCACGCCGATTGAAGGCTTTGATGCCGCCGAACTCAACCGCCTGCTGGCGGCGGAAGGCCTGTTCGACCCGCAGGAATTTTCCGTCTGCGTAATGGCCGCTTTCGGCTACCGCGCCGAAGAAATCCGCCCGAAAACCCGCCAAGACACACAAACCGTTATCCGCTGGGTACACTAAAATAACCGGCAGGCCGTCTGAAAAACTGCCGCACCCGCTTTATCCGTTTTCAGACGGCCTGTTGTGCCGGGAAAGAAGGCAACAGGTCATGCCCGAATTATCCGTTTTGAACCTGGCACCGCTGCGCCAAGGACAGACCGCAGCGCAGGCCATTGATTCCATGATCCGCCTGGCGCAGGAGACCGAACAGATCGGCTATCTGCGCTACTGGATTGCCGAACACCACAACACGGCCGGCTTGGTCAGCTCGGCTACGCAGGTGCTGATCGGCCATACACTGGCACACACCCGCCGCATCCGAGTCGGTTCGGGCGGCGTGATGCTGCCCAACCACAGCCCGCTGCTGGTGGCCGAACAATACGGCACACTCGACACCATCTACCCCGGCCGCGTCGATTTGGGACTGGGCCGTGCCCCCGGCACCGACCAATTGACCGCTGCCGCCCTGCGCCGCCACAGCGGAGATGCAGCTTGGACTTTTCCCGATGATGTGCGCCAGCTGCAACGCTATTTTGCCGCCGAAGACGCACAAGGCTTTGTCCGCGCTTTTCCCGGCACGGGACGCAACGTGCCGCTCTATATTTTGGGATCCGGCACCGAAAGCGCATATCTGGCGGCCGAACTCGGCCTGCCTTACGCCTTTGCCGCCCACTTTGCCCCCCGTATGCTCGAAACCTCACTGGCCATTTACCGCCGCGAATTCCGCCCGTCCGCCGTACTGTCCCGCCCCTATGTCATCGTGGCACTCAATGTTATTGCCGCCGACAGTGACGAAGAAGCCGCTTTTCTCGCCACCTCGCAGCAGCAGTTTTTTCTTAATGTCGTGCGCAACAGCCGCCGCCCGCTGCTGCCGCCTGTCAAATCGATGGACGGCCTCTGGACGGAAAGCGAAGCGGCTTTGGCGCAACAGATGCTTTCCTGTTCGCTGGTCGGCGGCCCCGAAACACTGGCGCGACAGTACGGCATACTCAATGAAACGCTCCGGCCCGACGAATGGATGGCGGTCAGCTATATTTTCGACGAACAAAAACAGTCCGCCTCCTACCGCCGCTTTTTCGAACTGGCCGACAACGCATAACCATGAAACAAGGCCGTCTGAAACCGTACCGGCCTGCCGGCTCCCATCTGCCGTTACAGCCAAACCGCTGCCGCATTCGGCATTCAGACGGCCTCACCGCCACAAACTCAGCACAATCCCGAGCAGCCACACCGCACCGATGCGGTTGTTGGCCAGAAATACTTCAAAACAGCGGCTGCGGTCGCGCGTGCGGATTTGCGGATACTGCCGCATCTGCCACACCAGCACCACGATCCACGCCAGCCAATACGGCCAGTCCATATCCCCCAGCCAGCCCAGCCACGCCATCAGCGCGCTGAACGCAGCATGAAACAGCATCACCGCCTCTTTATCGTAATTGCCGAACGTTACGGCCGAGGTTTTGATACCGATTTTCAAATCGTCTTCCTTGTCCGCCATCGCGTAAACCGTGTCGTAAGCCAGCGTCCAGCAGGCATTGGCGGCAAACATCAGCCACGCTTCCAGCGGAACGCGGTTCTGCACGGCGGCAAACGCCATCGGTATGCCGAACGAAAACGCCAGCCCCAGATAAAACTGCGGAATCGGGAAAAAACGCTTGGTGTAAGGATAAGTGAGCGCGAGAAACAGCGCGGGCAGGCTCATCAGCCAAGTGAGGCGGTTCAGCGGCAGCAGGCACAGCAGCGCGGCGGCACACAAAACCGCAATCAGCCATACCGCCTCGCGCACTTTTACCTCGCCGCGTGCAAACGGCCGCCCCGCCGTACGCGCCACCGCCCCGTCGAAATCACGGTCGGCCAAGTCGTTGGCCACACAGCCCGCGCTGCGCATCAGAAACGTCCCCGCGCAGAAAGCCAGCAGCGACACCCTGTCCGGCCGGCCGTCTGCCGCCCAGAACAAAGCCCACAAAGTCGGCCAAAGCAGCAAAAGCGTGCCGACGGGTTTGTCCACCCGCATCAGCCGCCCGTACACGCCCAACCGCTGCCGCCATGTTGTTTCCGTCATCACACCTTCTCCCTGCATTGGCCGCTCCGATGCCGTCTGAAACCCGTTTCGCCCTTTTCCGCTTCGCAGAAACTCTCTTTAATCTTTAATCGTTTTAGCTTCACAGAAACTCACTTCGTTCGTTTTCAGACGGCGTTTTGTGCGGCGGATTATAACGCAAAGGCCGCCCGTATTCTGCATGCCGCACTTTTGGGCTAGAATACCGCTCTTTATCCGCCCGCCCCCGCCCATGCGCCTGACCCATATCAAACTGGCCGGTTTCAAATCGTTTACCGACCCCACCACCATTCATATCCCCGGCCGGCTGGCTGCCGTTATCGGCCCGAACGGCTGCGGCAAATCGAATGTCATCGACGCGGTGCGCTGGGTGCTGGGCGAAGCCTCGGCCAAGCAGCTGCGCGGCGAAAGTATGCAGGACGTGATTTTCAACGGCGCGGCCACCCGCCGCCCCGCCCCGCGCGCTTCGGTCGAGCTGGTGTTCGACAACAGCAGCCACACCCTGCAAGGCGCGTGGGGACAATATGCCGAAGTCAGCATCAAACGCCAGCTCACGCGGCAGGGCGAATCCACCTATTTCATCAACAACCAGGTCGTGCGCCGCCGCGACATCACCGATTTATTCCTGGGTACGGGCGTGGGTGCGCGCGGCTATGCCGTAATTGAGCAGGGCATGATTTCGCGCATTATCGAAGCGCGGCCGGAAGAATTGCGCGCCTATATCGAAGAAGCGGCGGGTGTATCGAAATACAAAGAGCGGCGCAGAGAAACCGAAGGCCGTCTGAAAGACGCGCGCGACCATCTGCAACGGCTGGACGATTTGCAGAGCGAGTTGGCGCGCCAAGTGGAAAAACTGGAAAAACAGGCCGCCACCGCCGAACGGTATCAAAACCTGACCCGCCAACTGTCGCAACAGCAGGATTTGCTCGATTTCACCCAATGGCGCCAATCCCTTGCCGCCGCCGATCAGGCGGCCGCACAGCACGAAACCCTCCGCCGGCAGCAGGACGAAACCGCTGCCCGAATCCAAACTTTGGACGAAACCCTGCACGCATTGCAGGCCGACGAACAGGCACAGCAGCAAAACGCACACGACATCAGTAACCGGCGCGGCGTACTGCGCGAGCAGATTGCCCGTTTGGAAGAGCAAATCCGCCACCGCCAGAAACTGCACCAGCGCATCGAGCAGGACAAAGCCGCCGCGCAGCTGCAACTGTCGCGCATCCACCAGCAACAGCAGGAAATCCGCGCACAAATCGAAGAAACCGACGGGCAGATAGAAGACAGACAGGCCGAATTGGCCGAAGCCGCCATGCTGGTAGCGGAATACGAAGAGCAGCTGCCCAAACTGGAAGAAGCCCAAGCCGAACTCAACACCGCCCATCAGAGCCAGCAGGACGAGTACAACCGCATCAAACGCGAACTGGCGGTCAAACAGCAGCAACTGACACACACACGGCACACCCTGCAACAGAACGAAGCTCGGCAAGGCCGTCTGAAACAGGAGCAGCAGGCACTCAACCTGCCCGACAGCGGCGAAACCGAAGCCGCACAGGAAGAAGCCGCACTGCTGCACAGCGGTCAGGAACACATCGAAACACAGCTGGCCGCTGCCGAAACCCGCCTGAATGAGCTGCACACCCGTTTTCAGACGGCCTCGCAGCGCCACCAAACCCTGCAACAGCAGCACATCAGCCTCGAAGCCCACTGTCAGGCACTGGCACAGCTGCTGGCACAGGAAACCGATAACGGCGACGACTTCTGGCAGCACACCTCAGCCGCCGGTGCGCCGCAACTGTGGCAGCACATCCACGCCCCGTCCGAATGGCAGCACGCACTGGGCGTGATACTGGGCGAACGCCTGCGCGCGCGCGCCGTCCCGCCCGATTTTGCCCCGCCCGCCCCCCTGCCCGAAGGCGGCGCGGCCTGGCTGGCCGACAACCTTTCCGGCGGCCTGAAAAAAAACCTGCCCGCTACCGCCCTGCTCAACCAAATCCAAGCACAAGCCCCGTTTCAGACGGCCCTGCACCACTGGCTCGACGGCGTGTTATGCGCCCCGAACCTCAATTATGCCCTGAGCCGCCAAGCCGACCTGAACCCCGGCCAAATCTGGCTCACGCCCGAAGGCCACCGCATCGACCGCGTCGGCACCGTACTCTATGCCCGCAGCGGCCGGGACAATCTGATGGCCCAGCGCGGACAACTGTCCGATCTGGAAGCCGAATCCGCCCGGCTGTCGCCCGAACTGGCCGAAGCCGCGCAACAGCTCGCACACATCCAAACCGAACGCGAAGCCGCCGAAGTCCACTATAAAGCACTGCTGCAACAGCAAAAACAGCACAACCTCGAATACAGCCGGGCGCAACAGCGCGCCGCCGAGATGCTGGCACGCACCAACCAAGGCCAAATCCGCCGCGAGCACATCACACAGGAGCTGGCGCAAATCGAAGCCGAACAGACCTCTCTGATGCAGACGGCAGACGGTCTGGAAGACGACACCGCCACGCTGGCCGAGGCCGCCGCCGAACTCGAACAGCGCCGGCAGCAGACAGCCGACGACCGCCAAACCCGGCAAGGCCGTCTGAAACAGGCACAGCTTGCCCTGTTGGAAGCCAACCGCCGATACGGCACCGCCGAGTTGGCCGTCCACAAACTGCAACAGCAAAAACAGCATGACCTGCAACAATTAACCCAGCTGGAACAGCAAACCCTGGATTGGCAGGAACGCCAGTCCGAACTGGCTCTGGCCCGTGAAACCGAAACCGACGGCGACGATCAGCACCTCAAACTCAACGAACTGGGCGAAGCCGTACAGACACTCGACGAAGCATACGCCGCCGTACAGGCGCAACTGGCCGCCGCACAGGCGCAAAGCCGCGAACAGTACGCCGCCCGGCAGGCACTGCACAGCAGCCTGCCGCCCTTGCAGGACGCCACCCAAACCGCCCTGCTGCAACAGCAGGAAGCCCTGATTAACGCCAAACGCTTCCACCAAAACCTGACCGCACGCGGCGCGGATTTGGCGGCACTCGAATCACGCTTGGCAACGGCAGAGCACCCTGACACACTGAACAGCGACATCGGCCGTCTGAACCGCCAGATTGAAGCACTCGGCGCCGTCAATCTGGCCGCCCTGCAAGAATTGGAAGAAGCGCGCGAACGCGACGGCTACTACCGCAGCCAGCGCGAAGACGTTCAGGCGGCCATTGCCCTGCTCGAAGAGGCCATCGCCCAAATCGACGGCAAAACCAAAGCACGCTTCAAAGAAACCTTCGATGCGGTCAATGAAAAAGTACAGACGTTTTTCCCCACCCTGTTCGGCGGCGGCGAAGCCGTCCTGCATATGATCGGCGACGATTTGCTGACGGCGGGCGTATCGATTATGGCGCGGCCGCCGGGCAAGAAAAACAGCACCATTCATCTGTTGAGCGGCGGCGAAAAAGCTCTGACCGCCATGAGCCTGGTCTTCGCCCTGTTCAGCCTCAACCCCGCGCCCTTCTGCCTGCTCGACGAAGTCGATGCGCCGCTGGACGATGCCAACACCGCCCGCTTCTGCCGGCTCGTCAAAGAAATGAGTACGCAAACGCAGTTTCTCTACATCTCGCACAACCGCCTGACCATGGAAATGGCCGAGCAGCTCATCGGCGTAACCATGCAGGAAAAAGGCGTATCGCGCATTGTAGCCGTCGATATCCGCCAAGCCCTGCAAATGGCCGAAGCCTGAGGAACCCTATGGAAAACCGCTACACCGAAGCCCTCGCCCGCCTGCTGCCCCGGCAGACGGCCACCATTCAAAGCCATGTGCTGGACGACGGGCAACAGGTCTGGATCCGCCGCACCGGCAAAACCATTCCGGCATGGCATTACCGCATCTTGGGCGGCATCGCCCGCCTGCTCGAACTGGACGCGCTGCGCCCCGTTCCCAACTTCGGCGGCCAAACCGCGCTGGACACCGAACAGCGCCGCCTGCGCCAACTGGCCGCACAGGGCGTGTCAGTCCCGCCCCTGCTCGCCGCCCTGCCGGGCGGCATCATGTTCGGCCATCTGGGATCGCACAGCCTGCTGGCCGAGCTGGAAAACGGCGGCAGTCCGCTGCAAACCTGGCAGGACGGTTTGGCCGCCATTGCCGCCGCCCACGCCGGGCAGGCTTATTTGAGTCAGGCCTTTATCCGCAATATGGTGCGCCTGGAAGACGGCGGCATCGGCTTTATCGACTTTGAAGACGACCCGGGAGAATTTCTGACCCTGCCGATGTGCCAGAGCCGCGACTGGTTCTGTTACCTGCAATCCACCGCCCTGTGGCTGGACAGGCGCGGCGTGCTGGCACAGGCAGCCGGCTGCTGGCGGCAGCACGCCGCCGCGCTGCCGCCCGAGCAGCGCGCACAAATCCGCACCGCTGCACGGCACATTGCCCCGCTGCGCCGTTTACGGTCGCGCAAATGGGGCAGCGACACCCTGCGTCTGGCACGCATGGCCGAACTGCTGGGCGGCACAGACACCTAATCAATCCAGCCCAAATCGCGCAACGCGCGGGCGAGGCCGTCTGAATCAACGGGTGGGGCAATATAATCGGCAACGGCTTTCAGTTCGGGCACGGCATTGCCCACCGCCACGCCGAAACCCACCGCCGCCATCATTTCCAAATCGTTCAACCCGTCGCCGAACGCCGCCGCATCGGCCGCCTGCCAGCCCAAATGCGCCAGCACGGCGGCAATGCCGCGCGCTTTCGAGCCGTCCGCGTCGAGCAAATCCACCGCCTCCGCGTGCCAGCGCACCGTTTTGATGCCTTCGGGCAAGAGCGCGGCCACTTCCGCTTCGCGCTGCGGCGGATAAAACGCCAGCATCTGATAAACGGGCTGCCCCGCCGCCACAGACGGCATATCGGCATAGGCAATACCCAAATCGCGCGTGGCGCGCAGCAGGCCGCCGCTTTCGTGCGACACTGTGATACCCCTGTGCGAAACATGCCCCACCGCAATGCCGCACGCCGTCAGCTTCTCCGTCAATTCCGACACCGCAGCCGCGTCCATCGGAAAATGCGCCAACACTTCCCCGCCGCGCGCCACATATTGTCCGTTGATGCACACCAAAATATCGATGCCCTCGCCGATCAGGCTTTTGACCGCCTCGGGCAGCACCGCCGGTGTGCGGCCGGTGGCAATCGCCGTAACGGTGCCGCGACGGCGCAAAGCGGCCAAAGCCTGCCGCGCGCTGTCCGGCACGCGCCGTTCGCCTTTGATATAGAGCGTGTCGTCAATATCGAAAAAAACGATTTTCGGTTGGTTCCGATTCATGCTGACTCCGTAAAAAGTAAAAGAGATGCCTATGGGAGCAGACAGAGTCGGGTTCCTTTGAATTTAACGGATGGTACATAAAGGAACTCGAACTGGGCTGACGCAAATGATGATGACTGTAACTCAACGAAACCGCGAAGTTTTGTTAAGTTTATTTCACTCTGTAATATATAAGGCCGTCTGAATCGTTTTCAGACGGCCTGCGGTTTATTTGAACATATTTTTGATAATGCCCATCACGCTGCGCGAAATGGCGCGGCTGACTTGGCGGTTAATCTGGCTGCCCACCGCATCGGCCACATTGTACGCCACACCCTGACCCGATTTTTTACGCCCGCCCGACAGGCCGCCGAGAAAACCTTCCAGCATACCGGGCGGCTGTGCCTTGACCGTTTCGGCCTGCACTTTGGCCGACTGCTGCGCCTCTGCGGCGGCAGCCTGCTGCCGCGACTGTTCGGCCAAGGCTTCAAACGCGGAAAAATTGTCCTGCGCCTCACGGTAATGGCGGTAAAGTATATCGGTTTCGACACGGCGCGCGCGTTCCGCCCCGCCCAGCGGCGGCAGCTGCGAAGACGGCGGCAGCACCCACGCGCGCTGCACCACGCCGGGCATACCTTTATCGTCCAAGAACGACACCAAGGCCTCGCCCACGCCCAGCTCGGTAACCGCATCGGCCGTCTTGAACGCCGGATTGCTGCGGAACGTGTCGGCCGCCGCTTTTACCGCTTTCTGGTCGCGCGGGGTAAACGCACGCAAAGCGTGCTGGATACGGTTGCCCAGCTGCCCCAAAATGCTGTCGGGCAGATCCAGCGGATTCTGCGTCACAAAATACACGCCCACGCCCTTGGAACGGATCAGGCGCACCACCTGCTCGACCTGCGCCACCAAAGCAGGCGCGGCATGGTCGAACATCAGATGCGCTTCATCGAAAAACATCACGAATTGCGGTTTGTCCAAATCGCCCACTTCGGGCAGATTTTCAAACAGTTCGGCCAGAAACCACAGCAGAAACGCGCTGTAAATACGCGGGCGGCGCATCAGTTTTTCCGCATTGAGGATATTGATGACCCCTTTGCCGCCTTCGTTTTGCAGCCAGTCGCGCAGGTTCAGCGCAGGCTCGCCGAAAAAGTCGTTGCCGCCCTCGCCCTCCAACACCAGAAGCTGCCGCTGGATCGCGCCCACGCTGGCGGCCGAAACATTGCCGTACACCGCGCGGAACTCTTTGGCGTTGTCGGACACATATTGCAGCAGCGCGCGCAAATCCTTCAAATCAATCAGATGCCAGCCCTTATCGTCGGCCACTCTGAACACCAGATTGAGCACACCCTCCTGCGTGGCATTCAAATCCATCAGCCGCGTCAGCAGCAGCGGCCCCATTTCCGACAGGGTCACGCGCACCGGAATGCCGCTTTCGCCGTACACGTCCCAAAAACGCACGGGAAAACCGCGCAGATAGTCTTCGCCCAAACCGAACTGCGCCATACGCTCGGCGACTTTGCCGCTGTTGCCGCCCGCCTCGGCCAGCCCCGACAAATCGCCCTTCACGTCCACCAGAAACACCGGCACACCGGCGGTACTGAACATTTCGGCCATTTTGCGCAGGCTGACGGTTTTACCCGTCCCCGTGGCACCGGCAATCAGGCCGTGGCGGTTGGCCATTTTCGGATTCAAATCCATCGGTATGCCGTCTGAATGCACGGCCAGCGTAAACGGAGTCATGGCAAGGTTCCTCAAAAGACGGGCAGACCGCCGCTACTGCGGTATCCGTCATCAAACTGCCCGAACGGTAAAAAGCCTCTTCTGCCGCACACCGCGGCCGCCGTTTCAGACGGCCTCTGATGATGGGTTACGGCATATTTTCCGGCGGAAACAGGCGGGCGGCTACGATGCCCGCCTCATACAGCACAATCATCGGCACCGCCATCAAAATCTGCGACAGCACATCGGGCGGCGTGATGACTGCGGCCACCACAAACGCGCCCACAACCACATAAGCGCGCGCCTGTCTGAGCCGGTGCAGGCTGACCGCACCCATGCGGTGAAGCAGTACCACCACAACCGGCACTTCAAACACTGTGCCGAATGCGACAAACATACCCAAAACAAATGACAGATATTTGTCGATGTCCGTCGCCATGCTCACGCCCTCGGGCGTTACGCCGGCCAGAAACTGGAAAATCAGCGGAAACACCAGAAAATAGGCAAATGCCATGCCGCAGAAAAACAGCAGCAGGCTGGACAGCAAAAGCGGCAGCACCAGCTTTTTTTCGTTGCGGTACAGCGCGGGGGCGACAAACGCCCAAAGCTGGTAGAGCGTGTGCGGCAGAGTACACAGAAACGCCGTCATCAGCGCCACTTTCACAGGTACGAAAAACGGCGCGATGACATCGGTGGCGATCATATTCGTACCGTGCGGCAGGCTGGCCGTCAGCGGGCGTGCCACCAGCGTATATAGAGGCTGCGCAAACGGCACGGCAATCACAAACGCCAGCAGCAGCACCGCCGCCGTCCACACCAGACGGCGGCGCAATTCGATTAAATGCTCAATCAGGGGTTGGCTGTCGGACACAAAACACCCGCTTTCAGCGCAGCCGCCGCCGAACGGCCGGCGCACAGATAAAGTCAATCAATACGCCGGGCACGGTGTACGCGCACCGCCGCTTTGGCGCGGACACGGGTGCGCACTTCGCGGCGGCGCACCAGCGCGCGGCGGCGCAGAGAAACGCTGTGCCAGGCCGGCGTTTGCAGCTGCCCGTCGGCACCGGGCGTATAAACGTCTTCCAACGGCAGCGGCCGGCCGGACTCATCAACACCGAAATCGGCGGGGCTGCGCTGTTCGGGCAGCCGCTCCCACGCCGGTACGGCCAGCCCCTGCCGGACACCGTCCACCGCCGAATCCCAATCCGCTTTGACGGCGTGAAGTTCAGCCACCGCCGCCTGGCGGCTCAGCTCGTTTTTGAAACCGGCACTCAACTGCTGCAATTTGCCCAACCAGCGGCCGGCGGTGCGCGCCACCACGGGCAGCCGTTCCGGCCCCAGCACCACCAGTGCCACCGCACCGACCAGCAGCAGCTCGCCGAATCCGAAATCGAACACGGTTACGGCTTCTGCCCGTTATCGGAGCTTTTATCGGCGGTTTGTGCCGTATCGGTACTGCCTTCGTTCAAACCTTTTTTAAAGTCATGCACCGCACCGCCCAAGTCTTTGCCGACATTGCGCAGTTTTTTGGTGCCGAACACCAGCACCACAATCACCAACACAATCACCCAATGCCAAATCGAAAAAGTGCCCATCGCTGCATCCTCTGCGGCCGCCGTCTTCTGCCGTTGCGGGTTTCGCCTGCGAACCTGCTCCGTCCGTTTCAGACGGCCTGTTAAACAATGAAAATAGGAAAATGAAAAAAGCAGACGCGCCATGCCGTCTGCCGCAAGGTCAGGCGGGTGTGCCCAAAATATGGATATGCAGGTGGTACACTTCCTGCCCGCCGCCTTTGCCTGTATTAATCAGGGTTTTAAAACCCGCTGACAGACCGTTTTCCCGTGCAATCTGCGGGACTTTCAGCATCATTCTGCCCAAAAGTGCCTCGTGCTGCGCTTGGGCATGGGCGAGCGAATCGAAATGCGTTTTCGGTATCAGCAGCAGATGCACTGGCGCGGACGGGTTGATGTCTTTGAAGCACAGCATTTCACCGTCTTCATACACAACGGCAGCCGGCAGCTCCTGTTGGACAATGCGGCAGAAAATACAGTCGCCCATAATGGTTTCTCCTGATGTTTGGCGGCAAAATCAAGCAGAATTGTAATACAAATCAAAGCTGCTGTCTGGCCGCTTTTTCCACCAGCCCCGACAAACCCTGCCGCCGCGCCAGCTCGTCGAGTACGTCCTGCACGCCCGCGCCGTGGTACGCCAGCAGAACCATGGTGTGAAACCACAAATCGGCGGTTTCGTATACCAGATGCGCCTTATCGCCGTCTTTGGCCGCCATCAGCACTTCGCCCGCCTCTTCGATGACTTTTTTCAGTATTGTGTCCCCGCCCCGATGCAGCAAACTCGCTACATAAGAATGTTCGGGATTCTGCCCCTTACGCGATTCAATCAGGTTTTGCAGTTCGTTCAGCATATCGTTCATCGGTTTTCCTGTTCCATCTGTCTGTTTTCTGCTTGGCAGAAGCGGCTGTTTTCAGACGGCCTCCCGCCCTTGGGCGTAAATTTCGGCTTCGCTTTTGAGCGGTGCATCGGCCGTTGTCCACCCCTGTCCGTCCCATATGCGGTAAAAACAGCTTGCGCGGCCGGTATGGCAGGCGATGCCGCCGCCCTGTTCAATCAGCATCACCACCGCATCGCCGTCGCAGTCGAGCCGCAGTTCGCACACTTTCTGCGTATGCCCCGAGGATTCGCCCTTCATCCACTGCTTCTGCCGCGAACGGCTGTAATAATGGGCAAAACCCGTTTCAACAGTTTTCTGCAAAGCCTCGGCATTCATCCACGCCACCATCAGTACGCGCAGGGTTGCCGCGTCCTGTGCCACGGCGCACACCAGGCCGTTTCCGTCAAATTTTACCTGCTGCAATAATGCCTGCACGGTGCTGCTCCTTTCTGCCGCTTACAGCGGCGCGGTCTTGTCCGCCCACGGGCGTATCTGTTCCAACTGCGCGGCCAGCCGCAGCAGAAGATCTTCACGTCCGGCCGCAGCGGCGAACTGTGTGCCGACCGGCAGGCCGTTGTGCCAATACAGCGGCACACTCATGGCGGGCGATCCGCTCATATTGAAAGGCAGTGTGTAACCCGCATAATGCAGGGCTTTCATGCTCTCCTGCTCAATCAGCGGATTGCGCGCCAAGAAACGGCCGAGATTCAGCCTGCCCAGCAGCAGGCGGCTCAGCCGCTGCTGCGCCGCCTCCGGTGCCAGTTCGCCGACTTTCGGTGTGATGCGCGGGCAGACCGGTGTTACCAGCACATCGTAACGGGTAAAAAACGCCTCGGCCGCGCGGGTTTGTGCCAGCAGCACATCGCGCGCCCAACACATTTCTCCCGCGCTGATCTGCCGCCCCTGCACCAACACCGCCCAAGTGGCCGGTTCTACTTGACTGTAATGCAGGTCTTTTCCGTACGTTTCGCGGTAAAGGTGCGCCAGCTTGGCGGTTTCGCCCGCCACAATAATCAGCATGGCCCGGCTCAGTATTTCGGGCGGGGCAAATTCGGGCGATTCCTCCGTCAGCACGTGTCCGGCCGAAGCAAGCAGTTGCAGGCTGTCGGCAAGCGCGGCACAGGTACCTTCATCGTTTCCACCGCCCGTCCACGGCTCTTGCCAATAGGCGATATTCAGACGGCCGGTTTCGCGCAAAAGTCCGTCTGAAAAAGATTCCGACGGTTTCGGGCAGGCATACAGCGCGCCTTTTTGCGTGGACGCGGCAATATCGAGAAACAGCGCGCTGTCGCGCACGCTGCGCGTTAAAACGTGTTCGCATACCAACCCCTGCCACGATTCGCTCAACGCGGGGGCAAAGCTGCTGCGCCCGCGGCTCGGCTTCAAGCCGAACAGGCCGCAGTTGTGGGCAGGCAGACGAATGGAACCGCCGCCGTCGCCGCCGTGTGCGGCCGGCACGATGCCCGCCGCCACGGCCGCTGCCGAACCGCCGCTGCTGCCTCCGGGCGTGTAATCCGTGTGCCACGGGTTGCGCGTCACGCCGTACATCTCGCTTTCGGTATAGGGCATCAACCCCCACTCGGGCAGCGTGGTTTTGCCGAAAATACGCAGTCCCGCGCGCAGATAGGCTTCGGTCAGCGCGCTGCTGTATGACGGTATATGGTTCTGCATCATACGCGAACCGCAGGCGGTAGGTGCACCCGCCCAGTCAGCCAGCAAATCTTTGAGCAGAAACGGTACGCCCGCCAGAGGTGCGTTTCCCGGTACGGGCAGGGCGGCGGCCCGGCCGCGCAAATCGCAGGCCAAAAGATTGAGTTTGGGATTGACTTCGTCCAAACGGCGCAAGGCCGCCTGCAACAGCTCGTCGGCACTGACTTCCCCGCGCCGCACCAAGTCGGCCAAACCGACCGCATCATAACGGCGGTATTCTTCAAATTTCATTGTTTCTCCCCTGTTTTATCCTGCTGCCCCGCCCGCCTATTTCCACATCGCACCGGCCACCGCCGCCAGCGTCATCACAAACAGCAGCCAGCGCATCACTGCCGGCGACAGTTTCAAAGCCAGCCGCACACCGATCTCCGCGCCGAGCGTATTGCCTGCGGCCAACACCAGCCCCACGCCCCACCAGATTTTGCCGTACCACAGAAACACCGCCAGCGAAACGGCGGTAAACGACAGCGTACACAGCACTTTCAGCGCATTGGCGCGGATCAGATCGTAACACAGCAGGCCGGCGAAAATCGGCAGCAGCAAAAAGCCCGCACCGGCCTGCACAAACCCGCCGTAGATACCGGCGGCAAATAAAACGGGACGCGCCCACGGCGTAGCCGCCACTGTACGCACCGCCGTACCGTCTGCCGCCAGCAGCAGCGAGGGTTTGACCAGAATCAGCGCGGCCACGCCGAGCATGGTCAGCAGCAGCGCGGGTTTCAGCACGGCATTGGGCAGCACGGAAGCCAGTACCGATCCGGCCAGCCCGCCCGCCACCAAGGGCAGCATCACGCCCTTCCAATCCTGCGTGGGCAGCCGCCCCGCCCTGCGGAAACCGCGTATCCCCGCCAGCGACTGAAACAGCACGCCCACACGGTTGGTACCGTTGGCCACATCGGGCGGCACGCCGAAAATCATCAGCACCGGCAAAATCAGATTCGATCCGCCGCCCGCCAGAATATTAATGATGCCCGCCGCCACGCCCAAGGCCGCAACCGCCGCATAATGCCACAGTGTCCAATCCATATTCGCCCCCGAAAACAATCGCGCAATCCGTACCGCAGCGCGCAGCCGGCGCATTCAGGCCGTCTGAACAGCCGTTTCAGCGGGTCATTTTAACCCAAGTTCACGTTTCTTGTTGATCGGGAAACCTGCCATACTGCCCGCCTAACCCGTCCGGCCCGATATTCCGCCCGCCGTCTGCCATTCAGACGGCCTGCATACCCCGAACAGTTTTTTTGACGGCCTTAACACAAAACCTATACGCGTTAAAACAAAAAACCGCCATAATCCGCCGCTCACACCAACTGCACAATTTGAGGAAAAAAATATGAAAAAAATCCTGCTGACCGCCCTTCTGACTGCTTCTACCGCTGCATTTGCCGACAGCGCAATCGAACGCCAAATGCAGGCAGATCCGAATCTGGAACAAAACCGCGCCCGCGCCGTACAGCTGCTGGAAGCACGCGGCTACACCGTAACCGACATCGATGCCGACGACTACCGCGGCAAACCGGCTTTTGAAGTCGAAGCCGTCAAAAACGGCCGCGAATACGACATCATATTGTCATACCCCGACCTGACGATCCTGAAAGAAAAGCGCGACTACTAAAATGACGCATTCCCGCAAAAACGCCCGACGCCCTGCAGTCGGGCGTTTTTTTCAGACGGCCTCAACCGCCCAGCCCGCCGCCGCACCATCCGCTCCCCGGTAGCCGATTTCCCCCTGACCGGCAGCCGATGGCTTATAATTCCGTCTGCACCCACACAGGAACACCACCATGAATACACCCCAATCCGCCATTATCCCCGACCACGGCCAGGCCGCCGTCTTTATCGAAGCCGACACCGCAGCGCAGGCACGCGGCCGCATGGCGCAGCACTGCCGCAATGCGCTGGACGAACTGTCGAAACTGCAAGCCCGTTTCCCCGACGGACAACTGGGCATGACCATCGCGTTCGGTGCTGATTTCTGGCACAGCCTCGGCCACGGCGGCGAAGGCGGCGGCATCAAACCGTTTGCCCCGCTGGGCGGCGGTCTCTGCCCGGCCACCCAATGCGACCTGATGATTCATATCCAGTCCGCGCGCCACGCCGTCAATTTCGCGCTGGCGCAAGCCGTGCTCACCGTTTTCGGCGGCGACATCAAGGTTCAGAATGAAACCCACGCTTTCCGCCTGCTCGAAGACCGGGGCATGGACGGCTTTGTGGACGGCACGGAAAACCCGCAGGGCGAGGGCAATATCCGCCGCGTGGGCGTAATTGCCGAAGGTGCCGACGCAGGCGGCAGCTATGTGCTGCTGCAACGCTATCTGCACGATCTGGACAAATGGCAGGCTTTGGGCGTGGCCGGACAGGAAGCCGCCGTCGGCCGCAGCAAAGCGGATAATGAAGAATTTGCCAAAGACGTACGCCTGCCCGAATCGCATCTGGGGCGCACCAATCTGAAAGAAAACGGCGAAGGCCTGAAAATCGTCCGCCGCAGCCTGCCTTTCGGTACACTGACGGGCGAGCACGGCCTTCAATTTATCGCTTATTGCGCCCGCCTGCACAATATCGAAGCGCAGCTCAAACACATGTTCGGCGAAACAGACGGCAAAATCGACTTGCTGCTGACCCATATGAGTACCGTGCAGCGCAGCGCGTATTATTACGCCCCGTCCGTCGAACGCCTGCGACGGCTCTGAAAACCGCTACCGTGTTTACCGACAGCCACACCCATCTGAACGATGCACAGTTTGCCGCCGACCTGCCCGCCGTGCTGACGCGCGCGCGTGATGCTGGCGTCAAACGTTTTATCGTTCCCGCCACCAACCGCAACGATTGGGCGCGTACCGCCGAACTGGCCGCGCCTGACATTCTGCCTGCTTTCGGTATCCACCCTTGGTTCGCCCACACTGCACAAACAGACGATTTCGCCGTTCTGCACGATTATCTGGCACACCACCCGCAGGCCGCCGTCGGCGAAATCGGACTGGATTACCGTATTGCCCGCGATGGTGCCGCACGGCAGATTCAAATCGGCGTACTGAACCGCCAGCTCGCCATTGCCGCCGATCTGCGCCGCTTTGTTATCCTGCACAATGTCCGCGCCTCGGCCGCACTCTGTGCCGCGCTCAAACCCCATGCCCAGCTGGCGGGCATCGTCCACGCTTTTTCCGGCAGCATCGAAGAGGCACAGGCCTTTATCCGCGCCGGACTGTTTATCGGCATCGGTTCCCTGCTGCTGAATCCCGCCGCCAAAAAAGTCCGCGCGGCCGCACAGCAGTTGCCCCTGTCGTCCGTCGTGCTGGAAACCGACAGCCCGTTTATGCTCGGCACGGCACGCAACGAACCGGCCAACACCGCCGCCGTGGCCGCCGCACTCTGCCGCCTGCGCGGCATAAGCCCTGACGCACTCTCCGCCGCCACCGAAGCCAACATCAACCGCCTGTGGCCGCCGTCAGCACCGCACACCGAACAGGCCGTCTGAACACACCGAGCAGTTTCAGACGGCCTCTATCCCACTTCAATCACCCGCTGCGCCACTCTGCCAACCGGCCGGCCATACCGGCCGTTTCCATGATCCGCACCCAAACCACACAGCAACGAAAAGGCCGTCTGAAAACCTTTTTCAGACGGCCAAACATGGCGGCAAATCTATTATCTGTGCGAATGAGCGCGGCCGCGCTTGCGCCACCACCGCCAGCCGTACAGCACATAACCCGACAGGCTGTATGCGAGAAACAGCAAAAACAGCACCACCGACGGCTCCAATGCCACCACCAGCAGCCCCATCATCGCCAGCACCATCACAAAAAACGGTACTTTGCGCCGCACATTGATTTCCTTAAAACTCCAAAACGGAATCTGCACCACCATCGACAAACCGGCAAACAGTGTAATCACCAGACACAGCCAGGCCACCGGCAGCGATTCGTAACCGTTGGCCACCCAAATCAGGCCGACAATCAGGGCAGCTGCCGTCGGGCTGGGGATGCCGATAAACCAGCGTTTATCGACTTTGCCGATCAGCGTATTGAACAGTGCCAGACGCAGGGCCGCACAAGCGCAGTACACAAAGGCGATGGTGTAGCCGATTTTGCCGAAATGGAACAGCTGCCATTTGTAGGCAATCAGCGCGGGCGCCACACCGAAACTCACCATATCGGCCAGACTGTCGAGCTGTTCGCCGAACGCGCTCTGGCTGTTGGTCATTCTCGCCACACGGCCGTCCATACCGTCGAGCAGCATGGAAACAAAAACTGCGATGGCCGCCGTTTCAAAACGGCCGTGCATGGCTTGGGTAATGGCGAAAAAAGCGGCAAACAGAGCAGCAATCGTAAACGAATTGGGCAGCAGGTAAATGCTGTTCTGCCGCAGCCGCTGCTGGATACGCGGCACCGGCCGCGCTGTTTCCCGAAAATCCTGCTCGCTCATCGCTTATCCCGCCAAAAGTCCAAACAGGCGGATTATACCGCAAATCTGCCTGCCGCCTTTCCGAGGCCGAATAAAAATCCCGCAGCCACAAGGCTGCGGGATAGCGGAAATACTGAATCAGCGTTTTTTGCCGGTAACAGTGGCAATCGCCAGATTGGAATTGCGTTTCAAAGCCACGCTGCTGACACCTTCGGGATAAGTGATGTCCGACAGGTGCAGAATATCGCCCGCCACCACTTCGGCACAGTCCAATTCCAGCGCAGCCGGAATGTTTTTCGGATCGACAATCACTTCGACACCGCTGGCCAGCAGGGAAACGCGGCCGGACTGCAGTTTGACGGCCTGAGACTTCTCGGCATTGACAACGTGAACCGGAATGCGCATTTTCAGCGGCTTGTTCACATCAACTGCTTGAAAATCGATGTGGGTCACTTCCTGACGGAACGGGTGCATTTGGAAATCGCGCACAATCACGTCTTGGGTTTTGCCGTTCAGGTTCAGCTTGATCAAAGCCGTGTGGAACGATTCTTTTTCCAATGCGTAGTAAACGGTTTTGTGGTCTACCGCTACGGCTACGGCTTCCTGATTGTCGCCGTAAACCACAGCGGGGGTTTTACCTTCGCGGCGCAGGCGGCGGCTCGCACCAGTACCTTGCGCTTCGCGTACGGTAGCCTGTAATTCAAAAGACATAATCAAACTCCAAAAAGGATAGTGGATAAAAGAACTTACTGCCTTACGCCGCGACCAGCTTGGGGCAGCAGGACATTCGGTTTCCGCGACACGGGAAACCGACGGTTCAGGGCAGGAACATCGCCCCGGGCGTTACAATATCTTCATTGAAAAGATACGAAACGGATTCTTCGTTGCTGATGCGGCGCACGGTTTCCGCCAAAAGGCCGGCAATGGTAACCTGCCGGATACGCGGACAGGCTTCGGCAGCCTCAGAAAGCGGAATGGTATCGGTCACGACCACCTGGTCGATATCCGAAGTGGCAATCCGCTCGACAGCCTGGCCGGAAAACACCGGGTGGGTAGCATAGGCCAACACGCGCTCGGCACCGCGCTCTTTCAGGGCGGAAGCGGCTTTGCACAGCGTATTGGCCGTATCGATCATATCGTCCACAATCAGACAGGTGCGGCCTTCCACATCGCCGATGATGTTCATCACTTCGGCCACATTGGCTTTCGGGCGGCGTTTGTCGATAATCGCCAAATCGGCATTCAGCACTTTGGCCACCGCACGGGCGCGCACCACGCCGCCGATATCGGGGCTGACGACGGTCAGGTTTTCGATGCGCTGCTGCAAAATGTCGTGGGTCAGAATCGGGGTGGCATAAATATTGTCCACCGGAATATCGAAAAAACCCTGAATCTGGTCGGCATGCAGATCAACCGTCAATACACGGTCGATACCGGCCGAATACAGCATATTGGCTACCAGCTTGGCCGAAATGGGCACGCGCACGGAACGCGGACGGCGGTCTTGGCGGGCATAACCGAAATAGGGAATCGCGGCGGTAATGCGTCCGGCGGAGGCGCGTTTGAGCGCGTCGGCCATGGTCAGCACTTCCATCAGATTGTCGTTGGTGGGTGCACATGTGGGCTGCAAAATAAACACATCGCGGCCGCGCACGTTTTCCAACAGCTCGACCGCCACTTCGCCGTCTGAAAATTTGGTCACGGAAGCATTGCCCAATGAAATATCCAGATGTTTGACCACATTGGCGGCCAATTTCGGATTGGCATTACCGGTAAACACCATCAAACTGTCGTATGCAGCCATTTTGTCCTCGCTTGGGGCAGGTTCGTATTCGGAGTCAGGAAACATCGGGGCTTCCTTTCAGTATCGGAATCATGCCCGCGCATTATACGCAAGAAGCACCGCCGCATCAAAAAAACAGCGGTGTTTTGCAAAGCGGCGTATCACAAACGCATCATTCCCTCAGGCCGTCTGAAAATCCGCCGCACCCGTTTTCAGACGGCGTCAAAAGAAAGTAATAAAAGCGTGCGAAACCATCGCACGCTTTTATCTGGCTGGGGATGTAGGATTCGAACCTACGCATGTCGGAATCAAAATCCGATGCCTTAACCAACTTGGCGAATCCCCAATAAAGGGTGGCTGGGGATGTAGGATTCGAACCTACGCATGTCGGAATCAAAATCCGATGCCTTAACCAACTTGGCGAATCCCCAACGTTTTTCAACCGGCAAAATCTGCTTGGCGAAAACTTTCAGAAAGGCGGATTATGCAGATAATCCGCCCGTCCGTCAAGAGCTTGCACGGAACTTCAAAAATATTTTCCGCAAAATGCTTGTTTTTTCTTAAAAATCAGGCATGAAATCCGCCAGCGGGTGCTGCGCCAGCTGCGGCACACACCAAACTTCCCCATCCACCGTCAGTTGTTCTGCGGTTTCGGCTGCCGCCTGACGGCTGTCGAACGCCAGAAACAGACAGGATCCCGAACCGGTCAGACGCGGTTCGCCGAATGCGGACAAAGCACGGAAAACCTGCGCCACCGCCGGATATTGCGCCAGCACCACGCCCTGCATATCGTTGCGCAGCGGCTGCAAGGCCCAATAATCGGCACGGGCGGCAGGCGTGCTGTTGCGCGGCAGATCAGGGTGGCCGAACACCGCCGCCGTTGCCACATGTTGCGGCGGGCGGACCACCACATACCACTGAAACGGCAGGTCGATAGGCGCCAAACGTTCGCCCACGCCGCGCGCAAAGGCATGGCGGCCGAACAGGAAAAACGGCACGTCCGCCCCCAGCTTCAAGCCCAGTGCGGCCAAATCCGCACGGCTTAACCCGCATTGCCACAGGCGGTTCAGCACCATCAGCACTGTCGCCGCATCGGAACTGCCCCCGCCCAAACCGCCGCCTGCGGGAATGCGTTTGTCCAAACGGATTTCCACCCCCGAACCGCCGCGGGCAAACGGCTGTAAAGCGGCGGCAGCACGATAGGCCAAATCCTGTTCGGCCGGCACGCCGGTGGGGTTGTGCAGGACAATCCGGCCGTCATCGCGCAGGCGCAGCCAAACCGTATCCGACAAACCGATCAGGCAGAAAATACTTTCCAGTTCGTGATACCCGTCGGCACGGCGGCCGGTAATGCGCAAATCCAGATTCAGCTTGGCCGGCGCGGGGTACGCTTCATAGCTCTGTGCCGTCATGCCGCCTCCCGCACGGCACACAGGGACGGCGGCTGCGCATCATCGGCCGCCGTTTCCATGCTGTCGAACACCAGACGCAGGCTCATCTGATTGCCCGCCACTTCCAGCAGGCGTATGCCGCCGGCCGCATTCAGGCTGCGGCGCACCGTCCATTCCTGCTGGCGCAGGCTGCCGTCGGGCAGAATTTGGTGCGGCACGCCTTCCACCCACTGCCCGTGTGCCCATACGCGCAGATATTCAACCGGCAGAGTAACGCCCAGCAGACGGCCGCTCAATTGGCGCGCATCGGCCGCTTCGCTACGCCGTCCGGCGGCATCCACCGCCAATGCGCCCAATCTGTCCTGACACAGGCTGCCCACCGTATTGCCCAGCGGTGTATTGATGTCTATGGTTTCCACCCCGTTTTGCCGGTTCCAGTCGAACGAGGCATGAAAACCCGTCCCGTCTTTCTGCGCCGACAAACGGCCTACGGCACTGAATCCCGCACTGCCGCGCTGCGGCTGCCAGTTGGCGGCACTTTGCGGACGCGGTACGGCACAAGCGGCCAAAAGCAAAACGGCAGCGGCCGCCAAAGCTGTTTTCCACATCTTTTTTCCTTTCATCATTCCTTCCCAAGGCCGTCTGAAACGGGCAAATCCAAAATACGGCATCCAATCCTTCCGAACCGCCGTTCAGACGGCCTTCGCCGCAAAACGGCAAACGGTCTCAGTCACCGCTGCCCACACCGCCGCTTGTCAAAGGCCGTCTGAAAACACCCTGCGCAAGCCGCCCGACGGTACGCCTTTTTCAGACGGCATACCGGCCATGGCAAACCGGCTGCCGTCAACGGGCGGCAGGCAGTTTGATGCCCAAACGGCGCATAGCGGCACGCACCAGCTCCGCGCCCTCGCCCGCCAATCCCTGTTTGAATACCGCCAGCGCGCGTTCTTTCTCGCCCAAGGCCAGCAGCACTTCGCCCAAGTGCGCCGCCACTTCGCCGTGCGGCAGCTCGCGGTAGGCATATTCCAGATACGGCAGGGCGGCGCGGGCATCGCCGCGCTTGAAATACGCCCACCCCATACTGTCATTGACGGCGGCAGATTCGGGTTCCTGACTGTATGCCGTCTGAATCAGACCGAAAGCCCGTTCCAAATCTTCGCCCGGCACCTGCAACATGGTATAGCCCAGCGCGTTCAGCGACTCGGTATTCGGGCGGCTGTCGGCCACCTGGCGGAAATCGGCCAAAGCGGCTCGCGGATTATTCAGGCGGTCGGCATACAGCAGGCCGCGCCGGTAAAGCACGTCCAGTGCGCGTTCCGTACGGCCTGCCCGCTGCGCTTCCCGATACAGACGGTTGAGTACCGGCAGCACGCGCCGTGCATCTTGTTCACGCGCCAATGCCTCCAGATACAGACCGAAAAAATCTTCTTCCGTAAAAAAGCGCCCTTCCTGCGAAGGCTGGGCACGTGCCTGTTCGGCCAGACGGCGCACCTGCCCCCATTCGCTTTTTGTCTGCGCCAGAGCAGCCTGCAAAAACAGTTTGTCGAACGCATATTCGGCAGCACGGATACGCGCCAGCCATTTTCCGGCAGCGGCAATATCCTTGTCTTCCAAAGCAGCCAGCACCGCCGCAACGGCGGCACGGCTCTGCTGCTCCTGCGTACCGCTCTGATAGGCGCGTTCCAGATAATGGACGGTTTGCGCGCGGCCGCTTTTGCGTGCACCCTCCAACAGTGCGGCCTGAATATACAGTTCGGCACTCGGCGCTTCGGCCAGCAGCTGTTTCAGTAAAGCGTCCGCTTCATCGGTTTTACCGTCGGCCGCCAACGCCGCCACCCGCAACTCGCGCCATACGGGCGGCAGCTTCGGCAGCTCCGCACTTTGGAAGAAGCGGCCGAGAATTTCCGGCCGGCGCCGACTGATCAGGCGCAGCGTCAGCTCGGTGGGCGGCAACAGTTCGCCGTCTGCGGCGGCCAGTCGGTGCAGGGCCGCCACCGTACGGCTGCCTCGGTCGTTCAATACACTGAAAACGGCATCGGCCACCGCCGCTTCCGGCATCTCCGGCCGTGCCAGCGCGGCGCGGTGGATTTTGTCTTCCAATACGGCCGCCGCCTGCCGGCTCTGTACGGCTGTCTGTGCGGCCAGCAGGAACATCTGCCGCTGGCGGCCGTCGTCCGCCTGACCCAGCGCGCCGTCCCACTCTGCGGCAGCCTGTTCAAAATCACCGCGCACCATATTGCGCGCCCACGTTATCCGCCGCAAAGCCGCGCCGGGCGAAGGCTCCAACGCCACCCAGCGGCGGTAGACCGATTCTGCAACATCAAACGCACTCAAACCGACCGCCATATCCATCGCCCGTTCGGCCACTTCGGTATCTTTGGTGCGTTCGAGCATGGTCAGATAAGTCCCCAGCGCGGGAGCGGCGTTGCCGCGCTGCAACGACAGCTCGGCCAGAAAAAGCGAAAACAGATGGTTGCTGCGGTCGGTAATGGCTTTCAGGCGGGCAGGATCTTCGACTTCACCGTGGCTGCGCCGGATAATCATCTGCGGGGGCGGTTCTGAGACGGTTACGGTTTCGGCCTCAGCCTGAGGCAGCCCTATCCATACCGCCGCCCAAACTGCCCCAAGCTGTTTTTTCCATGCCGCCATCATCGTCCTCCTGCTGTGATTTGACCCAAACGCTTCCACTTTATCACAAACCGCTCCTGCCGTGGCCGCTGCTGGCGGGACGGCACGCTTCGCGCTACAATCGCCCGCAGCCGCCCCGAGATGCCGTCTGAAACCGTGCTGCCCGGTTTTCAGCGCGCAAAAACCGCTTTTCCGCTTGCGCTTCGGGCGCCAAACGCAGGCAGGCCGGTTCCTCAGCTGTGTGTAGAGGATTGCCGCTTCATCTTTTGTTTCAAGACGCAGGCCGGAATCCGACAGGACAGGAAATGCGGCAGCCGAATACGGGTATACCGGGTGAACGTAACCGCCGGATACCTGTATCCGGCCTACCCGCCGCGCAGAAACCCGCTGCGCTCGTTTTAGCTTCGCAGAAACCCGCTGCGCTCGTTTTCAGACGGCCTATTTTTAACTGCTGTTTTTATGGACATGCCCGACTCCGATTCTGCCGACACCGCTTTGACCGCACTGCTCGCTTCACTCTCCGGTCTGCCGCCGGCGCACCTGCACGGGCGGAACCGCGCGCTGCCGCCACCCGGCAGATGGCAGGAAGCAGCAGTACTGTTGGGCGTGGTACCGCACGAAAACCGCCCGCACATTATTCTGACGCGCCGCAGCAGCACATTACGGCAGCACACCGGCCAAACCGCCCTGCCCGGCGGACGGCGCGATGCGGGCGATACCGACCTGACTACCACCGCCCTGCGCGAGGCCCACGAAGAAATCGGTACGCCCCCGGCGGTATGGCAGACGTTTTCCCCCATGCCGCCGCTGTACAGTCCGTCCGGCTATGCCGTATCGGCCGTGCCCGCGCTGAGCCGCCGCAGCCTGACGGTGCGGCCGTCTGAAAACGAAGTGGCCGAAGTGTTTTATCTGCCGCTGACCCGGGCGCTGAACCCCGAAAACTACCGTATCCGCGCCGGATTTGCTGCTGCGCCGTATCCGGTGTACGAACTGCCGTTCGGGCGGCACGACATCTGGGGGCTGACCGCCGCCATGTTATACGCGCTGGCCGAGGCCAACCGCCTCCACGGCTTTTTCCCTGCCAACCCGCCGGCCTGAATCCGGCCGTTTACAGAAAATCCGCCCATGCCCGAACTGCCCGAAGTCGAAACCACCCTGCGCGGTATCGCGCAGCATATCGAAGGCCGAAGCGTGGCCGCCTTGACCGTGCGCCAACCGAAGCTGCGCCTGCCCGTGCCGCCCGGCCTGCATGACACGCTGTGCGGCCAAACGGTGCGCCGCTGCCGCCGCCGCGCCAAATATCTGCTGATCGAGTTTCCCGCCGGCATCGTGCTGATTCATCTGGGCATGTCGGGCAGCCTGCGCGTATTCCGCCCCGATACCGCACCCGCCGCAGGCAGGCACGACCATCTGGACATCGTGTTTTCAGACGGCCTGATACTGCGTTATCGCGACCCGCGCCGCTTCGGTATGGTGTTGTGGTATGCGGGTGCACCCGAAACCCACCCGCTGCTGGCGCATCTGGGACCCGAGCCGCTGGCAGACGATTTTGATGCCGGTTATCTGTTTGCCGCGCTGCAAAAACGGCGCAGCGCAGTGAAAAGCGTGCTGATGGACAACCGTGTGGTGGTGGGCGTGGGCAATATTTACGCCAACGAAAGTCTGTTTTATGCAGGCATCGCGCCGCACCGTCCGGCCTGCGACGTCAGCGAAAACGAAGCGGCCGCCCTGTGTACACAGATCAAAACCGTGCTTGCGCGCGCGATTGCCAAAGGCGGCAGCACCCTGCGCGATTTTGTCGACAGCAGCGGCAACAGCGGCTATTTCCAGCAGGAATACGCCGTTTACGGCCGCCACCAACTGCCCTGCCCGCGCTGCGGCACACCGGTTGCCAAACAGATAATCGGGCAGCGCAGTTCATTTTACTGCCCCGCCTGCCAAACCTGAAACCGCCGCCGTCTTCATCATGCACCGAACCACCCGACAGGAACCTTTATGCCCCGACCCGAAACCACAACGCTGTTTACCCGTTTCCAACGCCTGATCCGCCTGCTCTTCTGGCTGCTGTCTACCGCCTGGCAAATCAGCCGTCTCAATACCGCCGATCAGGCGCAGCGCAACGCGCTGGTTGCCCGAGCCGGACGCCGCGCCCTCGCCATTCTCAATATCCGCCTGCACGCCGACGAAATCCGCCTGCCGCCTGCCGCCACGGGTACACTCATCGTCGCCAACCATGTTTCCTGGCTGGACATTTTCGCCCTGGCCGCCCTGCTGCCCGCCGGCTTTATCGCCAAACAGGAAATCCGCCGCTGGCCGCTGATCGGCCGCATGGCCGCCAATGTCGGCACGGTCTTTATCAACCGCAGCGAACGCAGAGATGTGGACGGCATCAACCGCGCCGTGGCCGCCGCGCTGCAAAACGGCCGAAACGTCTGTTTTTTCCCCGAAGCGCAAACATCAGACGGCCTGAACGTGCTGCCGTTCAAAGCCGCGCTGTTTCAGTCGGCAGCCGACACCGGCGCCCTTGTCCAGCCGGTTGCCCTGCGCTACTGCGACCACAACGGCCGCCGCAGCACGCTGCCGTCATACACCGGCCACACTCATCTGCTAGTCTCACTATGGCGCATCGTCTCCATGCCCGCCATCGAACTTTATGCCGACGTGCTGCCGCCGCTGAGCGTCAGCGACCGCTATGCGGCCAAAGACGAAGCCGAACGGCAGATCCGCGTCGTGGTCGGACAGGCCGTCTGAAACGGGCAGAGTGCGGCCGGACCGGATTGAAGAATCCCCCCGCCGAACGTTTCTCCACGCCTGTAAAATCAGCCGCAGGCCGGATGCCCGAACCCGACAGGGTTGTGCCGAGGTGTCGGATACAAGTATCCGACCTACTTGTTACTGCGATTGCCGACCATATCCGTTCCGTAGTCGGATTCTTGAATCCGACAAATGACGATTGCAAAACCCAATCCGTTTCAGACGGCCAATAATAGTTTTTGATTATTAAATTTATTTGGACAATAAATTATACACATCACACCGGCCTGTTATACTGTCTGCCGACATCGCCGCTCTGCGGCCGTTTTCCATCATGTTTATTGAAACAAGGAGTCCAGTTATGGGTATCACCATCAAAACCGAAGCCGATCTGCAAGGCCAAAAAGTACCGTCTGCCGTTTTCCACACCCGCCAGGGCGACGCTTGGGTGGACGTTTCCACCGACGAGCTGTTCAAAGGCAAAAAAGTGGCCGTATTCTCGCTGCCCGGCGCATTCACCCCGACCTGCTCTTCCACGCACCTGCCGCGTTACAACGAACTGGCCAAAGAATTTTACGCGCGCGGCGTGGACAGCATTTTGTGCGTTTCCGTCAATGACACATTCGTCATGAACGCCTGGCTGGCCGATCAGGAAGCCGAAAACATCGTCGTGATTCCCGACGGCAACGGCGATTTCACGCGCGGCATGGGTATGCTGGTTTCCAAAGAACAACTGGGCTTCGGCGACCGCTCTTGGCGTTATTCCATGCTGGTCGACGACGGCGTCATCGAAAAAGCCTTTATCGAGCCGGTCAAAGACGGCGACCCGTTTGAAGTATCCGATGCCGACACCATGCTCAAATACATCGATCCGCAATGGAAAGCACAGGAATCGGTTGCCGTTTTCACCAAACCGGGCTGCCCCTTCTGCGCCAAAGCCAAAGCCCTGCTGGAAGAAAAAGGGCTGGCCTACGAAGAAATCGTTTTGGGTAAAGACGCGTCTACCACTTCCGTCCGCGCCATTACCGGCAAAACTTCTGTTCCGCAAGTCTTTATCGGCGGCAAGCACATCGGCGGCAGCGACGAGCTGGCAGCCTATTTCGCCGGATAAGGCCGTCTGAACAGCCATCGGGTTTAACAGCCTCCTGAACAGCTGCGGTTGTTCAGGCAACACCGCCCCATGTTGCCTGAACAACTGCTTCCCACCCTGCCATACACCGCCTGATGCCGTCTGAAAGCGGGCGACATAACCGGCAGGTCGGATACCCGTATCCGAAATTGCCGTACAACCCTGTCGGATTTAAAAATCCGACCTACACCTGATACCGCACAACAGACAACAAGTAGGTCGGATACCTGTATCCGACAACGCCGCACCACTCTGTCGGATTCAAGAATCCGACCTACCTTTTACCGTACCACCCAAGCCGTCTGAACGGGCGAAGCGGGTTTTCGCAACGCCAGAACCCGTCAAAAGTGAATGGACAGCGCAAAAAACCGCCCGCCTGATTTTCAGACGGCATGAATAAGGACACCGCAATGAAAAAAATCCGCGCAGACGTGGCCGTTATCGGCGGCGGCACCGCCGGTATGGGCGCATTCCGCAACGCCCGCCGCCATACCGACAATGTTTATCTGATTGAGAGCCATGTTTTCGGCACCACCTGCGCCCGCGTCGGCTGTATGCCGTCCAAGCTGCTGATTGCCGCCGCCGAAGCCCGCCATCATGCCCTTGCCGTCGAGCCGTTCGGTATCCGTCTCGATAAAAGCAGCGTGCAGACCGACGGGCGCGCCGTGATGGCGCGCGTGAAAGCCGAGCGCGACCGCTTTGTCGGTTTTGTCTTGGAAGATGTGGAGGCCTGGCCGGAAGACAGGCGCATCAAAGGACATGCCTGCTTTATCGACGCGCATACCCTGCACATCGACGGCCACACCGAAATCACGGCCAAACGCATCGTCATCGCCACCGGCTCCCGCCCCGTCGTGCCGCCGCAATGGCAGGCCTTGGGCGACCGTCTGATTATCAACGACGACGTATTTTCCTGGGACACCCTGCCCGAAAGCGTGGCCGTATTCGGTACGGGCGTCATCGGCTTGGAACTCGGCCAGGCACTGCACCGCCTGGGCGTGCGCACGGCCGTATTCGGCCGCAGCGGCAATATCGGCGGCCTGAGCGATCCGGATGTTCTCGAAGAAGCGCGTACGGTATTTGCGGAAGAATTTCCGCTGCATCTCAATCTGGATATGGACAAAACCGCCGTTTCGCTCGACAGCAACGGCAAAGTGCAGATTGAATGGCAAGACAAAAACGGCCGCAGCGGCCGGTTTGCCGCCGACTACCTGCTGTCCGCCGCCGGCCGCCGCCCCAATGTGGACAACATCGGCCTGGAAAATCTGAATATCGCCACCGATGCGCGCGGCGTACCGACAGCCGACCCGCACACCATGCAGACCGGCATCCCCCACATCTTTATCGCGGGCGATGCTTCCGACCAGCTGCCGCTGCTGCATGAAGCGGCCGATCAGGGCAAAATCGCGGGCGACAACGCCGGCCGCTACCCGCATATCGAAAAAGGCCTGCGCCGCAGCCCGCTGGCGATTGTATTTTCCGACCCGCAAATCGCCACCGTCGGTCTGCGTTTTGCCGAAGTGGAAAAACAGTACGGCACAAGCGGTTATGTTACGGGCAGCGTCTCATTCCGCAATCAGGGACGCAGCCGCGTGATGCGGGTCAATCAAGGCTGCCTGCGCGTCTATGCAGCCAAATCAGACGGCCGCCTGCTGGGCGCGGAAGCCGTCGGCCCGGCCGTCGAACACTTGGCCCACCTGCTCGCATGGGCGCACCAAATGAACATGAGCGTGCCGCAGATGCTGGATATGCCTTTCTACCACCCCGTTATCGAAGAAGGCCTGCGTACCGCCCTGCGCGATGCCGCCGCCAAGCTGTAATCCCCAACGCCCCGCCCTGACCGCGGGGCTTTTTCCGTTCCCGATTCAGACGGCCTAAACGTAGGTCGGATACTCCGTATCCGACATGAAACCCCGTCCTAATACCGAATGCACAAAAATGTCGGATTCGAGAATCAGACCTACGCTGTGCTTCCCTTTTCAGACGGCCTTTGTGTCATTCAGGCCGTCCGAACGCAGGTCGGATACTCGTACCCGACACCAAACGGCCCGCATATACCGGATTCAAAAAGTCGGATTCGAGAATCCGACCTACATTCCCGCTTCTGTTTTCAGACGGCCGAAGCCCTGAAAAGGCCGTCTGAAAACAGGCTGTCAAAAACACGTCATGCGCATCCTTTAAGATACCGGTCGGCCTGCTCCGCGCAGCCGTACCCTTCCCGCCGGGTGCAGGCAGACAATCTATCCACCGATATTGAGGAAAAACCATGATGAAAACCGCCTATCCGGCACTATGCTCGGCGCTGTTGCTCACACTGACAGCATGCAGTACCATTACCCCCCCCCGCAAAAACCGTCGCACCGACATACACCGAACCGCTGCCCGCACCCGTGATGAACGCACCGGACGGACGGGGCAGAGCCATTGAAAACCTGATTCCGCGCTACTCCCCCGATTACGAAAACGATCCCTATCTGCGCGAACAAGTCATCCAATACCGCCGCTGGCAGTGGCAGGATCTCTACCGCAGTCTCGACCTCAAAGCCCAAGCCCGCCCCGACTATCTCAACACCTACCGTATGCAGGCCGAAGTCTACCTGCTCAACGGGCAATACCGCGAAGCCCTGTCGCAACTGGATCAAATCCTGCGCCGCCGGCCCGATGACCTGCACGCGCTGGGTGTCAGCATCGTTGCCGCCGCCGCGCTGGACGACAAAGAACAGGTGGCCGCCCGTCTGAACGCCCTGCAAAAACGCTCGCCTGCGGCGGCACAAACCGTTGCCGAATTTCTGGCCTTTACCGAACAAGCCATTAACCATCCTTACAGTACACAGCCGACCCGCCCGATTACATTCGATACCATCGCCGTTTTCGGCGAATCGCCCAATCCCGACGGTACGCCGTCTGAAAGCCTGCTGCACCGTTTGGAAAAAGCCAAAGAAATGGCACGGAAATATCCGAATGCCAAACTGATTCTGAGCGGCGGCCCGGTGCGCACGCCGTATGCCGAAGCCGATGTCATGGCCAAATGGCTGGCGGAAAACGGTATCGCCCGCAGCCGCCTCATTCTCGAACCGCAAGCGCGCGACACACACGGCAACGTCATCCGCATGGTCGAAATCCTGAAAGCAAACGGCCTGAACAAAGTGCTGGCCGTCGCCACACGCCGGCACATCGCACGGGCTGCCGCTTCGCTGGAAGCCTACGCACGCTATGCCGGTTACCCGATTCAGGTTGACGGAGTCGGCGGCGGCCCCCTGCCTTCTACCGAAAAGCAGCACGAACGGGCACGCTACACTTATGTCAACACCGCCCGCGCTTTCGGCCTGTACCGTTTGAGCGAGTTCAAGCGGTTTGAATAAACCGCCGGCCGGGCCGTCTGAAAACGGTGCGCCGCGCCGTTTCTGCGAAGCTAAATATAGTGCTGCGCACTATTTCTGCACGGCTACAACACACACAGCGAGGCTGCAAAACAGTCGGGGCGGATAACCGTCCCGACTGTTTGGATTGGCTGTCGGATTTGAAAATCCGGCCTACACGGCTTTCCGTTCCCGATTCAGACGGCCTTTGTGCCATTCAGGCCGTCTGAACGCAGAACGTAGGTCGGATACTGGTATCCGACATAAAACTGCCCGTACCAGATTCACAAAAACGTCGGATTCGATAATCCGCCCTACACTGCTGCCCTGCGCAATGCCGCCGCCAAGCTGTAATCCCAATGCCCGCTCTGACTGCGGTTTTCCCCATTCCCGATTCATACGGCCTGAACGTAGGTCGGATACTCCGTATCCGACATAAAATCCCGCCCGAATACCGGATTTTCAAAAACGTCGGATTCGAGAATCCGACCTACGTGCGAGTATTCCGCACCGTCCCGGCCTGCCGCCCGACCTCAGATTTCAGACCAAGCTCATCGCCAATGCGGTTTATGGTATAGTCGGCACCGTACTTTCCCGATGACTCAAACAGGAGAAAAATGATGTTCCGTAAACCCCTGCTGCTTCTGGCCGCTGCCGCCGGTCTGACCGCCTGTGCCAACAATCAGACCAAATTGGGCACCAGCGGCAGCCAATTGTCCGAAATCCGCTATATCTGCATTATCGACAATCCCAAAGCCGCACAACCCGAACTCAGCAGCCGCATCGCCCAAGCACTCCAACAGAACGGCATCGACAGCGAAACCGTCAGCCTGCCGGCACAACGCAAGCGTCTCTACGAAAAAGAGTGCCGATACAACCTGCGTTACAGCACTGCCGGCAATGCACAATCCCTGACCCAGATGTCCGTATTGATCCGCACGCCCGACCATCCGGTTGCCAGCCTGCGTTACCGTCCCGACCCGTCAGACAACGTGCAGCAGCAAATAGACAATGTGATTGCCCGCTTATTGATGAAACAGTAAGCGCCGCAATACGGGCAGGCCGGATACCGGTATCCGGCTCACCGGCTGCGTATTACCGTTCCCGATTCAGACGGCCTTTGTGCCATTCGGGCCGCCTGAACGTAGGTCGGATACCGGTATCCGACAGAACGCCCAACCCGAATACCGGATTCACAAAAATGGCGGATTCGAGAATCTGACCTGCGCTGCTACACTATGCCAGACGGACGGCTGCCCTATTTTCCGACGATATGGATCTGCCCAAGCTGATGCGCCTGAAACCGAAACGCAAAATCCCCTTATACAACGGCAACTTGAATTGCCGCCTGTTTCTGTTGGACATGGTTTCAGGCAGCAACCGCAAATAAATTTCAGGCAGCCTGCAACTTTTTGCCAAACCGCTTGCAGGCTGCCTGTTCCCAAAATCTATTGTAAATTAAATTATTATGCACTGAATAGATGATTCCTATCTCCTTATGTGAAAAGGTATTAGTTTGAATAGAGGGAAGAATGATGTTGTCGGCATCAAAAAGATTAGCACTGTTGTTTTTCACTATATTACTATGGGGGACAGTTTGGTATACGATTACATTTCAATTAAACGGGACACCGGTATTAGTTTCGGTTTTTTATCGGATAGTAATAGCCGCTATATTTCTACTAATTTATAAAAATCTTTTTTATTGCACCAATATCAAGATAGCATCTATTAAAAATCATCTAAAGGTAAGCGTCTTAGGTGGATGTTTGTTTTCGATTAATTATTTATTTTTTTATTTAGCAACTGAATATATTAGCAGTGGATTAGTTGCAATTATTTTCTCTACTCTTATTATTTTTAATTCTATAAATCAGTATATTTTTTTAATATAAGCGTTGAAAAAAAGTACTGATTGGTGGATTCCTAGGGATTTTAGGCACTTTTCTTTTGTTCTACAATGATTTGTTTAGTTATCAACAGATTAATAGCATATGGAAAGGTGTTCTATACACTGTAATTGCAACTTATTTAGTATCAATAGGTAATATCATGTCCTCTCATATGAGTAAGCAGGGTATTGATGTTGTATCATCTACGTCGTGGGGGCTTATCTATGGCGGGATTATTTCTGCTATCATGGTCTTATATTTTGGTTATGATTTTACAGTGATTATGAGCGTTGAGTATATTTTGTCACTTTTATATTTGTCGATTTTTTGTACAGCAGTTGTATTTATTTTATATTTAAATCTCATTAAAGAGTCTGGTGCAGATAAGGCTGCAATAGCAACAAGTTTGTTCCCTATAGTTGCTATTATGATTTCCAGTGTTATGCAAGAATATCATTTCAATTTATTTTCCGGTATCGGTATTTTTTTGATTTTGTTAGGTTCTTATGTCAGTCTTTTTTATAGAGGGATAAATGAACGGACATAATAGTTACGATTTAAAAAAATTTGATTTGTCTAGATTAAAGGAGGGGGGTCATTCGGGAAACCTTTATTTGATGAGTCGGCGCGGGCACGGATGCATATCTGCTTGGCCGCATCTGCCCGCTCCCGGCAGCATACGTAACTGCCGCGTTGTGGGGCCGCATGACAATATATGGAATACGTCCAAAGCCCCCTCAACCGTGCGCCGAACCACCGGTTGTTCCTGAATCCAAGCCGTGACCGGGCTCCGGCCTGAAAGTTGATCATATGTCCGCACTCTACCCCTATGCCCACATTCTCCATCTGTTTTGCGCCATCGCCTTTGTCGGCGGCGTGATTTTTGAAGCATTGATTTTAAGTGCCTTGCACGGTATTTCGCGCGATGCCCGCCGCGAAGCACACGCCGCGATATCGCGCCGTGCCGTCAAAGTGATGCCGTTTATCGTATTGGTGCTGTTTGTCTCCGGTCTGCTGATGCTGCACCGTTACGGCAGTATTCTGTCCAATCCGTTTGCATCTGCATTCGGGCTTCAATTGAGCTTGAAACTGCTGTTGGCAGCCGGCATTTTGTGCCACTTTGTCATTGCGGTATACAAAATGCGGACGCAGACTTTAACCGCCGCATGGTCGAAATACATCCACACGGCGGTTTTAATCCAAATGCTGCTGATTGTGCTGTTGGCCAAATCCATGTTTTATTTTGGCTGAAAGCAGCCTGAAAGGGATTGGGCCAACCTCGGCCTGAAAGACACGGATAAACAGGCTGCCTGAATTTTCAGGCAGCCTGTTGATTATAGCAGCACTGTTTATTTCTTTTTCTTCTGCGGCGGCAGGTCGGTACAGACACCCAAAGCCACTTCGGCAGCCATGCCGATGCTCTCGCCCAAAGTCGGGTGCGGGTGAATGGTTTTGCCGATGTCTTCCGCATCACAGCCCATTTCAATCGCCAGACAGATTTCGCCGATCATATCGCCCGCGTGGGTGCCGACAATTCCGCCGCCGATGATGCGGCCGGTTTCAGCGTCGAAAATCAGCTTGGTAAAGCCTTCGTCGCGGCCGTTGGCAATCGCGCGGCCGCTGGCCGCCCACGGGAATACGGATTTGGTGATGTTGATGCCGTCGCGCTTGGCGGTTTCTTCGGTTACGCCCACCCAAGCCACTTCGGGGTCGGTGTAGGCCACGCCCGGAATCACGCGCGCATCGAAATAGGCTTTGTGTCCGGCACAGTTTTCCGCCGCCACATGGCCTTCGTGAACGGCTTTGTGTGCCAGCATGGGTTGGCCTACCACATCGCCGATGGCGTAAATATGCGGTACATTGGTGCGCTGCTGCTTGTCCACCTCGATAAAGCCGCGCTCGCCCACGGCCACGCCCGCTTTTTCCGCGCCGCACAGTTTGCCGTTGGGCGCACGGCCGGCCGCCACCAGCACCATATCGTAACGCTGCGGTTCTTTCGGCGCTTTTTCGCCTTCAAAGGTAACGTAGATGCCGTCTGATTTGGCTTCCACGGCTACGGTTTTGGTATTGGTCATGATGTTGTCGAAGCGGTGGGCGTTCATTTTTTCCCACACTTTGACCAAATCGCGGTCGGCGCCCTGCATCAAGCCGTCCATCATCTCCACCACATCGAGGCGCGCGCCCAGTGTGCTGTATACCGTGCCCATTTCCAGGCCGATGATGCCGCCGCCGATAACCAGCATTTTTTCGGGCAGTTTGCCGCCGTTTTGGCGCAGTTCCAATGCGCCCGTGCTGTCCACAATCCGCGGATCCTGCGGGATAAACGGCAGGTTTACCACACGGCTGCCCACGGCGATAATCGCATTTTTAAACGCCAGCGTGCGTGTTTCGCCCGTTTCGTCTGCCTGTCCGTATTGGGCCGATTCGGTCAGCGACACTTGAATGTGGTGGGGCGACACAAATTCGCCGCGCCCGCGCACAATATCCACTTTACGCGCTTTGGCCATGCCCGCCAAACCGCCGGTCAGCTTGCCGATGACTTGGTCTTTGTAGCCGCGCAGCATATCGACATCGATTTCGGGCGCGGGGTATTTGATGCCGTTGGCCGCCAGATGTTTCACTTCGTCAATCACCGCCGCATTGTGCAGCAGGGCTTTGGACGGAATACAGCCCACATTCAGGCACACGCCGCCCAAAGTGGCATACTGTTCGACAACCGCCGTTTTCAAACCGGCATCGGCGGCGGCAAACGCAGCCGAATAACCGCCCGGCCCGCCGCCCAATACCACCACATCGTATTCGGCATCGGCCTGACCGCCGAAAGCGGCAGCCTGCGGCACCGGTGCCGCTTCGGCTTTCGGTGTCTCCGGTTCGGCGGCCGTTTGCTCTTGCGCTTTCGGTGCATCCACTTGCGCACCGGCCGCTTCAATCACAGCAATCACGCCGCCTGCGGAAATTTTTCCGCCCACGGCCACTTTCACTTCTTTGACCACGCCCGCCGCTTCGGCCGGCACGTCCATGGTTGCCTTATCGGTTTCCAAGGTAATCAAAGTATCGTCCAAAGCAACAGTATCCCCTGCTTGGATTTCCACAGCGATAATGTCCGCGTTTTCGTGTCCGCCGATGTCGGGGACGGTCAATTCAATCAAACCCATCATTCCACTTTCATGTTAAAAGTTTCATTCTAAAAGGCCGTCTGAATCCTCAAACGGCACTAGGACTGCCTGCCGCCGCGCGGATAATGCTGCGGCAGTGCACTTCGGTACTGGAAATCAGCGCGGTACCGCCCAGATCAGATTCGGTTTCGTCGCCCAGCGCAAACAGAAGCGGCAATTCGGTGCAGGCCAGAACCACCGCTCGGGTATCCATACGGCGGATGATGTCGGCAAGCATATCGCGGCTGCGGTCCGAGAAAACGCCCAATACCATTTCTTCGACAATGGTCCGGTGAATCTGTGCCTGTTCCTGCGCCTGCGGTACCGTACAGCGCAAACCGGCCTGTGCCAGCGCGGCGGGATAAAACGTCCCCTGCATGGTTTTCGCCACACCGATAACCCCCACATCATTCCATGCCCGGTCTGCGGCATACTGTGCGGCCGCAGCGGCAATCGACAGCGGCCTGATACCGTGTTCGGCGGCCACCGCATCGGCAAAGCGGTGGATTCCGTTGGCACAGAAAGCGATGACTTCCGCCCCGCTCCGGCGCAAACGGCCGACCGCATCGGACACCAGCCGCAGACAGGCTTCTTCGCCGTTTTCCCCCGCCTGCGCGGCCAAAAACGCACCTTCGTCCAGACTTTCCAACACAATATCGACGGTATAGTGGCCGCCGCGCACCTGTCGTGCCAACTGGTTGAGGCGGCGGTAGTATTCGGCGGTGGACAACCAGCTCAATCCGCCGACCAAACCGATTTTCTTCATGACGGTTCTCTCCAATCTGGTTTTTCAGACGGCCTGAAAACCGTCAGGCCGTCTGAAAAACGCGGGTTTCCGCAGGTGGAAACTGGGCAGGCCGCCCGGATTGCGGCCGTTTCATCACAGCTCCGTTACACCAGCACGCGGCGGAAGTCGGCCAGCACTTGTCCCAAGAACGTGGTAAAGCGGCAGGCGGCGGCACCGTCGATTACACGGTGATCGTACGACAGCGACAGCGGGCACATCAGGCGCGGCACAAATTCTCTGCCGTTCCATACGGGCTTGGTCTGCGATTTGCACACGCCCAAAATCGCCACTTCGGGTGCGTTCACAATCGGCGTAAAGTACGTGCCGCCGATGCCGCCCAAGCTGGAAATGGTGAAGCTCGCGCCCTGCATTTCCTGCGGTTTGAGCTTGCCGTCGCGCGCTTTTTTGCTCAACTCGCCCAATTCCAGCGAAATTTCTTTCAAACCTTTTTTATCGGCATCTTTAATCACGGGCACCACCAAACCGTTGGGCGTATCCGCCGCAAAACCGATGTGGTAATACTTTTTCAGCACCAGATTGTCGCCGTCGAGCGAGGCATTGAATTCGGGGAACTGTTGCAGGGCTTTGACGCAGGCTTTGATGATGAACGCCAGCGGCGACAGTTTCACGCCCTCGCGCTCCCACTCTTTGTTGAGCTGCTGGCGGAAGGCTTCCAAATCGGTCATATCGGCATCGTCGTGCTGGGTAACGTGCGGAATCATCACCCAGTTGCGCGACAGGTTTTGGCCGGAAATTTTCTTGATGCGCGACAGTTCGCGGGTTTCGGTTTCGCCGAATTTGGCGAAATCCACTTTCGGCCACGGCAGCAGATCCAAACCGCCGCCCAAAGAAGCCGCCGCTGCGGGCTTGGCCGCCGCGCCGTTCTGCATCACGCCTTTGACAAAGGCTTTGACGTCTTCTTTCATGATGCGGCCTTTGGCACCGCTGCCCGTTACCAGACCCAGATCCACGCCCAATTCGCGCGCCAGTTTGCGGGCGGACGGGCCGGCATGGGCTTTGGCGAAGCTCTGCTCGTTCACCGGCGTATTGCCGAATGCGGCTTTGGGTGCGGACGGCGCGGCAGGGGCAGCCTGAGCGGGTACCGGTACGGCGGTTTGCGCGCTTGCCGGTAAGGCTGCGGCCTGCTGCGGTGTAGAAGCTTTTTCAGACGGCTTACCCGCACTTTCCAATTCGATAATGACGGTGCCTTGCGACACTTTGTCGCCCACTTTTACCGACACGGCTTTGACCACACCCGCTGCTGTGGACGGTACGTCCATGGTCGCTTTATCGGTTTCCAGCGTAATCAGCGTATCGTCTTCGGCCACGGTATCGCCTACTTTGACTTCCACCGCAATCACATCCGCACCGCTGTGGCCGCCGATGTCGGGCACTTCGACCGTTTGCGTGCCGCCAGCAGCGGCAGACGCGGTTGGTTCGGGAGCGGCGGTTTGCGGATCGGCTGCGGGTGTTTCCTGCGCTGCGGGCGCAGCTTCGGCGGCTGCTTCGCTTTCCACGCTGACAATCACGCTGCCTTCGGAGACTTTGTCGCCCACGGCCACTTTGACTTCTTTCACAACGCCTGCCGCATCGGCCGGAACGTCCATCGTGGCTTTGTCGGTTTCCAGCGTAATCAGGGTCTGTTCCAATTCGATGCGGTCGCCCGCTTTCACTTCGACAGCGATGACATCTGCGCCGCTGTGGCCGCCGATGTCGGGGACTTTGATTTCGATGATGCTCATTGCATGATTCCTTCAAGATAAGGCAGTTATTTCGGTTCGGGCAGTCAATGCCCCGCTTTCAGGGCGACCACGCCCGACACAATCAGTACAATACCCGGCCGGCGGGTCAATGTGGCGGCATCTCCGTAGACCGGCACGCCCACCGGAAACGTTCCTGCCGCGCCGATACCCGTCCAGACGGCATAAGCGGTTCCGATGGGTATGCTTTTTTGCGCCAGATACAGGCAGAAACGCCGACAGCCATCAATGCTGCGGCCATCGCCACGCTCTGCCGGCGGAAACCGCTGCTTTGCGCCGGTTTCAGGCCGCCAGCAGGTAACCCCAGCCTGTACCCACGTTTCCGTATCTCCGTTTTGATGTTCAAAACACCGTTTCAGGCCGTCTGAAAACAGCCGTCAGCCAAACGCTGCCGTACAGGCTGCACGCTTGCGGCACAATGCGTAACACGCACAATCCCGTTTTCAGGCGGTTTCAGACGGCCTCTCTGTCAAACGGAGGCCGTCTGAAAACGGTTCAGCGTTTCCAGCTCGGTGCAGTATCGGTTTTGATGCCGTATTTGTCGATGGCCACCTGAACGGTTTCTTTGTCCACTTTGCCCTGCGCGGCCAGTGCGGAGAGTGCGGCCACGGCAACGTGGTAGCGGTTCACTTCAAAGAATTCGCGCAGGTTGGCGCGGCTGTCGCTGCGGCCGAAGCCGTCGGTGCCCAGCGCGGTGAAACCGCCGTTTTCGGCCGGAACGGCATGGCGGATGCGCTCGGCGAAACTGCGGATATAGTCGGTGGCGGCCACGACGGGGCCGGCGTGTCCTTGCAGCTGCTGTGCGACAAACGGCACTTTCGGCGTTTCCAGCGGGTGCAGGCGGTTATAGCGTTCCACTTCGATGGCATCGCGGTACAGCTGGTTGAACGACGGGCAGGACCAAATATCCGCCTCCACGCCGAAATCGGCTTTGAGCAGGTCGGCGGCTTTAACCACTTCGTTCAGAATCACGCCGGAACCCATCAGTTGCACTTTCAGGCCGTCTGAACCGCCCTCGCGCAAGAGATACATGCCTTTGAGGATTTGCGCTTCGATGCCTTCACGCTGCGGCATGGCCGGATGGGCGTAGTTTTCGTTCATCACGGTCAGGTAGTAGAACACGTTTTCCTGTTCCACATACATGCGGCGCAGGCCGTCCTGGATAATCACGGCCAGTTCGTATTGGTAGGTGGGGTCGTAGGATACGCAGTTCGGAATCAGGTCGGCCTGAATCTGACTGTGGCCGTCTTCGTGTTGCAGGCCCTCGCCGTTGAGCGTGGTGCGGCCGGCGGTACCGCCGACGAGAAAACCGCGCGCCTGCATATCGCCCGCCGCCCAAGCCAAGTCGCCGACGCGCTGGAAGCCGAACATGGAATAGTAGATGTAGAACGGAATCATGGCGTAGCGGTTGTTGGCGTATGAAGTCGCCGCCGCAATCCAGTCGGCCATCGCGCCCGGCTCGTTGATGCCTTCCTGCAGAATCTGGCCGTCCACCGATTCTTTGTAGAACATCAGCTGGTCTTTGTCCTGCGGGGTATAGACCTGGCCTTTGGGGTTCCAGATGCCGTATTGGCGGAACAGGCCTTCCATGCCGAAGGTGCGGCTTTCGTCCGGCACGATGGGGACGATGCGTTTGCCGATCTGCTTGTCTTTGAGCAGGGTGGACAGAATGCGGACAAACGCCATGGTGGTGGAAAACTCGCGCTCGCCGCTGGTTTGCAGCTGCGCGTCAAACGCCGACAGTTCGGGTACGGGCAGGGCTTCGTTGTTGGGGTTGCGCTGGGGCAGATAGCCGCCCAGAGCGTTGCGCCGTTCGCGCAGGTAGCGCATTTCTTCGCTGTCTTCGGCAAAGCGGAAATACGGCAGGTTGCCGCTGTCGATCTGCTCGTCGGTTACGGCGATATTGAAGCGGTCGCGGAACTGTTTCAAAGAAGCGTTGTCCATTTTTTTGGCCTGATGGGCAACGTTCTGACCCTCGCCCGACGCGCCCATGCCGTAGCCTTTGATGGTTTTGGCCAGAATCACGGTGGGGCGGCCGCCGTTGTTGTGGACGGCTTCATAATAGGCAGCATAGACTTTGTGCGGGTCGTGGCCGCCGCGGTTCAGGGCCCAGACTTCTTCGTCCGACATATTGGCCACCATGGCTTTCAGTTCGGGCGTATTGAAGAAGTGTTCGCGCACATACGCGCCGTCTTTGGATTTGTAGGTCTGGTAGTCGCCGTCCACCACCTCTTCCATACGCTGTTTGAGGTGGTTTTCGGTATCGCGCGCCAAGAGTGCGTCCCACTTGCTGCCCCAAATCACTTTCAGCACGTTCCAGCCCGCACCGCGGAAGTTGCCTTCCAGCTCCTGAATGATTTTGCCGTTGCCGCGCACCGGTCCGTCCAGACGTTGCAGGTTGCAGTTGATGACGAAAATCAGGTTGTCCAAACCCTCGCGCGCCGCCAGCGAAATCGCGCCTTGGCTTTCGGGTTCGTCCATTTCGCCGTCGCCGCAGAAACACCATACTTTGCGTCCTTTGGTTTTAGAGAGACCGCGCGAATCGAGATATTTCAAAAAGCGTGCCTGATAAATCGCCATCAGCGGCCCCAGACCCATCGAGACGGTGGGGAACTGCCAGAAATCGGGCATCAGGTGCGGGTGCGGATAAGAAGAGAGGCCTTTGCCGTCCACTTCCTGACGGAAATTGTCCAGCTGCTCTTCGGTCAGACGGCCTTCGACGAAGGCACGCGAATAAATGCCCGGCGATACGTGGCCTTGGGCGAAAATCATATCGCCCTCTTCGCCCTCGCCTTTGGCTTTCCAGAAATGGTTGAAACCGACATCGTACAGCGTGGCCGACGACTGGAAAGAAGCAATGTGGCCGCCCAGTTCCAAATCTTTTTTGCCCGCCCGCAGCACCATCGCCGCCGCATTCCAACGGATCGCGGCACGGATACGGTGTTCCAGCTCGTGATTGCCGGGCGATTTCTGCTCTTTTCCCACCGGAATAGTGTTCAGATAGGCCGTAGTGGCATCAAACGGCATATGCACACCGCGCCGACGGGTGTATTTCACCAATTGTTCCAACAGAAAATGGGCGCGGCTCTCGCCCTCCACTTCCAGAACCGAGCTTAACGCGTCCAGCCATTCCTGGGTTTCGATCGGATCCACATCATGTTTCGCGACGGACATAGCAATCCCTTCAATTTACGTTTTCGAGTTGATGACAGACCGGCGGCGTACGCCACACCGTACGGTCTCTGTATTACTTTCGCTTCCGAACTTTTCCGCGCCATCCCGCCGCCGCAGGAAACAGAATGGAAACATTATATTTTTCAATCAGTTGAAAACACCCCGCAAACCGCAAAAAGACGGCCGGATACCGGGGCGGAATATGGTCGAATGCTATCAGCAAAAGCCTGTTCAGGCAAATAGACGGACAGCCGCCCCGACAGGCCGTCTGAACGCCCTGCGGTACGGTTGGGAAGCGGCCTTTTCAATACGAAAACAAATCAACTCCAACCCACCGGAAAACATACATAAAAGAAAACAAACGAATCCGAACAATCACACCCACTGCCGCCAAACGCCGACGGCCGTGCTGTTAAAGTAAGTAAAAAGTCAAACCGCGTACACCCTGCCGCCGCAGGGCGGAAAAAAAGTGCCAAATCAGGTAAACTAACGCGCTTTCTTTCCGCAACGGGATTTTTTATGACCGAAATTTTCAAGGCCGTGCTGTTCGGTATTGTCGAGGGGATTACCGAATGGCTGCCCATCAGCTCCACCGGCCACATGATTCTGCTGGACGAGTTTGTCCGCCTGAACATGACACCCGAATTTGTCAGCATGTTTCTGGTGGTGATCCAGCTGGGGGCGATTATGGCGGTGGTGCTGCTGTATTTCCCCAAATTCTGGCCGTTCGGCCGCGGTATGCGCCTGCTGCCGGACAAAGTGGCACTGTGGGCAAAAATCCTGCTCGCCTGCGTACCTGCCGCCGTGGTCGGCCTGCTGTTCAACGATGCCATCGATGCCTATTTCTACCATCCTTGGACGGTGGCCGTGATGCTGATTCTGTTCGGTATGGCCTTTATCGCGATTGAAAACCGCAACCAGTCCCTGCGCCCGCATGTGAATGATTTGAACGAAATCGGCTATAAACACGCGTTCTGGATCGGCATGTTCCAGCTGATTGCCGCTGTTTTTCCCGGCACCAGCCGCTCGGGCGCCACGATTCTGGGCGGCATCGCCTTGGGGCTGCGCCGCGAAACCGCCGCCGAATTCACGTTTTTTCTCGCCATTCCGGTGATGTTCGGCGCCAGCCTGCTCAAAATCGCCAAACACGGATTCGCATTCAGCGCACATGAGGCGGCAGTCTTGGGAACGGGCATGTTCACCAGCTTTATCGTCAGCATTTTGGCCATTAAATTTTTGATGGCCTATATCAAAAACAACGATTTCAAAGTCTTCGGCTGGTACCGCATCGTACTGGGGCTGCTGGTGATTCTGTATTTTACTGTTTGGCAGTAGGCTGCCGGTCAAAATCAAGGCCGTCTGAAAACCGCGTTATCCGGTTTCAGACGGCCTTGGTCTTGGTACGGCTTTTCTGCCCGGTTTCAACTGACTGATTGTCGGATACTAGTATCCGACCTGCTTGCCTTTATTTTTACCGTTTGGCAGTCAAACCGGCAGGGAAAGGCCGTCTAAAACCGTGAAGTGCGGTTTTCAGACGGCCTTTTTTCAGTTACAGGCGCAGGCCGGATTCCCGAATCCGGCGAAACCAAACAGCGGCGGAATCCCACCGCCGATACTGCCCGCCGGTTTTCGCGCGGCCTGTCAAATCAGACCACTTGCAGCTTCTGCATCAACGGCAGCTGTTTTTCGACAAATATGGTTTTCAGCCGCACCAATTCGGCCAGATTGGCCTCATCGCCGCTGAGTGTTTGGCCTTCGCGGATCAGGGAAAGGTTTTGCGCTTTCAGAATATCCCAAACGAATTGCGGCCATTTGTCCTGCTTGACTTTTTCGGTATGCGCCAGCAGGAAAAGCTGGTCGATGCGGCCGACTGCCACGCCGCTGCCGGTTGCGGGACTGGCCAGCCAGCCGATGTCGCCGTTGTCGCGGGCACGTTCGAGAATGTGGCGGTTGAGCGGGCGGCAGTATTTGGCGGCCGCTTTGATTTCTTCTTCGGGCTGCACCAAAACCAGGTTCTTTTTGGCTTCCAGCAGGGAAATCAGGCCGTAGAGCTGTTCCGGGTTCATTTTGTCTTTGAGGGAAGCTGCCAGATCGGCCACTTTGTGCGGCTGTCTGTCTTTGAGCTGTTCCAGCAGCGGTTGCAGCAGCTCTTCGAGAATGTGGATGGTGCGGTAGTGGCTGACGGTACCGATCTGCTCACCGGGTTCGCCGGCAAGCATCACGGTTTGGGCGTTCCATGCGGCAGCGGTTTCGCCTGCGGTCAGCCGGCGGCCGCCTTTAACCCAGTAGTCGCGACGGAACTGGCGGTTGAGGAAGAAGTCTTTGGTGGTTTGGCGCAGCGAGGAGCTGTGGATACCCGCCATATGGGCTTTCTGCGCTTCGTCGAACAGGCAGTCGTCATAATCGTCCAGATAGGAAGCAGAGCAGACATAAGTCAGTTTGGCCGCTTGCAGGCTGTTTTCAATCTGGGTGTAGTACATGGGGTGCCAGTCGCCGTTCAAATATTCGTGGGCAAGATAATTGACGTTGGCTTCGGCCAGCGAGTCGGCACGGGCGGCAATACCCGGCACCTGCTCGGTCAGGCGGTGGCTCAATTTGAGGGCTTCGCGCGTGCGGCCGACGGCCTGCACAATGCTGCTCTGGCGGGAATCGGCTGCCGAAGCGTGGCGGTCGTATTCGGCCAGCAGGTGACGCAGCGGAGCGTTGGCCGACCAGCCGGGCAGCGTGTTGTAGCTGATGTAGAGTACGCCGCCGACTTTGAGTTTTCGGCGCAGGAAATCGACAATGATGCGGCGGTTTTCGTCGGAAATCCACGACCAGATGCCGTGCAGGCCGATAAAGTCGAACTCGGGCAGATCGTCGCGGGCGCAAAATTCGGCAAAGCTCTGGTCGGCAATATGGAGTTTTTCCGCAGTGCCGCCCTGTGTGCCCAAATGGCGGGCAAACTGTGCCTGCGCGGGATTGAAGTCGGTACCGTACCATTGCGCGCCGCCTGCGGCGGCATGGATATTGACGGATACGCCCTGCCCGAAACCCAGCTCGCAGGCACGGGTGATTTTCGGCGGGGCGATGCCGGCGTTGAGAAACGGTACGGTCAGGGACTGCGGCGACAATTCGGGATAGTAGCCGTAGGTGTAGGTTATATCGCTGGTGTAGCCCTCATTCCAGTTTGACATCAAAATCCTTTCGTTTATCCAATTTTGTCCGGAAACCCCGTCATTTTAAATGATATGCGGGGCGGGCGGAAGCAGCGGAACGCTTCTGCGGCCCGCCTGCCGGGTTCGGGCATATCTGCCGCCCGGGTTTTTCAGACGGCCTGCCGCCTGCCTTAACCATAAGCAGTATTGACATAACAAATCTTAATGAATTATTGTGTGCGCGGTTTCGGCGCGGTCTGCCCCAAAGCCGAAGAAAAAAATAAATTTCCACAATGATTTATACCGCTACCATGTGCACCCGCAGCGGCGGCATCATGCCGTTTGCTGCGGTCCGGCCAATCCGACGGGAGTGTTTATGCTGACTTTTATCGGTCTGTCCATTATTCTGCTGATTGTCGCGCTGCTGCTGACAGAAAAAGTGTCGCCCGTCATTGCGATGATTCTGGTACCGCTGGCCGGTGCTCTGGCGGCAGGCTTCGATTTCGGCCAAATCAAAGAGTTTTATACCGACGGTACACGCTCGGTCATCCAGATCGTGATTATGTTTATTTTCGCGATTCTGTTTTTCGGCATTATGAGCGATGTCGGCCTGTTCCGCCCGCTGATCAACGGCTTGGTCAAACTGACGCGCGGCAATATTGTCGCCGTCAGCGTCGGCACGGTGTTTGTGTCCGTTATCGCCCAGTTGGACGGTGCGGGTGCGACCACCTTTCTGCTGGTGGTGCCTGCGCTGCTGCCGCTGTACAGACGGCTGAATATGAATCCGTACCTGCTGTTTCTGCTGCTGGCCGCCAGTGCGGGCGTGGTGAATATGCTGCCCTGGGGCGGCCCGACGGGGCGCGTGGCGACGGTATTGCAGATGGATGTGGGCGAACTGTACCGGCCGCTGTTTGCCGTACAGATTATCGGCATCACTTATATTGCCGCGCTGGCACTCTTTCTCGGGCTGCGCGAGAAAAAGCGGATTGAAGCGGAACACGGCACAACCGCGCATACCGGTGTCCTGCTGACACCTGCCAATCTGACGGCGGAAGAAGCCGCCCTGGCCCGCCCGCAGCTGTTTTGGCTCAATGTGGTACTGTTTGCCCTGACCATGACGCTGCTGTTCTCCGGCCTGCTGCCGCCCGGCTATGTATTTATGATTGCCACCTCACTGGTGCTGCTCATCAACTACCGCAACCCCAAAGAACAGATCGGGCGGATTAACGCCCATGCGGGCGGCGCGATTATGATGGCCAGCATCATTCTGGCAGCCGGTTCGTTCCTGGGTATTCTGAAAGGATCGGGTATGCTGGAAGCGATTGCCAACAGTCTGGTGGCCGTCCTGCCCGATGCCGCACTGCCCTATCTGCACATCATCATCGGTATTCTGGGCGTTCCGCTGGAATTGGTATTGAGCACCGATGCCTATTATTTCGGCCTGTTCCCGATTGTGGAACAGATTACGTCGCAGGCAGGCGTGCCGCCCACCGCCGCCGGTTACGCCATGCTGATCGGCAGTATCGTCGGCACCTTTGTTACCCCGCTCTCGCCCGCCCTGTGGATGGGTTTGGGGCTGGCGCAGCTTTCTATGGGGCGGCACATCCGCTACTCGTTTTTCTGGATTTGGGCGCTGTCGCTGCTCACACTGCTGAGTGCCGTCGCCATCGGCGTGGTTCCGCTGCCCTAAACACCGGGCTGGCGGAAGGCCGTCTGAAAACTCGCTTCGCTCGTTTTCAGACGGCCTTATATATTACAGGCTGATATATTACAGACTCGAAGGATTTTAACAAAACTTCACAGTATCTTTGAGCCACAGTCATCATCATTTGCGTCAGCCCGTTTCGGGTTCTTTATATTTACCATCCGTTAAAATCAAAGAAATCCGACGATGTCTGCGCCCACAGCCTTCGCCTTGACCCGCCAAAGGCGGTGCCGGTTAAGTGATGTTAACCGCAAACTTGGCCGGTTGGCCGGCCGATTCAGGTTTGCGTGTCCTGATAATCAATGCCGGTGTACCGCCCGGTCTGTCCCGGTATTTCCCGTTCAGTCATCAGGCGGTAAACGGAATGGCCGGGCTGCGGCTTTTCCGATTCGGAGCGGGCATGTTTCAGACGGCCTATACGCCCAAATAGCCTTCCCGGCTGCCCTGCCATCTGGCCAGATGGGCTTCGACAATATCCGGCCGCTGCGCAATCAGCTGCGGCGCGGTTTCGCGCGCCTGTTCCAACAGATGCAGGTCTTCGGTCAAGTCGGCAAAACGCAGCATCGGCGCGCCGCTTTGACGCGCGCCGAGCAGCTCGCCCGGCCCGCGTATGTTCAAATCCTGACGGGCGATTTCAAAACCGTCGGTGTGTTCGTATATCACTTTGAGCCGCGCTTTGGCCGTTTCGCCCAAGGGTTCGGCAAACAGCAGCACGCAGGTGCTTTCGGCCGCGCCGCGCCCCACCCGCCCGCGCAGTTGGTGCAGCTGCGCCAAGCCCATGCGCTCGGCGTGTTCGATAACCATCAAAGCGGCATTGGGCACGTCCACACCCACTTCGATGACGGTGGTCGCCACCAGCACATTCAGACGGCCTGCGGCAAACTCCGCCATCACGGCGGCTTTTTCGGCCGGTTTCATGCGCCCGTGCACCATGCCGATATTCAGCTCAGGCAACGCCGCCTGCAAACCGGCCAGCGTGTCGGCGGCGGTTTGCAGTTGCAGGGTTTCGCTCTCTTCAATCAGCGGGCAGACCCAATACGCCTGATGCCCTTTGCGGCAGGTGTTCAGCACGAAACCCTCCACTTCGGCGCGCCGCACGCTGTTTACCAGACGCGTTCTCACCGGCGTGCGCCCCGGCGGCAGCGTGTCAATCACGGAAACGTCCAAATCGGCAAAAAAACTCATCGCCAGCGTGCGCGGAATGGGTGTGGCCGACATCATCAGCTGGTGCACCTCCCGCCCTTTGTTTTTCAACGCCAACCGCTGCGCCACGCCGAAGCGGTGCTGTTCGTCCACAATCACCAGCCCCAGATTCTGAAACGCGACATCGTCCTGAAACAGCGCGTGGGTACCGACGGCAATGCGGGCGAGGCCGTCTGAAACGGCGGCTTTGTTGGCCTCTTTGTCTTTTTTGCGCTGGCTGCCCGACAGCCACGCCACGGTCAGACCCAGCGGTTCCAGCCATTGCCTGAACTTGGCTTCGTGCTGTTCGGCCAGAATTTCCGTCGGCGCCATCACCGCCACTTGGCAGCCCGCTTCAACGGCCGTGAGCGCGGCCAGCGCGGCGACAATGGTCTTGCCGCTGCCGACATCGCCTTGCAGCAGACGGTGCATCGGGTGCGGCTGCGCCATATCGGCGCGGATTTCGGCCAACACGCGCTGCTGTGCGGCAGTCAGCGCAAACGGCAGGGCGGCGGTCAGTTTTTCCGTCCAAACACCCGTGCCGCGAAGCGGTTCGGCCGCCCCGCTCTGCCGTTTCTGCCGCGCCAGCCGCATGGAAAGCTGCTGCGCCAAAAGTTCGTCAAACTTCAACCGCTGCCACGCGGGCAATGCGCCGTCGCTCAACTGATGGATACTGAAATCGGGCGGCGGCGCGTGCAGCAGGCGCAGGCTCTCGGCCAGCGGCGGCAGTTTCAGACGGCCCAACAGCTCATCGGGCAGGGTATCGTGCAGGGAAACGCTGTCCAAGGCCGTCTGAATGATGCGGCGCAGGGTGGGCTGGCCCAGCCCGCTGACGGTGGGATAAACGGGGGTCAGGCTTTCGGCCAAACCGCCGCTGTCGGCATCGCGGATTTTCGGGTGAATCATCTCGTCGCCGTAAAAACCGCGCTTGATTTCGCCCACCGCGCGGATATGCCGCCCCACCGCCAACTGCTTCTGATGGCCGGGATAAAAATGGATAAAGCGCAGGTACAGCACGCTGCCCGACGCATCGGCAATCTGCACTACCAGCTGTTTTCGCGGTTTGAACTGTACTTCCTGATGCCGCACCACACCCGCCACCTGACACGGCACGCCCACGGGCGCATCGGCAATCGGCATAATGTGCGTTTCGTCTTCATAGCGCAGCGGCAGGTGCAGCACCGCGTCCCACGGCGTATGCAGACGGAGTTTGGCCAACCGTTTGGCGGCGGCATCGTTGATTTTGAGCAGCTTGCAGTATTCGGGATTCATGGCGGTTCAGTCGGACAATGCAGTCTGAATTGTAAACGGTTTCGGTGCGGGCTTGGCGCAAAAAGGCCGTCTGAAAACGCGGATATGGGTAAAACGCGTTTTCAGACGGCCTGTCAGACAAACCTTATTTGCCCAGACCCGCCAGCACTTCTTCCTTGACTTTTTCCACCGGCTGCGTGCCGTCCACCTTGATATAGTGGGGCGCGTGTTCGCCTTCGAGTTTGCTGTAAAAATCGATCAGCACGGCGGTTTGCTCGTGGTAAACGGCCAGGCGTTTTTTCACCACGTCCTCTTTATCGTCGTCGCGCTGGACCAGCTCTTCGCCCGTGATGTCGTCTTTACCCTCGGTTTTCGGCGGGTTGTGGCTGATGTGGTAGGTACGGCCGGAGGGCAGGTGGACGCGGCGGCCGCTCATGCGCTCGACAATCACGCTGTCCGGCACATCGATTTCCACCACGGCATTCAGATGCACGCCCGCCTCCATCATCGCTTCGGCCTGCGCCAGCGTGCGCGGGAAACCGTCGAACAGAAAACCGTTGCGGCAGTCGTCCTGCGCGATGCGCTCTTTCACCATGCCGATAATGATGTCGTCGCGCACCAGGCCGCCCTCTTCGATGATTTTTTTCGCTTCCAGCCCCAGCGGCGTACCGGCCTTGATGGCCGCACGCAGCATATCGCCGGTAGAGATTTGCGGAATGCCGAAAGCGGCGGTGATAAACTGCGCCTGTGTGCCTTTGCCTGCACCCGGCGCGCCCAATAACAGTACTTTCATGATTTCTCTTTCTTCTGATAACAAGCGGATTGCGTAACCTGACAAACGGGGAAACGGCCTGAAAATAAGGCCGTATCGGGCAGATCACCCCGATATGACACTGCCCGAAAATCCTATTTTGTTTCAGCAATATAGGCTTCCAATAAACCATTACTGTTTTGACGGCATGCCAAGCGGTATGTTTTGCCTGCCTGAAAATTGCCTGTTAACGGTACGTTAATCACTTCGCGGTTCATTTGGCACTGCACGTCCACGCGGTTTACCGGTACGGCCAATTCGGCCGTTTCGCCAAACTTGCCGTTCCAGTTGCGGACGGCCATATACGAGCCTCCCGCCCAGCGCCAGAAATTCTGACTGGATTTGCCGGTGATTTCAAAGCGGACACGGTTGGCGGCAGTCGGTTGTTCGGTTTTCGGGCGTTTGGACCAGGCGGTTTGATAACGCGTACCCTCAGGCACTTCCCGCGCTGTGATTGCAAATCGGTCTCCGGCTTGGATATTGCAGAAAACCATATACGTTCTGCCCGCCTGAAAATCATATTGAAGCAAACCCGATCCGCGCTTGGTAACGTTTCGTCTCAAATGTCCCACCGTTTCCGTATATTCCTTTTCGCAAGCGACCGGAACGGATTTGGGTACAGGCGCGATGTGTACGGTTTTGTGTTCTTTGTATGCGGGCATGGGATAGGACGGCATCCAGTTGCCCGACTCGTCGAAAACCGATCCTACTACGGTAATGCTCTGTGATTTGGGAACGCTTCTGACTGTCTGCCCGTTCAGATAGCTGGCCTCCGGCTGAAGCATAGATGTCATGGAAGCCGAACAGGCCGTCAATAAAACGCTGCCGGCGCAGAGTAAACCGATTTTTATTGTCATAATCTCAAGCCCGCTGTGAAAAAACGAATCCGCTCATTGTACACCAACCGGATAACGGCGGAACCAACGTTCTCACTCTGCAAACGGCCGTATCCCGCCCTTATTCCTGTGCGGCAAACAGCGCGCGCACCCGTTCCAAATCTTCCTGCGTGTCCACTCCGGCAGCGGGTGCGCTGTCGGCGATATGTACGGCAATCGTGTAGCCGTGCCACAACACGCGCAGCTGTTCGAGCGATTCGGTCTGCTCCAAAGGCGAAGCGGCCAGTTTCGGGTATCCGCGCAGAAAACCGGCGTAATAAGCGTACAGGCCGATATGGCGCAGCGGCATCTGCCCGGCTGCCCATTCGCGGCGGCCTGCGCGCAGCGTGTCGCGCGGATAGGCAATCGGCGCACGGCTGAAATACAGTGCCTGATTGCGGCTGTTGAGCACGGTTTTTACCACATCGGGGCTGAGGAAATCATCGAAGCTACGGATTTCGTGCGCCGCCGTGGCCATCGGCGACGTACCGGCCGCCAGTGCGGCGGCTGTGCGGTTAATCAGTTCGGGATCCATCATCGGCTCGTCGCCCTGCACATTAACCACCGCAGTATCGTCGGGCAAGGCCAGAATATCCACCGCCTCGGCCAGACGCAGTGTACCGTTTTCATGCCGCGCATCGGTCATCACGACTTCGATGCCGTGTTCGCGGCAGGCGGCGGCGATGGCTTCGTGGTCGGTGGCCACCGCCACGCGCGAAGCGCGGCTTTTGGCCGCCTGTTCGGCCGAGCGCACCACCATGGGCTTGCCGCCGATGTCGGCCAATGCTTTGTGCGGCAGACGCGAAGACGACAGACGCGCGGGCACCAGCACGACAAAATCCGTCATGCGGCCGACTCCTCTTCACTGAGCGGTCTCGCCTCGGTAACCAGCATATAGGGAATGCCGTCTTTGACCGGATAGGCAAGCCCTGCCGCACGACTCCACAATTCCTGCCTCTCGGCGCGGTATTCCAGTTTGGTTTTGGTCAGCGGGCAGACCAATACATCGTAATATTTCTGTTCCATGATTCGGACTTCTGCCGCCCAAGCGGCTCAAATACGGTTTTCAGACGGCCTTTTTCAGCTTTTCCAGCACAAAACCGGCCAAATCGGGTTCGATTATCGCACAAACCGGCAAGACCCACACATTTTCCGTTGCGGCCGAGGGGGTGAGTTTGACCGCGTCTTTTTCCGTGATAAACACAGCATCGGCCTGCGGCAGGTCGGCCGCAGTCAGCGCGGCATGGTCGGGCAGGCTGTGCTCGCTGTCGGGCACGATGCCGGCCGCGCGGAGCGAGGCAAAAAAACGTTCGGGCTTGGCAATCGCAGCCAAAGCGGCCGTCGTACCCGTTTTCAGACGGCCTGGCGGCCAAGTTTCCTGCGGGCAGTTGAAACGGTACGCCGCCCCGGCCGCCACCCGGCTGTAAAACACGCCGTCTTCGCATACCGCATCGTGCGGGCAGCCGCCGAACACCAGCGCATCGGCCGTGTCCAGCCGCGACAGGGGTTCGCGCAGGGGACCGTCGGGCAGCAGGCCGAGCGGCCGGTTACGGTCGGTATACGGAAATACGATGATTTCCACGTCGCGCGCCAGCGCGTAATGCTGCAAACCGTCGTCGGCCACCAAAACGTCCAAATCGGGATAGGCCGCCAGCAATGCCCTGCCCGCTTCGGCGCGCGCCGCCGCCACCGCCACGGGCGCGCCGGTCTGCCGGTGCAGCAGCAGCGGTTCGTCGCCCGCCTGCCGCGCGGTGCTGTGCGGCGTGAGAACATGCACCGCTTTTGTGCTGCGCCCGTAACCGCGGCTGATGATGCCCACGCGCACACCGCGTGCCTGCAAACCGCGCACCAGCGCGGCCGCCACGGGCGTTTTTCCCACACCGCCCGCGTGGATATTGCCCACCACCACCACCGGCACAGGTAAGGTTTCCGCCGCTTTGCGCCCGCTCAGAAAATCGCGCCGGCGCTTGGCCGCCACGCAGCCGAACAGGCGCGACCAGGGCGCGAGCAGCAGGGACAGCAGCGGGTAAGGCCGCTGCCAGTGCCGCTCGAAAAAACGGTGCAGCATCATTTCAGACGGCCTCCTGCCGCCCCGTTGGGGATATTGGGTGGGTGGTATCGTTCCGTTTCATGGTTTTCCCTGCCGAAATACAGGCCGTCTGCCGCGCCAGAACCGCGATTATACCGCCAAACCGGCCGCCTGCCGCTGCCGAAAAAACCGCAAGGCGGCGGCAAAACCTTTATAATCGGCTCTTTTTCTTTTCCCGCCCGCACCATGTCTGATTTTTTCGCCCCCGCCGCGCTGTCGGTATCCGAACTCAACGCGCTGACGCGCGGCCTGCTGGAAGATCATCTGGCCGGACTGTGGGTGGCGGGCGAGGTCTCCAATCTGACCAAAGCGGCCAGCGGCCATTATTATTTCGCCCTCAAAGACAGCCGCGCCCAAGTGCGCTGCGCGATGTTTAAAGGGGCGGCCGCCCGTTTGGCCGCCCCGCTCAAAGAAGGCGATCAGATTGAAGTATCGGGCAGAATCACGCTGTATGAGGCGCGCGGCGAATTTCAAATCAGCGTGGCCGAAGTCCGCCTCAAAGGCTTGGGGCAGTTATACGAAGCATACGAGCGGCTGAAAAACCGTTTGCAGGCCGAAGGGCTGTTTGCGCCCGAGAACAAACGGCCGCTGCCGTTTCCGCCGCGCGCGATCGGCATTGTAACCAGTCCGGCCGCCGCCGCCCTGCGCGATGTGGTGTCCACGCTGCGGCGGCGCGCGCCGGATATTCCCGTTATCGTTTATCCGACACCGGTGCAGGGCACAGGCAGCGGAATACAGATTGCCCAAGCGGTGCAGACGGCCGCGCGGCGGGCGGAAGCCGATGTGCTGATTGTGTGCCGTGGCGGCGGCAGTATAGAAGACTTGTGGCCGTTCAACGAAGAAGCGGTGGCGCGCGCACTGGCCGAATGCCCGATTCCCACCGTCAGCGGAGTCGGCCACGAAACCGATTTTACGCTGGCCGATTTCGCCGCCGATGTCCGCGCGCCCACACCCACGGCCGCCGCCGAGCTGGTCAGCCCCAACCGTCAGGAACGTATCCGCCAGCTGGCGCAGCACACAGGCCGTCTGAAAACCGCCTTGCAGCGGCGTTACAGCGATGCCGCCCAGAAAACCGACTGGCTTGCCCGCCAAATCCGCCACCCCGCCGACAAACTGCGCGACCAACGCCGCCAAACCGGCGCGCTGGCACAGCAGATGCGCCACGCCATGCTGCATATGTATGCCGCCAAACGCCAAACCCTCAACCATGCCGCCGCCCAAATCGCGCACGGCCGTCCCGATACCGAATCCCGCCGCCGCCAGACCGCACAGCTTCAAACTGCCCTGCTGAACAGCCGCCGCCGTTTGACCGAAACGCGGCAGCAGGCACTCGCGCAACAGGCCGCGCTGTTGCAGGCCGTCTCGCCGCAACATATTCTGGCACGCGGTTTCGCCGTGGTAAAAGACACGCGCGGCCAAGTGGTACGCGATGCGGCCGTGCTGCACCAAGGGCAGAAACTGCACATTGTGCTTGCCGAGGGCGAAATCGGGGTACGCGTCAGCGGCGGAACGGCACAGCCCGATTTATTCGATTTCTCTTGATTCTGAAACATGTCCGGCGTGTATTTTGCCGGCTTTTTCTATACAATGGCCGTCTGAAAGACGGTTTTCCACTATCTGCCACTTCAACGCCATCGACAAGGAACACAAACATGAGGATTCTGATTACCGGTGCCAAAGGCCAACTCGGCCGTTCGATTAAAGCCCGCCTGCCCGAACACTGGGAACTGATTGCCACCGACTCCAAAACGCTCGACATTACCAATCAGGAAGTGGCCGCCAGCATGGTGAAAAACTTCCACCCCGACGTGGTGGTCAATGCCGCCGCCTATACTTCATTCAGCGGCTCGCAGATCGACATCGACAGAACCTTCGCCATCAATGCCTACGGCGCACGCAATCTGGCTCAGGCCGCACGCGGCGTGGGGGCGAAATTTATCCATCTGTCCAGCGATTACGTATTCAGCGGCCACAGCCGCATCCCCTATCTGGAAACCGACGCACCCGCCCCGCTGAGCAGCTACGGCCAATCCAAACTCTCGGGCGAACTGCTGGCACTGGCCGCCCACCCCGACACCCTGCTGATCCGCACCTCGTGGATGTTCAGCGAATACGGCAACAACTCGGTGGCCGTCCTGCTCAAACAGGCAGCCGCACAGCAGGAATTGAGTCTGGTGGACAATCAGGCCGCCTGCCCGACCTACGCGGGCGACGTGGCCGACCTGATTATCGGCCTGCTCGGCCGCACCGAACTGCCCGGCGGCATTCTGCACTACTGCGGCGACAAAGCATTAAGCGCGTACAAATTCGCCCAAACCGTATTCCACCACGAAGCCGAGCGCAACCCCGACTTTACCGCCCCCGCCCTGCGTGCCATCACGCTGGACGAAACCGACCCCTCGGCCAAACGCCCGCAATACTCCGCCCTCAACTGCGACCGCGCGCGCGAACTGGGTTTTGCACCGTCCGACTGGCAGGCCTCCCTGCCGGCCGTTTTGGCCGCACTGGCGGAACAAACGCCCGACTAATCCGGTTCGACACCGGCAGAAAGGCCGTCTGAAAACCATGGTCAGCAAACGGTTTTCAGACGGCCTTTTGTTCATGCGGCAGACTCAGCCGGCCTTGCGTTTATCCCACAGGGCAAACAGATTGCCCAACACCGTTCCCGATACCGAATGCCACACACAGGCCACCGCCGTGGCAATCGCCGATTCCGCATTGGCCGGAAAAAATTTCGCGCTCAAACCCGTTGCCAAACCGGCATTCTGCACACCGACCTCAATCGCCAGCGTACGCTTTTTCGCCACACCCATACCGAACAGCGCGCCCGAATAATAGCCCAGCACATAACCCGCAATATTATGAACGGCAATCGCCGCCAGCATCACCAGAGCCGACTCCATAAAACGGCCGCCGTGCACCGCCGCCACTCCGCCGACAATACAGGCAAACGCCAGCACCGCCACTGCAGGCATCACCGCGCGCACACCGGCAAACCACGCTTTCTTGTGCAGCAGCATATTGCACGCCGAGCCGGCCACCACCGGCAGCAGGGTAACCAGCAGCATAAACTTAAACATCGCCCAGCCGTCCATCGCCACCGTTTCGCCCACCAGATACATCATCCACAGCGGTGTCGCCACCGGAGCCAGCAGCGTGGAAACCGTCGTCATGCCGACGGAAAACGCCACATCACCCTTGGCCAGAAACGCCATAATGTTCGACGACACCCCGCCCGGGCAGGTGCCGACCAGCACCAGCCCCAGCGTCAGCCCTGCCGACAGGCCGAGTACCTTGGCCACGGCAATGGCCAAAAGCGGCATGATGGTGTACTGCGCCAGCGCGCCGATCAGAATATCCAGCGGCCGCTGCGCCAGAATGCGGTAATCCTCCTTACCCAACGTCATGCCCATACCCAGCATAATCACGCCCAGCACCGCAATCTGTGTATCCCCTTTTACCCACGAAAATGTGGCAGGCTCGATCAGCGCGGCAACCGCCGCCAAAATAATCACCACAGCCGTAAAGCGCGTCAGCTGCCGGGCGAGTGCAGCAAGCCAATCCATCCGTCCTCCTTGGCGGTTTCCGAACCGCCCTACCAGTTAAAAATAAACAAATATTAACAAAGATGACATCTTTTAACAATACGGCGGACAGAAAGGCCGTCTGAAAGCGCTGCGGCGGCCGCCCCCGACAGACACATTTGTTTTCCCAACATACGGGAACACACCTTGCCGCCCGCAAAACAGTATTGCTATGGTTTGATTCAGAGGAGAAAAACATGAACAGCCTGCACCGGGCCTTGGCCATTCTGAATTTTATCGGCAGCAGGGAAATGCCTGTTTCGCCCAGACAGATCGCTGCCGCCCTCCATATCCCTTTATCCACCGTTTACCGCCTGCTGAATATTCTCAAACTGTGGGAACTGGTAAGCCATGCCAAAACCTACGGCACCTACACCGTCGGCGCGCAAAGTCTGAAAACGGCCAACCCATACCGCCGCCACAGCCTGCCCGCCGCCCGCCTCCGCCCCTTGACCGAAGCCTTGGCCAAAGAATGCGGGGAAACCGTGGCCGTGGTGGTATGCAATCTGTACGAAACGATTTGCGTGGACATTATCGAAGCGGAACGCACCCTGCGCTGTTCGTTTGAAGCCGGTAAAAGCAACACGCTGCTGCGCGGTGCCAGCGGCAAAACCTTTCTGGCTTTTTGCAGTCCGCAGCACCGCAATCTGGCCTTGCAGATGCCCGCCCACCGTCTCGACGATACCGGCCGCGAACGCCTGCTGCGCGAATTGGCGCATATCCGCCGACAGGGCTTCGGCACGTCCACAGGCGAAATCGATGAAGGGGTGTTCGGCGTGTCCGCACCCGTTTTTTACCGGTAGGAACTGCTGGCCGTACTGACCGTGATGGCACCGGCCTTCCGCGCACTGCCGCAACAGGCCGTCTTAACGGCACAAGTCTGCGCCGCCGCACAAAAAATGAGTGCGTGGCTCAATGACGAATAGGCAACAGGAGCAATGATGGAAACGGAAAACTTCATCTGGCAGGGGCGGTTTGACGGATCAGACCCCGCACACCGGCGGTTTTATCAGGCCGTATCCCGACAGGAACGGGCAGACTTTACCTTGTTCGGCTTTGCCTGCGACGAAGGGGTGCGCCGCAACGGAGGGCGCACGGGGGCGGCAGATGCGCCCGACGCCATACGCCGCCAACTGGCCAATTTCGCCCTGCATCAGGATTGGCGCATCAACGATTGGGGCAATGTGGGCTGTACCGACGGCGATCTGGCCGCCGCGCAGCAGAAACTCGCGGCACAAATCGGAACGGCACTGGCACGGAAGTCGGTGCCCGTTATTTTCGGCGGCGGACACGAAGTGGCTTATGCCAGCTTCCACGCCCTGTTTGCCCATGTTCAGAACGAACCCGCACCGGGACGCATCGGCATCATCAATATCGATGCCCATTTCGACCTGCGCCGGACAGACATGCCGTCTTCCGGCACACCGTTTTTCCAAGCCGCCCGCACCTTGCACCGGGCAGGACGTGAATTTCATTATCTGTGTCTGGGCATTGCCCGCCACAGCAATACCGCCGCTTTATTTGAAACAGCCGACGCACTCGGCTGCCGCTATTTTTTCGACACCGACATTCATCGCGCTGCCGCCGCGCAGCTGTCGGCCGAAATCGAACGGTTTGCGGCATCTGTGGAGCATCTTTACCTCAGCATCGACCTGGATGCCTTCCCCGCCGCTCTGGCACCGGGCGTGAGCGCACCGGCCGCACGCGGCATCGATTTGGCAACCACGGAAATACTGCTGGAACAGATTGGCCGCAGCGGCAAAGTACGCCTGTTCGACATTGCCGAATGCAATCCGCACTTTGACACCGACAACCGCACGGCCAGACTGGCCGCCTATCTGACGTATCAATTAATCGGCCATATCCACCAAACCAAGGAGCCATCATGACGACGTTTTCTTTTGACAGTCTGACCACGCTGCTGATCACTGTTTTGTGCCTGCTCGCGGGCATTTATCTGAAAAACCGCAGCCGCCTGTTGCAGAAATTCTGCATTCCCTCGCCCGTTATCGGCGGCTTTCTCGTCAGCCTGTCGGTTTGGCTGCTCTTGTCGTTCAATCTGGCGGAAATCCGTTTCGATACCTCGCTGCAAAACCCGCTGATGGTGGCCTTCTTTACCACAGTCGGGCTGGAAGGCAGTTTGAAAGTTCTGCGCAGCGGCGACAAAACGCTGCTGATGTATCTGGGCATCTGCTGGGTGCTGGCATTATTTCAAAATACGTTCGGGGCGGCACTGGCCGCCGCTTTGGGCGAACACCCCGTCATCGGCGTGATGGCGGGCGCGGTTTCCCTGACCGGCGGCCACGGCGGCGCGGCCACTTTCGGGGCGATGGCAGAAGCGTTGGGCGTACCTTCGGCAAGCGTCGCCGCCGTCAGCTCGGCCACTTTCGGCCTGATTGCCGGCAGTCTGCTCGGCGGTCCGGTCGCACACTACCTGATCCGCAGACACCGCATCGCACCGCCGTCCCGCACGGACACCGGCATACAGGACACGCTGCAAAGGCCGTCTGAAAACGCGGCACACTGCACGCCGCAGCACTTTCTGTCCATGCTGGCACTGATTTTGGGCATCATGACGGCAGGGCGCTTTCTGTCCGACTGGTTTACCGGCCTGACCGGCTTTGTTCTGCCCGCTTATGTGGGCGCGATGCTGGTGGCCGTATTGGTCAGAAACCTGCATGACTGCACCGGCCTGCTCCCGCTCCACCCGCCCGCCGTCCATCTGATTTCGGAAACGTCGCTGGGGCTGTTCTTGGGCATGGCGATGATTTCGCTCAAAATCTGGCAGCTGCAAAGCATCGCCGCACCGCTGCTGCTGATACTCTTCCTGCAAACCGCCGTTTTGAGCGCGATGGTTATTGCCATCGTCTTCCGCCTGCTGGGCAGGGACTATGATGCGGCGGTGATGTGTGCCGGTCTGATGGGGCACGGTTTGGGTGCCACGCCCAACGGCATGGCCAATATGTCGGCCGTATGCGAACGCTACCGCGCCCATTCGGCCAAAGCGTTTATGATTGTGCCTTTGAGCGGTGCCGTACTCATCGATATTGTCGCCATTCCCTACCACACCTACTTAATCAATCTCTTTACTTGACCGGCAGCAAAAGCGCACACGCCCGTTGAAAGCGTGTGCGCCAAACCGTTGCGGTTCAGACGGCCTATAAACGCACGGCGGCCGCCAGCGCCACCCGGATCATCTCGTCAAACGTCATCTGGCGTTCCTCTGCGCTGGTGCATTCCCCGCGCACGATGTGGTCGGACACGGTACAGATGGCGGCCGCCCGTGCGCCGAACTCGGCCGCGACACCGTACAGCCCCGCAGCCTCCATTTCCACACCCAAAATTCCGTATCGGCGTTCCAGATCAATCAGGCGGCTGTCGGGGTGGTAAAACAGGTCGGACGAAAACAGGTTGCCCACTTTGACCGGCACACCCAAATCCTGCGCCGCCTGCCACAATGCCTGCACCAGATGGAAATCGGCAATCGCGGCAAAATCGTAACCGCCGAAGCGGATGCGGTTTACCCCGCTGTCGGTACACGCACCGCTGCCGATAATCACATCGCGGATGCGCACATCGTCCAGCACCGCGCCGCAGGAACCGACCCGGATCAGATTTTTCACACCGTATTCGGTAATCAGTTCTTTGGCATAAATGGAAACCGAAGGAATGCCCATGCCGTGCCCCATCACCGAAATTCTCCGTCCTTGATAGAAACCGGTAAAACCGTACATATTGCGCACGGCCGTTACCTGTTCGGCATTGTCCAGAAAAGTTTCGGCAATATATCGGGCGCGTAAAGGATCGCCCGGCATCAGCACGGTTTCGGCAAATGCGCCCTGCGGCGCGCTGTTGTGGGGTGTCGGCATGAGTATCTCCCGTTGGTCAGACAATCAAAACAGCCGCAAAACAGACGGCTGCGGTAAAATCCGCAGCCATTCACCTGTACGTCCGGGTTCGGTAGAATAAGCGGCTGCGTCGGCTGCAATATACTGATTTCATCCGGCCAAATCCAGTTTTGCCGCCCCGAAAACTACGGGGCCGTCTGAAACTGCCGTTTATGATGACCCGTCCGTACAGGCTGTAAGGAATACAGATGCCGAAAACATTCTACTCTGCCGCAGAAGCTGCATCGGCTGCCCGTGCATTCGGCGGCGACATGATTCAGTTTGCCTTATCCCTACTGCACGATGCCGCGCAGTCGGCCGTCGTCCCCGTCTCGGATTTTCAGGTAGGCGCAGTCGCCGTCGATGATAAGGGCAACCTCTATCTGGGTGCCAATCAGGAAACCGCCGGCGTGGTGCTGGCACAAACCGTACACGCCGAACAAAGTGCCGTTGCCCACGCATTTTCGCGCGGTGCCGAGCGGTTGGAACATATCGTGGTCAATTGCACTCCGTGCGGACACTGCCGCCAGTTTTTAAACGAAACGCGCGGCAGTGAAAACCTGCAAATCCATCTGCCGCACAGCCGCAACAACCCGCTGCACCACTATCTGCCCGACAGTTTCGGCCCCGCCGACTTGGGCATGACAGGCCGTCTGCTGGATAAGCAGAACCACCATCTGACTTTGCAGAACCCGACCCGGGACGCTTTGGCCATGCAGGCACTCGATGCCGCCCGCCAAAGCTACGCGCCTTACAGCCGCCAATACGCCGGTGTGGCACTGGAAACCCGCAGCGGCATCTTTGTCGGACGTTACGCGGAAAATGCCGCCTACAACCCCAGCCTGCCGCCGCTGCAAAGTGCTTTGAATTTTTTACGCTTATCGGGTCGGCACGAACGGGAAATCGTGCGCGGCGCGCTGGTATGCTTCGAGCGCAGCGGACACGAAATCCATACCCAAACACTTTGGAACGCCTGTGTGACCGCACCGCTGGACATTCATTTTTTAGAGGAAAATCATGGATAAAGCCAAATTGTTTTCACTCATCGATCTGACTTCCTTAAACGATGACGATACCGCCGACCGGATTGCCGCACTGTGCGCCAAAGCCGTATCCCCCGCTTTCGGAAACGTGGCGGCCGTATGCGTTTATCCGCCATTTGTCGCCCAGGCCAGAAAGCTCTGCCCGCCCGATGTCGCCGTTGCCACCGTCGTCAATTTCCCGTCCGGAAACGAACCGAAAGAAACCGTTCTGCACCAGACACAAACCGCCTTAAATGACGGTGCGGCAGAAATCGATGTGGTTTTCCCCTACCGGCAGGACAGCGGATACGCGCAAACCCTGTTCGCCGCCGTCGCCGAACTCAGCCATGCGCACGGTGCCAAAGTCAAAGTCATTCTGGAAACCGGCGAATCGGATGCGGAACAAATCCGCCGCAATGCCTTAACCGCCATCGCCGCCGGTGCGGACTTTCTGAAAACCTCGACCGGAAAAACCGCAAACGGTGCCAGCCCGGAAGCGGTCGCCGTATTGTGCGGCGTGATTGCCGAACAGGCTGCACCGGCCGGTTTGAAGATTTCAGGCGGCATCCGCACCGCAGAACAGGCAGACGCTTATCTGCAACAGGTGAAAGACATACTGGGCGGGGATTTTATCCGCCCGCAAACCTTCCGCTTCGGCGCATCGGCCCTGCTGGACGAATTATTGAAATAAGGAGGCATCATGGCTTTTTTAATGCAGGAAATCATCCGCAAAAAACGCGACAACCAAACCTTGTCGGCCGAGGAAATCCGCTTTTACATTCAGGGCGTAACCGATGGAAGCATCAGCGAAGGGCAGATTGCCGCGCTGTGTATGGCGGTTTTCTTCAATGATTTGGATTGGGACGAGCGCACCGCCCTGACACTGGCCATGCGCGACAGCGGCGAAACCCTAAATTGGCAGCATGCCGCCTTAAACGGCCCGGTGCTGGACAAACATTCCACCGGCGGCGTGGGCGATGTGGTCTCACTGATGCTGGCACCCATGCTGGCCGCCTGCGGGGCTTATGTCCCCATGATTGCGGGGCGCGGTCTGGGCCATACCGGCGGCACCTTGGACAAGCTGGAAAGTATCCGGGGCTTCGATATTTTCCCCAGCCCCGAAAAAATGCAGGATTTAGTCAGAAAAACCGGCTGCGTGATTGTCGGCCAAACCGGCAACCTCGCCCCTGCCGACCGCAAAATCTACGCCACCCGCGACGTAACGGCAACCGTCGAAAGCCTGTCGCTGATTACGGCTTCCATCTTATCGAAAAAGCTGGCCGAAGGTCTGGACAGTCTGGTGATGGATGTCAAAGTCGGCAACGGCGCATTTATGCCCACTTACGAGCTTTCCCGCGCCCTGGCCGAATCGATTGCCAAGGTGGCAACCCAGGCCGGCTGCCGGACCACGGCCCTGCTGACCGATATGAACGAAGTTTTGGCGTCTTCCGCCGGCAATGCGGTGGAGGTGCGCGAAGCGGTGCGCTATCTGAACGGCACATACCGTAACCCGCGCCTGCATGAAATCACGCTGGCACTGGGCGCGGAACTGCTGGTAAACGGAAAACTGGCCGCCGGCCGCGACGAAGCCCGCGCCCTGCTGCAAAATACATTGGACAGCGGCAAAGCGGCGGAATATTTCGCCCGCATGGTACATGCCCAAGGCGGCCCGGCCGATTTTATCGAAACCTTTGCAGACACGCTGCCCAAAGCTGCCGTTGTGAAACCCGTAACCGCAGGCCGAGGCGGCTATATCTGCGCCATGGATACCCGCGCCGTCGGCGTGGCGGTCATCAATCTGAGCGGCGGACGGCGCGTCGCATCGGACAAAATCGACCACACCGTCGGTTTTGACGAAATCTTGCCGATCGGCACCCAAGTGGCGGCCGACACCCCGCTGGCGGTGGTTCACGCCCGAAGCGAAGCCGACTGGCAGGCGGCGGCCACGGCCTACCGGAATGCTTTGACCGTCGGCGAAACCGCACCGCCCGAACGCCCGATCATCTATGAAACCCTTACCGCATAAACCCCGCCGCAAACGCACGGCGGCAACCGTCCGCATCACGCCGGACCACAGGAGCAAAAAATGATTTTGGAACAAGCCAAACAGTGGGTGGCCCAAGACCCCGACCCGGAAACACAATCCGAACTTTCCGCCTTAATCCGGTCTGCCGAACAGGGCAATGAAGCCGCGCAACACGCTTTGGCAAAAGCCTTCGACGGCCGTCTGAAATTCGGCACGGCCGGTTTGCGCGGCCCCTTGCAGGCCGGCCCGATGGGCATGAACCGGGTATTGGTCATTCAGACGGCCTCCGGTCTGGCAGAGTTCTTGAAACAGCATGACTCTTCCCCGTCCATCGTCATCGGCTACGACGGACGGAAAAATTCCGATATTTTCGCCCGCGATACGGCCGAAATCATGGCCGCAGCAGGTATCGAAACTTTTCTGCTGCCGCACCAAACGCCCACACCCGTACTGGCCTATGCCGTCAAGCATCTCGACACCGCCGCCGGCGTGATGGTAACCGCCAGCCATAATCCGCCGCAGGACAACGGCTACAAGGTCTATCTGGGCAAAGCCGAGGGCGGCGGGCAGATTGTGTCTCCGGCAGACAGGCAGATTGCTGCCGCCATCGATCGCGCCGCGCAAGGCGACATCCGCCGGCTGCCGCGCAGCCCGCACTATCAGACCGTCAGCCCCGACGTCATTGATACCTATATCCGCAAAACCGCCGCCGTCCGCACCTCCCCGCCCCGGCCGGTCAATTACGTCTATACCGCCATGCACGGCGTGGGAAAAGATATTCTGCTGCACACCCTGTCTGCTGCCGGTCTGCCGCTGCCCCATCTGGTCGAAGCACAGGCCGAACCCGATGCCGCATTCCCGACCGTTGCCTTCCCCAACCCCGAAGAACCGGGCGCACTGGATTTGGCCGTTGCCTTGGCCAAAGAAAAAAACGCGGAACTGATTATTGCCAACGACCCCGATGCCGACCGTCTGGCCGTGGCTGTGCCCGATACACAGGGCAATTGGCAGACCCTGCACGGCAATGTCATCGGCTGTTATCTGGCATGGCATATGGCCGGACGGGCACAGGCCGAAGGCCGCCGGGGCACGCTGGCCTGTTCGCTGGTTTCATCGCCCGCACTGGGCAAAATCGCCGAGCATTTCCGGTTCGGCCATCAGGAAACCCTGACCGGATTCAAATACATCGGCAAAGTCGACAACCTGATCTACGGTTTTGAAGAAGCCCTCGGTTATCTGGTTGACCCGGAAAAAGTGCGCGACAAAGACGGCATTTCCGCCGCCGTGGCATTTTTGGACTTAGTCTGCGCCCTCAAAGCAGAAGGCAGAACGCTGGCAGATTATGCCGCCGATTTCGAACGGACGTTCGGTGCTTATGCCAGCGGGCAGATTTCGATCCGGGTAGATGACCCGCAAGATATTCCCAAACTGATGGCCGCCCTGCGCAGCCATATGCCGCAGCGCATCGGCAGCCAAAGCATTACCGCCGCCACCGACTATATGGACCATGACGAACCGAACGATATTCTGGTTTTCCGGCTGGAAGACGGCAGCCGTCTGATTGTCCGCCCCTCCGGAACGGAGCCGAAAGTGAAGTTCTATTTGGACGTTCGCGGCGACAACGCCGCCCATGCCACCCAAACGCTGGCAGAATTCGATGCCGCCGTACGCGGCCTGCTGCGCAGCGGCGTTTACGGCAAACTGAACTGCTGAGCCGCCCGAGGCCGTCTGAAAAGCCCGTGCGGCAAAGCAAACGGCAGCTGCTGAAAACAAACGCATCTTGAAACCGGAAAATGTTTCAAGATGCGTTCCGTTTTGCGGCACAGCCGTTCTCTAAATCAAGGCCGCCCCGCTCAAACCGATAAACAGGCCGGCAATGGTCGCACTCATCAGGTTGGCCAACGTCCCCGCGATGACGGCCTTCACGCCCAAGCGCGCAATATCCGAACGCCGGTTGGGCGCGATCCCGCCGATACCGCCGATCAGAATGGCGATGGTGCCGAAATTGGCAAAACCGCATAAGGCAAAAGTAATGACGGCCTTGGTTTTATCGCTCAGCAGCACGGGCGCGTCCGGCTGCAGATATTTGGCAAACTCCAAATAGCCGACAAACTCGTTCACCGCCAGTTTCATACCGATCATCTGCCCCGCAATCCCCGCTTCGTCCCACGGCACGCCGACCAGATACGCAACCGGTTTGAAAATATAGCCGAACAGCATCTGCAAGGTCAGCCCCTCGATGCCGAATACACTGCCGACGATGCCGACAATGCCGTTGAGCAGGGCAATCACCGCCACAAAGGCAATCAGCATGGCACCGATATTCAAAGCCAGCTGCATACCCGCACCGGCACCGTTTGCCAACGCTTCCAACGCATTATGCGGCTTGTCTTCCTCCTGCACCGCTTCCAATACATCATTGAACGGTTCCGTCTGCGGATACATCAGCTTGGCAAACAGCAGCCCTGCCGGTGCCGCCATAAAGGAAGCGGCAATCAGATAAGTCAGCGGCACGCCCATGCCCGCATAGCCCGCCATCACCGATCCGGCAATCGAGGCAGTGCCGCCGACCATCACGGCAAACAGCTCGGATTCGGTCATGCGGCCGACAAACGGTTTGACCACCAGAGGTGCTTCCACCTGCCCGACAAAAATATTCGCCGCTGCCGACATGGATTCTGCTTTGGAAGTCCCCAATGCTTTTTGCAGGCCGCCGCCCAACACCCTGATCATCCACTGCATCACACCGGTGTAGTAAAACAGCGAAATCAATGCGGAGAAAAAGACAATAATCGGCAGCACTTTCACGCCGAAAATGAAACCGACATTACCGGTATCGGCCAAACTGCCGAACACAAAGGCAATACCCTGATTACCGTACGCAATCACGGCACTCACGCCCTTGGCCGCCTCCAAGAGTGCGTCCCGCCCTGCCGGCACATAAAGAATCAGCGCGGCCAGCGCAACCTGAATGGCCAGCGCGACGAATACCGTTCGGAAATTCACCGCACGTTTATTGTTGGACAATAAAAATCCGACAGCCAGCAATACGCACATTCCGATGATGCTCATCAAAATATCCATTATTTTCTCCCAGTTTTGCCGGCACCCTGCCGGATGCCGCAGACACTACACCACAATATTCACCAGACGGCCGGGAACGACAATCACTTTCTTCGGCGGTTTGCCTTCCGTAAATTTCTGCGCGCCCGCAGTGGCCAAAGCGGCGGCCTGAACCGCGTCTTGCGCGGCATCGGCGGCCACTACGATTTTATCGCGCAGCTTGCCGTTCACCTGCACCATCATTTCGATTTCGGCTTTGACCAGCGCGGTTTCGTCCACCGCAGGCCAACCTGCCGCCCACAAGGTTTCAGACGGCCTCAGTCCGCGCCACAAGGCTTCGCAGATGTGCGGCACAATCGGCCACAGCAGTCGGGTAACGGCTTCCAGCACTTCCTGCGCCACCGCGCGGCCTTGTCCGCCCGAACAGTCGGTTTTGTCGTACTGGTTGAGCAGCTCCATCACGGCGGCAATGGCGGTGTTGAACTGCTGGCGGCGGCCGTAATCGTCGCCCACTTTGGCGATGGTGGCGTGCAGCTTGTGGCGCAGATCTTTCAGTGCTTTGGGCAGGCTGTCGTGGCCGTCTGAAAATGCCTCTGCCGCCGCACCGCTGTTTTTAAACTCATACACCGTGCGCCACAGGCGGCGCAGGAAGCGGTGCGCACCTTCCACACCGGCATCGCTCCATTCGAGCGATTGTTCGGGCGGGCTGGCGAACATCATAAACAGCCGCGCGGTATCCGCGCCGTAGGCATCGATAATCTGCTGCGGATCGACACCGTTGTTTTTCGATTTCGACATTTTTTCCACACCGCCGATCACGACGGGCAGGCCGTCCGAACGCAATACGGCAGATACGGGGCGGCCTTTGTCGTCGGTCTGTACATCGACTTCGGCGGGGTTGATCCACTGCTTTTTGCCGTTTTCCGTTTCGCGGTAATAAGTCGCCTGCAACACCATGCCTTGCGTGAGCAGGCTTTGGAACGGCTCGTTCACGGCCACGATGCCCTCTTCGTGCATCAGCTTGGTGAAAAAGCGGGCATAAAGCAGATGCAGAATGGCGTGTTCGATGCCGCCGATGTATTGGTCGGCCGCCCGCCAGTATTGCGCGGCTTCGGGCGCGACCATGCCGTCTGAAAACTTGGGCGACAGATAGCGGAACTGATACCAGCTCGATTCCATAAAGGTATCCATGGTATCGGTTTCGCGTTTGGCCGGTTGGCCGCAGCGCGGGCATTCGGTTTCGTAAAATTCGGGCATTTTCGCCAGCGGCGAGCCTGAACCGTCCGGTACTACGTCTTCCGGCAGCACCACAGGCAAATCCTGTTCGGGCACGGGCACGTCGCCGCAGCTTTCGCAATGGACAATCGGAATCGGGCAGCCCCAGTAGCGTTGGCGGGAAATGCCCCAGTCGCGCAGGCGGTACTGGGTTTTCGGTTCGCCCGCATTCAGGCTTTGCAGCTTGGCGGCAACCGCATCAAAGGCCGTCTGAAAATCCATGCCGTCGAATTCGCCGCTGTTTTTCAGACGGCCTGTTTCTTTGTCGGCATACCAGTCCTGCCACTGCGTTTCGTCAAACTCATGACTGCCCACCGCAATCACCTGCTTCACCGGCAGGCCGTATTTACCGGCAAACTCGAAATCGCGTTCGTCGTGCGCGGGCACGGCCATCACCGCGCCGTCGCCGTAGCCCCACAGCACATAGTTGGCAATCCATACTTCCAGCCGCTCGCCGTTGAGCGGGTTCACCACATAACGGCCGGTCGGCACGCCTTTTTTCTCCATTGTCGCCATATCGGCTTCGGCCACGCTGCCCGCTTTGCACTCGGCGATAAACGCCTGCAATTCGGGTTTGCCTTGGGCGGCGGCGGTTGCCAGCGGATGCTCGGCAGCCACGGCCACATAAGTCGCACCCATCAGCGTGTCGGGGCGGGTGGTGTACACCTGCAAAAACTGCGCATAGTCGCCACTCAAACCGGCTTTGCTGTCGTCGGCCACGGCAAAGCGCACGGTCATGCCGCGCGATTTGCCGATCCAGTTGCGCTGCATGGTTTTCACCTGCTCCGGCCAGTCCAAGCCGTCCAAATCGGCGAGCAGCTGTTCGGCGTAATCGGTGATTTTGAAGTAATACATCGGGATTTCGCGCTTTTCCACCGGCGCACCCGAACGCCAGCCGCGCCCGTCGATCACCTGTTCGTTGGCCAGAACGGTTTGATCGACGGGATCCCAGTTCACCGTGCCGTTTTTACGGTAAATCACGCCTTTTTCAAACAGTTTGGTGAAAAACAGCTGTTCCCAGCGGTAGTATTCGGGCGAACAGGTGGCAAATTCGCGTTCCCAGTCGATGGCGAAACCGAGGCTTTTGAGCTGGCCGCGCATATAGGCGATGTTTTCATACGTCCATTTCGCGGGCGCGACTTTGCGCTCGATGGCGGCGTTTTCGGCGGGCATACCGAAAGCGTCCCACCCCATAGGCTGCAAGACATTGAAACCGTTGAGCAGTTTGAAACGGCTGCGTACGTCGCCGATGGTGTAGTTGCGCACATGCCCCATATGCAGCTTGCCGCTGGGATAAGGGAACATCGACAGGCAATAATATTTCGGCTTGGCCGTATCTTCGGAAACGTTAAACAGGCGGGCCTGCTGCCACGCCTGTTGTGCCGCCGGCTCGACGGCGGAAGGCTGATAGTGTTCTTGCATCATGATGGCGGTTTGAGAAATCGTTTAAGCGTGCGATTATAGCAGTTTGCGCGCGCGCTTTGCGCAAAATCGGCAATCAGGACAGAAAGAGTTCCGGCCGCTGCACGGCTTCGGCCAGCGCGGCAGTCAGGCGGGTCAGTTCGGCAGGCCGGACAATAAACGGCGGCATGATGTAGACCAGCCGCCCGAACGGCCGTATCCACACCCCCGCTTCGACAAAAAACGCCTGCATGGCCGCCATGTCCACCGGCCGCACGGTTTCCACCACGCCGACGGCACCCAACACACGCACATCGCGGATATTGCCGCCGATAAAGCCTCCGTCCGTTTTCAGACGGCCCAATTCCCGTTTCAGCTGCGCTTCGACGGCCGCCACCTGCGCCCGCCATTCGCCGCGCTGCAAAATCGCCAGATTGGCCGCCGCCACCGCGCAGGCCAGCGGGTTGCCCATAAATGTCGGCCCGTGCATCAGCACGCCGGGGCGGCCGCTGCCGATCTGTTCTGCCACCCGCCGCGTACACAGCATGGCCGAAAGCGTCATCATGCCGCCGGTCAGTGCTTTGCCGACACACATGATGTCGGGCTGCACGGCGGCGTGCTCGCAGGCGAACATTTTGCCGGTACGGCCGAAACCGGTGGCGATTTCGTCCAAAATCAGCAGCACGCCGTATTCGTCGCACAGGCGGCGCACGCCGCGCAGATATTCGGGGTGGTATATCCGCATACCGCCCGCCCCCTGTATCACCGGTTCCAGAATCACCGCCGCAATTTCCTCATGCCGCCCCGCCAAAGCCGTCTGAAAAGCGGCCAAATCACTGCTTTGCCACTCACCGTCGAAACGGGTCTGCGGCGCAGGCACAAAAATCTGTTCCGGCAGAAAGCGCGCATACAGGCTGTGCATGGAATTGACCGGATCGCACACGCTCATCGCGGCAAACGTATCGCCGTGATAGCCGCCGCCCACCGTCAGAAAACGGCTGCGCGGCCGCCCCCGCGCCGCCCAATACTGCACCGCCGTTTTCACCGCCACTTCCACCGCCACCGACCCCGAGTCGGCCAGAAACACGCATTCCAGATTGTCCGGCACCAAATCCAGCAAGCGGCGGCACACATCGACGGCAGGCGCGTGCGTCAGGCCGCCGAACATCACATGCGCCATTTTGTCCAACTGCGCCGCAGCGGCGGCCGTCAGTTCGGGGTGGCGGTAGCCGTGCTGCGCCGCCCACCACGACGACATGCCGTCCACCAGCCGCCGCCCGTCGGCCAGTTCGATATACACTCCGTCGGCTCCCGATACCGGATACACCGGCAGCGGGTCGGTCATCGACGTATAAGGGTGCCAGATATGGGCGCGGTCAAACGCCAAATCGATGCCGTTTTCAGACGGCCTGCCTGTTGTACTGTTCATATCTATCCCGGTTATGCCGCGAAAAACCATCAAGCCGCCGATTATACGCATACCTTGCCCGAAAAAAAGCGGCCGCCGGAACCAAACCCCGGCGGCCGCACGGCATCACATACTCAGGCAGACCACAATTGCAGATAGCCCACAGGCGAAGCCATATAGGCCAGATGCTCCATCGCCCAGATGAAGCCCGCGATACCGGCCGTGTAGACCACGGCTTTCACCGGCTTCATGCGGGCAACCGCCAACAGGAAAGTCAGGGCGAATACCACGGTCCCCGCCAGCATACCGGCCGCAAACACCAGCCAGATGAAGAACAAGACCCATGCGCTCGACATGCCCACCGTCAGCAGCGTGTACCGCCAACGTGCCTGCCGCTCCGCACCGTCCGGCGCGGTTTTCAGACGGCCGAAGTCCAGCACGGCGGCCAGCAGCGCCAGTCCGATACCGACCAGACCGACGGTTTTCGGAAACAGCGAACCGTTGCCCGAATATTGGTTGGCCAGCACAAACTGAACCGCAAAAAACACCAAAAACGCCGCCGACACCAGCAGGCGGGCCCTGCCCGTGGCCTCGCCGCCTTCGGCTTCGGCAATCAGCGCTTCGGCACGTCCGGCGTCCTGTGCGTTTTTCGCCGCCAAACGCCTGCGCAGCCAAGGCAGCACAACCGCAGCGGCCAAAACGGCCATCACGACCACCACGACCGGGCGCGTCAGCCATTCGGCCGGCTCGTAAACCTTGACGGTCAAAAAGAAATAACGCTCCAAAGGTTCGGCCAGCACAAACGCAATCAGAAACGGGGCGCGGGGAATATTGCAGGCTTTGCACAGCCAGCCGAGCAGCCCCAGCACCAGCATCATGTAAAAAGTGTTCAGATCAATCGGCCCCTGAAAACCGCTCATAAACAAAACGGGAACCAATGCGGCCGCCAAAATCGGAAACGGTACAAACGACAGCCGTGCCAGCGGGCGCGCCAGCGCAAACGACAGTACCGCACCCGCAATACTGGCCAGCGCGAACGTCCATACAATGAAATAAACCAAATCCAGATGCTTGGTCATCATAGCAGGGCCGGGCTGGATACCGAACACCAGCAGCACGCCCAGCAGCAGGGCAAACGGCGCGGCACCCGGCACACCGAAAATCAGAGTGGGAATCAGCGCGCCCGACTCGATACCGTTGCTGGCGGCAGAAGGGGCAATCACGCCGCGCGGGTCGCCGTCGCCGAAGCGGGAATCGCCCTTGCGGGCGGCAAACGCCTGCGCCTGCCCGTAAGCCAGCCACGAACCGGCCGTCGAACCGACACCGGGCAGAAAACCGACCGCCGTTCCCACGGCCGACCCGCGCAGGACATCGAACGGATAGCGCAGAATATCCTGAAAACCTTTGCGCCAGCCCGAACCCAAATCCACTTTCTGATCGGCAACGGCGGTTTTTTCGGCAATCAGGCCGATCATTTCGGCCAAGCCGAAAATCCCCAAGGCCACTACCACCAGATTGAAACCGTCACTCAAAGATTCGATGCCGAATGTGAAGCGGTATTCGGCACTGATGGGCGACACGCCGACAAAACCCAACGCCAGACCGAATGCGGCAACCAGCAGGCCTTTCACCATATTGCCTTTGGACAGCATGGCCGTCAGAAAAACGCCCGACACAATCAGAGCAAAGATCTCCGGCGAACCGAACGACGTTACAATCGGCTTGGCCACCGGCACAATCAGGGTCAGGACGACAATGCCGAACAGGCCGCCGATGGTGGAGGCGGTAAAACTGGCACTCAATGCCCGCCCGCCTTCGCCGCGCTGCGCCATTTTGTAGCCGTCGAGCAGAAACACCGAGGCCGAAGCCGAGCCGGGAATCCCCAGCACCACCGAAGTGATGACATCGGAGGTATGCACCACCGCCACCGCGCCGATAATCATCGCAATGGCCTGATTCGGTTCCAGCATGAAAATAAACGGCATCAGTACGGCCACCGCACCCGTACCGCCCAAACCGGGAATCACACCGATAATAATGCCGATCACCACACCGGCCATCAGATACATCAATACCGCCGGATCGGCCAGCTGCCCCAAGGCAGAAAAAAGAATGTCCGTCATATTATGCTCCTAATGAATCGCCGTTCCGTATTTGTCCAGCAGCAGCTTGGCAACAAAATCCATCACCTGCGGACTCAGCTGCAAGGCCGTCTGAAAATCCTGCTTGGCGGCTTTGCCGGAAATCAGCTGGTAGCCGCCAAGCGCCGCTTTGGCCTTTTCGGCAAACTGCGGATCGGCATTCAGTGTTTTGACCATCGCATCGTATTGGTCGGCCACCTCGGCACCGGTACCGGCATTCGCCCACAAGCCTTTCTGGTAGTAGAGACCGGTCGCGACGAAAGCCTGAAACGCCTGATACGCCATGCGCTGGTGCTCGGTTTGGCCGCCGATTTGGCGGTACAGCTCGTCAAAAGTCGGAATATCGGGCAGATTGGGATCGCGCTCGATTTTGCCGTCAATCGGGATACCCATGCTGAACAGCGGCACCACTTTACCGGAGGGCACATCGTCGGCCAGCTGCGACAGATAGGCGGCAGTCGTCTGAAAATCCAGATCCGTTTCACCGCGCTGCACCGCCAGACGGCTCGGGCCGCGCCCTTCAAAGCCGAACACACCGCGGTTCGGCACACCGAGTGCCTCCAAAGCCAGCAGTGCAATCAAATCCAGCCCCGACGCACTCATGCCGCCGTACAGCCACGGTTCCCGTGCATTTTTCAGGTCGCCGATATTCTTGATGCCGCTTTTGCCGCTCGTCCACACCACGCCGCCCGTACCGTTGAAAGCCAGCGGCTCCATCTCGGCGAAATCGAACTTGGCGGCTTTGTGGTTCAACATATCCTGAAAATAGGTGGTTGCCGAACCGACCATCACATACTGACCGGTCTTCACCCCGCTTTTCACAAACGCATTGGTGCCGGTAATGGTTTCGCCGCCGGGCACATTGACCACCTGGTAACGCTTCACGTCGGGATTGACATCGGCAAACGCCTGCGTGATAAACCGCGCCCAAGTATCCGTACCGCCGCCCGACGCATACGGCACCATCACATCGACCACGCCGGGCCCCGTCGGTTTATAACCGGCCTGCTGCGGCGCGCAGGCAGACAGCACGGCGGCCGCAGCCGCAACAGAGGCCGTCTGAATCAGGCGGCCGAAGGCCTTTTTCGGAATCAGGGAAAATAACTGTTTCATACCGCCACCTCCTTGGGCAGAGGCGCGAGCGGCACATGAATGCGCGCCTGTGCCATGATGCGGCAGGTACGGGCAACCCCGACCACGGGCAGACCCGAAACGTCTGCGGCAAAGGTTTGCAGATGGCCGGAAGGCGTATCCAGCGTGATGCCCGTCGGGGCGGTTCTGCCCAAAATCCGCGCCGTTACCGTGCCTTCGTAACGCGCAGACAAAGTCAGAGCCACCGATCCCGTTACCGGCATCGCAGGGTGGAGCTGTCCCATCGACAGCATCTGCACCCGCAGATCCGCCCCGTCCCCGCCCGAGCCGATCACACCGAGCTTGGGAACGGCCCGCGCAGCTGCCTCGGGACTGTCCGCCAAACCCATCAGGACGGCAGCCTGCCGTCTGACAGCCTCCAAAGCCGCCAGACTGTCCCCTACCGTTTCCGTCCACTGCCCGCGCGTCTGTCCGGCCAGACCCAGCGAAGCCGCGTCCACATACACACACGGCGCACCGGCATCGACCAGCGTAACGGCATAAGGCCTGCCTTCAACCGTGATGACCGTTTCGGGCTGTCCGGCCGGAAATAATGAGCCTGTCGTTTTGCCCGCAGGGTCTTCAAAACCGACATTCACGGCAATACCGGGATAAACGCAGCCCGCCATCGGACTGTCGGCTGCCGGCAGCCTGCCCCCGGGCGTGGCAATCTGCTGGACAATCGCCTGACCGGTGTTCTCGTTGTACACCCGTACGGTCGTGATGCCGTCCTGCGCGGCCACCCAGCCCTTTTCCAAGGCATACAGCGCGGCAACGGCCGAACAGTTGCCGCAGTTGCTGCCCCAGTCCACCACCGGCTCATCGATGCCCACTTGGGCAAACAGGTAATTGACATCATATTCCCCGCCCTCATCAGGGCTGAGAATGACCGCCTTGCTGGTGGTGGACGTTCCTCCGCCCACACCGTCCAACTGCCGTTTGTCGGGGCTGCCGAACGCACGCAGCAATACATCGTCAATCGGCAGCGGCGCACGCTCCAGCTCGGCACGTTCGAACACCCAGCATTTACTGGTTCCGCCGCGCATCCACACGGCATTGATGGTCAGCTCGTTCATGGCGCCTCCCTCCGTATCACGGACGAAACACGCAACCGTACTGACGGCGCACGCAGGCATGGCACGCCGGTTACAGAGGACGGCACAACAGGGAGAAAAAAGAGAGAAGACGGTAAAAGCCGGTATGTGCCGGAAGAAAAACACGGCAGGCGGTCAGAAAACGCCTGAAAGGCCGTCTGAAACAACCGCAGAAGGAACGGAAATAACGCAGAGACAAAGCCGCCGACACGGCGGCAGAAAACAGACAGAACAGACGGAGAACCGTTAAGGCCTAACGGCGGGCCGTCCCTACGGGGGGGGGTAAGTGTAACATAAAATCCTTTCAAAACAAAGGAATATCAGGCAGAAAACCGGAAAATTTAACCAAATTTCACAGTTGAAAAGCCATCATAACAAAGCTGCACGGCTCATGACAAGCGCGCCAACCGGCCAATCCGTTATTTTTGCATTTCGGGGCACAATCCGGCCGCCGCCTACCACGGCAGATGCCGCCTTCCGCTCACAGCAATCCCCGCTCGACAAACGACACCGCCCGCCCTGCCGTTACAATAAAATGATCGAGCAAACGGATGTCCACCAAATCCAAAGCCTGCTGCAAACGGCGGGTAAACGCCACATCGGCATCGGACGGATCGCACGAACCGCCGGGGTGGTTGTGCGCCAAAATCAGCGCGACAGCGTGTTTGTCCAAAGCCAGCCGCACCACCTCGCGGATATAGACCGTGTTTTCAGACGGCGTACCGCGCGACAGCTCCACCTGCTCGATTAAACCGTTTTGACTGTTCAGCAACAGCAGCAGCGACACTTCCACCCGCTCGTAACCCAACTGCAGACGCAGAAAATCCGATACCGCCTGCGGACTGTCGAACACCGTCTGCGCCGACAACTCTTCCGCCAACACCCGCCGCCCGATTTCGCGCACCACCGCAAACTGCGTATAAGAAGCCTGCCCCATGCCCTTATAGCGGCTCAATTCCCGCTCGCCCGCGCTCATCAGCCGCCCCAGACTGCCCATTTCGCTTAACAGATAACGCGCCAAATCCACCGCACTCATGCCGCGCGTCCCCGTGCGCAGCAGCACCGCCAATAGTTCGGCATCGCTCAACGCCGCCGCCCCGCGCGCCAGCAGTTTCTCGCGCGGCCGCTCCGAAGCCGGCCAGTCTTTAATCCCCATTTGCCACTCCGTTTCCCCAAGCATAAAAAATATGCTTATAGCATATCAGGTAGTCGGCGGGAAAGGTGGCGGCCGTTTTCAGACGGCCTCCGCCATGCCTGGCAGCTGCCTATCCTGCCCGGCTGGCCGCCCATTCCTCCCCGTCACAGCCAATCATACCGAAAAGATTTTTTATACATACCGATTATGTTTTAGACACATCACAGCCTTTTGCTTTATTTTGGTATTCCACAGGGCAGAAACACTGCTTTCGATAAGAGAAATTCAGGGGAAAATGTCTATGAGAAACTTAAATATCCATACTTTAATCGACCATGCAAATTTGACACCACTGCATCGGAGCATACTGTTTTGGTGTACTCTGATTATTATTTTCGACGGTTACGATTTGGTCATTTACGGTGTCGTCCTACCGATTTTAATGAAAACATGGTCACTCGATCCGGTAACGGCCGGTGTTTTGGGCAGTACAGCATTATTCGGCATGATGGCCGGCGCAATGGGGCTGGGGATGCTGTCGGACAAAATCGGCCGCAAGAAGATGATTATTCTCTGCATCGTGTTATTCAGCGGATTTACCGTTCTCAACGGCTTTGCACAAACGCCTTTGCAGTTCGGCATCATGCGCTTTATCGCAGGGCTGGGTATCGGCGGGGTAATGCCGAATGTTGTTGCATTAATGTCTGAATATTCACCCAAACGCATACGGAGCACATTGGTAGCCGTCATGTTCAGCGGCTATGGTGTCGGCGGCATAATGTCTGCAGGTTTGGGAATTTGGATTGTGCCCAACTACGGCTGGCAGGTCATGTTTTATCTGGCTGCCGTCCCGCTGCTACTGCTGCCGGTCATTATCCGGGCCCTGCCCGATTCGGTTGCCTTTCTACTGAAAAACGGCCGGACGGCAGAAGCCCGAAAAGTCATGCAGATGTTGGTGCCGAATGAAAATATCCGCGAAACCGATGTCTTAATCCTGAATGAAGCCGAAAGTTCCCATACCGGCCTTGCCCACCTGGTCACAGAAGGCCGTCTGGGCAGTACACTCGGTTTTTGGTGTGCTTTTTTTATGTGCCTGCTGATGATTTATGCACTCGGCTCATGGCTGCCGAAACTGATGACCATGGCCGGTTACGGCCTCAGTTCCAGCCTGATGTTTCTACTGGCTCTGAACATCGGCGGCATCATCGGAGCCGTTTCGGGCGGATACCTGTCCGACCGCTTCCACCCCAAACCCGTTCTGGTTGCCTTTTTCCTGACCGGGGCAGCCGCCATCGGCCTGCTGGGATTTGAAACGCCGCAAACCGTGCTGTATTTATTGGTCACAGTCGCAGGCTCGGCCACTATCGGTTCGCAGATTTTGCTCTACGCTTATGTTGCCCGATTCTATCCTACCACCATCCGCTCTACCGGACTGGGTTGGGCTTCAGGCATAGGCCGTACCGGTGCGATTATCGGCCCCATGCTCGGAGGCACTTTACTGGCAATGGCCTTACCCCACCACATGAATTTCATCATTTTCGCCATTCCCGGCCTGATTGCTGCATCAGCCATTGCTGTCGTCAGCAAAAAATATGCAGCGGATTAATCCTGCCACCACGCCCTTGTCACATAAAAGGCCGTCTGAAATGTTGCTTCCAACATTCCGGACGGCCTTATCTAGCTTTCAGGCTGCTGCAAACTTACCTTACAAACTTTCCCGAGTATAACTGATGCTCTTGCTGTCATACACCTGATACACCACGTCCAAAATCGCACGCAGGCTGTCCGACGGATCCATATTGCGCACACTCATGATAATAGGTGAAACCGCCTGCACATCGGAGAGTGCCATATACTGCACATCGTTACGGCGCAGACCGTAAAGACTGGTCGGCACAATGGACACCCCCTCACCCGCCGCCACCATACCCAATGCAATCTGCAACTCACGCACTTCCATCACATTGGCCGGTTTCAATCCATAATCGGCAAAAATCGACAATACCTGATCGGCAAAACTCGGCCGCCTGTCACGCGGATACACAATCAGCGTATCTTCTACTAAGTCCAACAGCGAAAGTTGACCCTGCTTCTGTGTCAGGGAATGCTCCACGGGAAGTGCCGCCATCAACTTTTCTTCACGCAGCAGAATACGGCGTATCGCCGCATCCTCTATCCGCAGCCGGCCAAAGCCGACGTCGATTTTACCGGTTTTGAGTGCTTCGAGCTGCTGAACCGAACCCATTTCATGCCACACCACAGAAAGCTCGGGTGCTTCTTTCTTAAATTTACGGATAATCTCAGGAAGAAATCCGTAAAGCGTAGAGGCAACATAACCGATATTGAGCGTGCCGTGTATGCAGCCGATACGCCGGGTCATGGTTTTAACATCACTGGCTTTAATCAGTAACTGAGTGGCATGGGCATAGAGAAACGTACCCGCCTCAGTCAGTTCCAAGGGGCGCGCCCCCGGCACAAACAGATTGACCCCAAGTTCTTCCTCTAACTGACGCACCTGACGACTTAGTGGCGGCTGGGCAATAAACAGTTTTTCAGCCGCACGGGTAAAATTTTTTTCTTCGGCGACCGTCACAAAATAACGCAAATGCCTTAAATCCATCTATTTATACCTAAAAAGTATGAAAAAAATACTTAATCCGTTTTGGACACATAAACAGCATTTGAGTATTGTATTCAATATACCGATAGCAAAACAAATATTTTTTAAACAATAAAACCCAAAAATAAAAACAAGCTCATGAATAAAATTGATTCTATTGATACCTTATTGGTAGATATTCCAACCATACGCACTCATAAACTATCCATGACCACCATGAGTGTGCAGACCTTGGTTTTGGTCCGGATGCGGTTTTCAGACGGCATCGAATCATGGGGCGAGGCCACCACCATCGGCGGCCTGAACTACGGCGAAGAAAGCCCCGAAAGCATTAAAACCAACATTGACCGCTATTTCACGCCGCTGCTCCTTAACGCCCGGTCTGCCAACCCGGCACAAGCCATGCAGCTGCTGAACCACAGTATTCGGGGAAACCGCTTTGCCAAATGTGCCGTCGAAACAGCACTGCTGGATGCCGAAGGCCAGCGTCTGGGGCTGCCGCTGAGCGAACTCTTGGGCGGACGCCTGCATGACAGTCTGCCGGTATTGTGGGTATTGGCCAGCGGCGACACTGCCAAAGACATCGCCGAAGCGGAAAAAATGATTGAAGCGCGCCGTCACAATATCTTCAAACTCAAAATCGGCCTGCGCCCGATCGAAGAAGATGTCGCTCATGCAGTTGCCGTCAAAAAAGCCTTAGGCAGCAATATCAGCATACGGGTTGATGTCAATCAGGCATGGAACGAGCAGCAGGCAGAAAAAGGCATCGCCATGCTGCAAGACGGCGGCATCGACTTAGTCGAACAACCCGTTGCCGCACACAACCGTGCTGCACTCGCCCGCCTGAGTGCCCGCTTCTCTACAGCCGTTATGGCAGACGAAACCCTGTGCGGGCCATACGATGTGCTGACGCTGGCAACCGCCCACACAGCTGATGTTTTTTCAATAAAAATCAACCAGTCAGGAGGAATAACTGCGGCCAAATTGGCCGGACAGGTAGCAGATTTGTCCGGAGCGGCTCTGTATGGCGGAACTATGTTGGAAGGAGCAGTAGGTACTGCGGCTTCTGCCCATGTTTTCTCAACATTTCCACATATCGAATTCGGCACCGAACTGTTCGGCCCCCTGCTTCTGACAGAAGAAATTCTGAGCGAACCGCTGATTTACCGGGATTTCCGTCTCCAAGTGCCGAATGCTCCCGGCTTGGGTATCAAACCGGACACAGAAAAAATCGAAACCTTAAAAAGAGCCTGAAAACAACCGCTGCTTTTGAACGCCTTAACCACAACAAAGGAGCCTGTCATGCTGTTTCACATCAGAATGGATGTCCGCCTGCCGGAAAATATGCCGCCTGAAACCGCTGAAAAAATCAAAGCCGAAGAAAAGGCATACTTCCAAGCCTTACAGCAAAGCGGCAAATGGCGGCACATCTGGCGCATTGTCGGCCAATATTCCAACATCAGCATATTTGATGCAGAAAGCAACGAAGAGCTTCACCGCCTGATCGGCAACCTGCCGCTGTTCCCGTATATGCGGATCGAAGTGCTGCCGCTGTGCCGCCACCCGTCATCCCTGTATGCAGATGACCGCTGATCCCTTTCTTTTCCGTCCGATATACCCTCCCTGAGGCATCGGGCTTTATGCAGCCGTTAAAAACACAATCTACCAAGGAGTACACCATGAACCACCAACAAATCGAACAACTGGTTAAAGCGTTCAACATCGATACCGCACGCGGCGAAACCGATTCCCGCATTCAAGCCATTACCGTCCGACTGGTCTGCGACCTGTTCAAAGCCATCGAAGATTTGGATTTAAGTCCGTATGAAATCTGGAAAGGCATGGAATTTCTGACCGATGCCGCCAAAAATAATGAATTGGGGCTGATTGCCGCAGGTTTGGGATTGGAACGGTTTATAGACATTCGCGCCGACGAAGAAGAAACACGCATGGGGCTGGCCGGCGGTACACCGCGTACCATCGAAGGACCTCTGTACGTGTACGGCGCACCTGAAAGCATAGGCTTCGCCCGCATGGACGACGGTACAGATACAGACGGCAAACCGCTGGTACTCGAAGGTACAGTCTATGATGCCCAAGGCAACCCCCTGCCCAATGCAAAAGTAGAACTCTGGCAGGCCAATACCAAGGGAAACTACTCTTTCTTCGACAAAACCCAGTCTGATTTCAACTTGCGCCGCACCATCTTCACCGATTCAGACGGCCATTACAAAGCCCACTCGATTCTGCCTCACGGTTACGGTTGCCCACCCGGCAGCCATGTAGACACTTGGCTGAAAAAGCTCGGCCGTCACGGCCGCCGCCCCGCGCATGTCCATTATTTCGTGACCGCCGACGGCCACCGCAAACTGACCACCCAGATCAACATCGACGGCGACGAATACCTCTGGGACGACTTCGCCTTTGCCAGCCGCGAAGGGCTGGTGCCGCCACTCAACGAAGTGACCGACTCCGCCGCGATTCAAGCCGAGGGCTTTGACAAGCCTTACGCGCACATCGTGTTCGACATCCGCCTGCTGCCTGAAACCGAAGGCGTGTTCGCTGCGGAAAACGAACGCCGGCGCGCCGGCGCACGCTAACCGCACAACACATTTTCAGACGGCCGCACACACAAAAGCCGTCTGAAAATCCCGATACACAAGATAAGGAACACAACCATGATACCGATCAAACCCGATTACACACCGCAGCTGCGCAAGCTCGACGATTTACTGATTGAAGACCACGCCAACGGCGACTTCCGCATCCACCGCAGCGCATTTACCGATGAAGAACTGTTTGAATTGGAGATGAAACACATCTTCGAGGGCAACTGGATTTACCTGGCTCACGAAAGCCAACTGCCCAACATCAACGACTACATCACCCTTACCATGGGTCGCCAGCCCGTCGTGATTGCACGCAACCGCAACGGCGAACTCAACGCTTTTCTCAATGCCTGCACCCACCGCGGCGCACAGCTGTGCCGCTACAAGCGCGGCAACAAAGCCACCTACACCTGCCCTTTCCACGGCTGGACATTCAATAACAGCGGCAAACTGTTAAAAGTAAAAGACCCTGAAAACGCGGGCTACCCCGACTGCTTCAATAAAGAAGGTTCGCACGACCTCAAACGTTTGCCGCATTTTGAAAACTATCGGGGCTTTCTGTTCGGCAGCCTGAATCCCGATTCGCCGCCATTGGCAGAATACTTGGGCGAAGCCGCCAAAATCATCGACATGATTGTCGATCAATCAGCAAACGGCTTGGAAGTATTGCGCGGTTCCTCTACATACACCTTCGACGCCAACTGGAAAATCCAGGCGGAAAACGGTGCCGACGGCTATCACGTTTCCGCCGTGCATTGGAACTACGCCGCTACCACCCAGCACCGCAAAGAGAAAAACGCCGAAAAAGACGGCATCCGTGCCATGAGCGCAGGTTCGTGGGCGAAACAGGGCGGCGGTTTCTACGCCTTCGAAAACGGCCACATGCTGTTGTGGACCAACTGGGCAAACCCCGAAGACCGCCCGAACTGGGACCGAAAAGAAGAATACACCGCAAAATTCGGCCAAGCGATGGCCGACTGGATGGTACGCCGCTCGCGCAATCTCTGCCTCTATCCCAATGTCTATCTGATGGATCAATTCGGCTCGCAAATCCGTGTATTGCGCCCGATTGCGGTCAACAAAACAGAAGTAACGATTTACTGTATCGCACCCAAAGGCGAATCGGACGAAGCACGCGCCCACCGTATCCGCCAATATGAAGACTTCTTCAACGCCAGCGGCATGGCCACACCCGACGATTTGGAAGAATTCCGCTCCTGCCAGCTCGGCTTCAACGCCCGCGCAGTGGAGTGGAACGAAATGGGACGCGGCTCGAAACACTGGATTCAGGGTGCCGACGAAGCGGCCGCCGCCATCGGCATGAAACCGCTGCTCAGCGGCGTGAAAACCGAAGACGAAGGTTTATTTGCCGTACAACACCGCTACTGGCTTGATGTGATGAAAAAAGCCGTCAACGAAGAACAAGGAGCGCAAGCATGAGCAACATCAGCATGGATACCATCCGCGCCTTCCTCTACCGTGAAGCGCGTCTGCTCGACGACGAAGAATGGGACGAATGGCTGGAATGCTACGACGAGAGCGCCTCTTTCTGGATGCCCTCATGGGACGACGATGATACCTTGGTTACCGATCCGCACCGCGAAATCTCGCTGATTTACTATCCCGACCGCAGCGGCTTGGAAGACCGCGTGTTCCGCATCAAAACCGACCGCTCCAGTGCCACCCTGCCCGACACGCGCACCAGCCACAACCTGAGCAATATCGAGCTGGAAGCACAGGAGGGCAATGAAGTGACGGTGCGCTTCAACTGGCATACGTTGAGCCACCGCTACCAAACGAACTATTCGCATTTCGGCTTTTCACGATACCGCATCCGTTTCGACGGCGGCACACCGAAAATCCTGAGTAAATATGTCGTACTGAAAAACGACTACATCCACCATGTCATCGATATTTACCATATCTGATGCGGCAGGCGTTTTCAGACGGCCTCACCGCATACGGGCAGGCCGTCTGAAAATCCGGCAAACACCTGCCACACGATAACAAAACCGCCGCCGCAGGCAATATCCAAGGAGCCCATCATGAGCCATACGGTCGCACTCAAATTCGAGGACGGCGTTGCCCGCTTCATTCAATGCAACAACAATGAAACGGTGGCCGACGCTGCCTACCGCCAAAAAATCAACATTCCCATCGACTGCCGCGACGGCGCCTGCGGTACCTGCCGCTCGTTTTGCGAATCGGGCAGCTACGACATGCCCGAGAGCAGCTACATCGAAGACGCACTTACCCCGGAAGAAGCCGGGCAAGGCTATATTCTTACCTGCCAATGCCGCCCCACTTCCGACTTGGTCGTCAATATTCCGGCCTCATCACAAGTCTGCAAAACCACCGTTGCCCGATTTGAGGGCCGCATCAAGGAAATCGGACTGATTTCACCCTCTACCATCAATTTGGCCATCGAATTAGATACGCCCGACGCGCTGATTTTTCTTCCCGGCCAATACATTAATCTGGAACTGCCGGGCTCCGGCGACGTACGCGCTTATTCTTTCAGCTCTGCGCCCGGTGCGACAGTAACGGAATTCGTTATCCGCAACGTACCTGACGGCAAAATGAGCCGCTACCTTACCGAAACCGCTCAAGTAGGCGACCGTATCAGTTTCAGCGGCCCTTACGGCAGCTTCTACCTGCGCCCTGTCGAGCGCCCCATCATCATGCTGGCAGGCGGCACCGGTCTCGCACCTTTTCTTTCCATGCTGCAATACTTATCGGCACAAGGCAATGACCGGCCCGTGAATATGGTACTTGGTGTAACCAATGATTCCGACTTGGTTCATCTAGACAAACTCGACGCTATCAAAGCGGCACACAACTGGTTCGACTACCGCACCTGCGTAGCTGCCGAAACGAGCAGCCACCCGCGCAAAGGCTACGTGACCGAACACTTGGATACTGAATGGCTCAACGGCGGCGACACCGATGTTTATCTCTGCGGCCCCGTACCGATGGTGGACGCAGTACGTCAGTGGCTCGACATGAAGGGCATCACGCCCAGAAGTTTCCAATTTGAGAAATTCTCGCCCGGCACTAACTGACAGGAGTCTACCATGCACGGAGCCAAACGTTTCAAAAACAAAACTGTAGTCGTTACCGGTGCAGCGCAGGGCATCGGCCGCAGCATCGCCATCGAAGCAGCAGCCGAGGGTGCGAACGTGGTATTGGCCGACCGCTCGGAAACAGTCAACGACACCGCTGCCGCCATCAAGAAAAAACGCGGCAAAGCGTCGGTAGTACTGGCCGATTTGGAAACTTGGGAAAGTGCCCAAAGCGTGATGCGTTCCGCCGTCGAAACCTACGGCCGCATCGACGTGTTGGTCAACAACGTCGGCGGCACGATTTGGGCAAAGCCCTTCGAGCATTACGCGCCCGAAGAAATCGAAGCCGAAATCCGCCGTTCGCTGTTTCCGACCCTATGGTGCTGCCGCGCCGTGCTGCCGCAGATGCAGGCACAGAAAAGCGGTGCAATCGTGAATATTTCCTCCATCGCCACGCGCGGCATCTACCGCATTCCTTACTCCGCAGCCAAAGGCGGCATCAATGCGCTGACCGCCAGCCTCGCCTTCGAGCAGGCGGCCAACGGCATCCGTATCAATGCCGTGGCCACCGGCGGCACCGAAGCCCCACCGCGCATTGTGCCGCGCAATCCCAAACCTTTAAGCGCACAGGAAAAAGCGTGGTACCAAAGTATCGTCGACCAAACCGTATCCTCAAGCCTGATGAAACGCTACGGCACGATTGAAGAACAAACTGCTGCCATACTCTTTCTCGCCTCCGACGAAGCCTCTTACATTACCGGCAGCGTCTTGCCCGTAGGCGGCGGCGATCAGGGTTAGGCCGTCTGAAAACGGCGGTGTAATGATACAGCCCGGCCGTTTAAACAGGCTGGCAGTTCAAGATGGGACAGCACATGAAGGACGCGACAATATTCAAAGACTGGTCGGTTTCTGCCCTTACTGCCGGATTTCTGGCTGTATTGGTTTCATATGCGGGACCGATGGTGCTGCTGTTTCAGGCGGCCTCTGCGGCACAGGTAACTCACGATATTACTGTTACGTGGGTATGGGCCGTATCCATAGGTGCTGCGGTTAGCGGCATTGCTCTCAGCTGGGCAACCAAAATGCCTGTCATTACGGCGTGGTCTGCTCCCGGTACGGCACTTTTGATTACGCTCTTTCCCGGATTAAGCCTGTCTGAAATGGTAGGTGCATATCTTACCGCCGCCGTATTGATTCTGCTGATTGGTTGGAGCGGCTGTTTCGACAGACTGGTCAACCTGATTCCGCGCGGTATCGCGGCGGGCATGATGGCAGGTATTCTGTTCCGTTTCGGAACACAGGTATTCGCGTCAATCGAATATGCACCCTTACTGACATGGATCATGCTGGCGGCTTTTCTATTGACCAGACAATGGGTTCCGCGATACAGCATAGCGATTGTGTTTATCATCGGGCTGGCTGTGTGCGTACTGGGCGGCTGGACAGATTTCAGTACAGTCGAATTCTCTCTCACACAGCCGATATGGACTCCGCCCGAATGGACGTGGCACAGCACCTTGAGTCTCGCACTGCCGCTGGTTTTGGTAAGCCTGACCGGTCAGTATCTGCCTGGCATGTCGCTGCTGCATCTTTCCGGCTACCGTTTGTCTGCCAAGCCGGTTATCGCCACCACTTCGCTTGTTTCTCTCTTGGTAGCAGGTTTCGGCGGCATCACTATTGTACCGGCAGCCATCACCGCTGCATTGTGTACCGGGAAAGATGCGCATACCGACGCAGACAAACGCTACATTGCCGGCATCAGCAATGGCATGTTTTATCTTTTGGGAGCACTGTTTTCCGGTGCAATTGTGAAATTATTTACCGTATTACCCGAAGCCTTCGTGATGATTACTGCAGGTTTGGCACTAGTCGGCGCGGTAAGTGCGAACATCAGCGCGGCAGTAGCGGAAAAAAACCACCGGGAAGCATCCGTGCTGACCTTTCTCGCCACCGCCTCGGACATGACCCTCTGGGGACTGGGTTCGGCCTTTTGGGGCGTAGCAGTCGGCATGACGTCAGCATGGATAATACCCAAACCCGCCAAACCCGAAATTTGACGGCAAAGGAAAATGAAATGATAGATAAAACAGCATTCGCTCCGGAAGAAGCTCTGGCAAAGATCAGTGACGGTGCCACCATCATGATTGGCGGCTTTGGCCCGGCCGGACAACCGGTCAAGCTCATTGACGCGCTAATCGACTGCAATGTACGCGATTTGGTCATCGTGAGCAACAACGCGGGTAACGGCGATATTGGTCTGGCCGCGCTTCTGAAAGCAGGAAAAGTGCGCAAAATGGTCTGTTCCTTCCCGCGCCAAAGCGATTCTTACGTGTTCGACAGTCTCTACCGCGAAGGCAAAGTCGAATTGGAACTCGTGCCGCAGGGCAATCTGGCCTGCCGTATTCAGGCCGCCGGCATGGGCTTGGGTGCGGTATTTACCCCCACCGGCTACGGCACGCTCTTGGCCGATGGCAAGGAAACGCGCGAAATCGACGGCAAACACTATGTGCTGGAATACCCCATCCGGGCCGATTTCGCTCTCATCAAAGCCTATCAGGGCGACCGCTGGGGTAATTTAGCCTACCGCAAAACCGCCCGCAATTTCGGCCCCATCATGGCGATGGCCGCCACCACCACCATTGCGGAAGTCAAAGAGATCGTGGCCTTGGGAGATTTAAACCCCGAACACATCGTCACACCCGGCATTTTCGTCCAACACGTAGTCAAAGTCTGAACCGGAGAACCGCATGAATTACCAAACCAGAAGCCGCAGCGATATCGCCCGACGCGTGGCCGAAGACATTACCGAGGGTACGTATGTCAACCTGGGCATCGGCCTGCCCACCCAAATCGCCGACTTTCTGCACGCCGATAAAGATATTTTCCTGCACAGCGAAAACGGCCTGCTCGGCATGGGGCCTGCACCAGCCGAACACGAACGCGACAGCGAACTGATCAACGCGGGCAAAGAATTTGTTACGCTCCTGCGCGGCGGCAGTTTTTTCCACCACGGCGATTCTTTTGCCATGATGCGTGGCGGCCACATCGATTTATGCGTTTTGGGCGCGTTCCAAGTGGCACAAAACGGAGATTTAGCCAACTGGCACACAGGTACACCCGATGCCGTTCCTGCTGTCGGCGGAGCCATGGATTTGGCCGTCGGTGCGAAAAAAGTGTATGTAACGATGGAGCACATCACTAAAAAAGGGGAACCTAAAATCGTCGAATACTGCACCCTCCCTCTGACCGGCATCGGTTGTGTCAGCCGCATCTATACGGATTTAGCGGTAATCGACATTACCCCATCAGGATTGGCCGTAGTTGAAATGGTCGAAGGTCTGAGCCTTACCGAACTTCAAAACCTGACTGCCGCACCCTTGCATATTGCCTAAACTGCCAAACGGAGCTTTCCCGTCACAGCATTTGACCGACTGAATGATTCTCAGACGGCCTCTGCATCAAACCATTCAAATGCCTGACCACATCACCATCTTAAAGGAGAACGTCTATGACTTCCGCAGCCTATATCTGTGATGCTGTCCGCACACCATTCGGCCGTTATGGCGGTGCACTGTCCTCAATCCGTGCCGACGACTTGGCCGCCATACCCATTCAGGCATTGATGAAACGTAATCTCAGTGTCGACTGGTCAGCAATCGATGACGTTATCTACGGATGCGCCAATCAGGCCGGTGAAGACAACCGCAACATCGCCCGTATGTCTGCACTGTTGGCCGGGCTGCCTCCGGAAACGGCAGGTGTAACCGTAAACCGCCTGTGCGGTTCCGGAATGGAAAGCGTTATTCAGGCCGCACGCGCGATTAAAAGCGGTGATGCCGACTTAATCATTGCCGGCGGTGTTGAGCATATGACCCGCGCACCGTTTGTCATAGGCAAGGCAGCCAGTGCCTTTGCGCGCAAAGGTACAATGGAAGACACGACTATGGGCTGGCGTTTTATCAATCCGAAAATGAAAGCGCAATACGGTGTGGATACGATGCCTGAAACTGCTGAAAATCTGGCCGCCGAACTTCATATTTCGCGCGAAGATCAAGACAAATTCGCCCTCATCAGCCAGCAACGTGCTGCTTTGGCACAACAAAACGGACTGTTTGCCGAAGAAATCGTACCTGTTTCCATCCCTCAGGAAAAAGGCAGCCCGCAGGTATTCAGCCAAGACGAGCACCTGCGCACCACTTCGCTGGAAGCCCTGGCCAAACTGAAAGCCGTTACCCGTCCCGACGGCACTGTTACCGCCGGCAATGCCTCAGGCATCAACGACGGCGCATGCGCACTTCTGCTTGCTTCGGCCGAAGCCGTCAAAAAATACGGCCTGCACCCAAAAGCCAAAATCACTGCCGCTGCCGTGACCGGCGTGCTGCCGCGCATTATGGGCTACGGCCCCGTGCCGGCTATACGGAAAGTGCTGCAAAAAAGCGGGCTTTCTTTAAACAACATAGACGTAATTGAATTGAATGAAGCCTTTGCCGCACAAGCACTTGCCGTTTTGCGCGGACTGGGTCTACCCGACGATGCTGCCCACGTCAATCCCAACGGCGGAGCCATTGCACTCGGCCACCCCTTAGGTGCCTCCGGTGCGCGCCTGGTTACTGCCGCCCTATACCAACTGCACCGCCAAAACGGACACTATGCCCTATGCAGTATGTGCATCGGTGTCGGTCAAGGAATCGCTCTTATCATTGAAAAAATTTGAAGGAATATCATGCCTACCGCCTATCACGCCAAAGGCCGTCTGAATTATCGGACATTCGGCTCGCCGGACAATCCCGCAATCATTTTGTCCAACTCACTCGGTACCGATTTCACCATGTGGCAGCCGCAAATCGATGCTTGGCAAAACGACTTTTACCTGATTGCCTACGACACTCGGGGACACGGATTGTCCGCACCGGTATCGGCACCATGCCGTCTCGACGACCTCGGCAGCGATGTTCTGGCAATACTGGATACCGTAGGCATCGGGAAAGCCCATTTCTGCGGCATTTCCATGGGCGGCCTGACCGGCCTGTGGCTGGGTATCCATGCTGCCGACCGCCTGAACAAATTAGTTGTCTGCAATACCGCCGCCAAAATTGGTCAAACCGAATCATGGTTGGCGCGAGCCGACTCCGTCCGCAGAAAGGGGCTGTCCGATATCGCACTCACTGCCGGACAGCGTTGGTTTACCAAAGATTTTGTCCGACAAAACCCTGCCACAGTAAACCGCTTGGTCAGCCATCTGGCCGACAGCAGTCCCGCAGGCTACGCTGCCTGCTGCGAAGCTTTGGCTTATGCCGATTTACGCGAACAAATACACCGGATCCAAGTTCCGACACTCTCGGTCGGCGGCCTGTACGATCAGGTTACAACCGCCGAAACAGCCCGTTCACTGCACACTGCCATTCCGAATTCCCGATTGCTGTTACTGGAAGCCGCCCACATATCGAATATCGAGGCCGCTGCCGTATTCAACAGCAAAATCAAGCATTTCTTAAAATGTCATTAAAACAAACCCCCTTGATTTCCATCAAGGGGGTTTTCAAATCTGGCACGCCCACGGGGAATCGAACCCCGGTTACCGCCGTGAAAGGGCGATGTCCTAACCGCTAGACGATGGGCGCGGTGTTTTCTGGCGCACCCGGAGCGATTCGAACGCCCGACCCTCTGGTTCGTAGCCAGATACTCTATCCAACTGAGCTACGGGTGCGAGAAAGATTGGGATTATAGGCAGGCAGGGAAAAGGTGTCAAGCGGATACATGAAGTTTTTTGCCGAAACGGCTAAAATGGCGGTTTCGTTTGGAAATATCCGCGTGATGGAACACGATGCGCAACGCTGGCCGCTGCTGGCGGCTGTCTTTTCCCGCTTCGGGCGGCCGGTGGTGCTGATTGATTTGGAAAGCACGGGCGGCCATTTTTACGATGACCGCATCACGGAAATCGCGTTTTTGCGTTTTTCAGACGGCCTCATCAGCCGCCATCAATGGTTGGTGAATCCCGAAATGCCGATTTCGGCGTTTATTACCCGCCTGACCGGCATTGATGATGCGATGGTGGCCGACGCGCCGTCTTTTGCCGCACTGGCCGGCGAGCTGCTGCCGCTTCTGCGCGGCAGTCTGCTGGCGGCACACAACAGCAAATTCGACTACACGTTTCTGCGCCATGCTTTCGGCCGTGCCGGTATCGACTTTGCCGCACACACGCTGTGCACCGTCCAACTGTCGCGCCGCCTGTATCCGCAGTTTTACCGGCACAACCTCGACAGCATTATCGAGCGTTTCGGTCTGACCGCCGCCGTACGCCACCGCGCATTCGACGATGTGGCGGCTTTGGCCGATTTCCTGGAAGCCGCGCTGCGCGAACACGGCAGCACAGCAGTAGCCGGACAGATCGGCCAACTGATTCAGCCCAGGCTGCCGCCGTCGGATTTATCCGCCGGCCTGCACCGCAAAATCGGCGGCCTGCCCGACGGTTTCGGCGTTTCGCTGTGGTTCAACCATGCAGGCGAGGCGGTGGCACTGCACAGCCACGCCAAAGCATTCAGCGACATCTCGGCCCTGCTGCACAACAAACGGCTGCCCCTGCGGCAGGCAGCGGATTTCCGCTTTATCCCCGCCTGCGGCCCGCTGCACGCTTTTGCGCTGAAAGTACAATGGGCGCAGGCATACGGTTTCAGGCCGTCTGAAAACCCCGCCGACCCGGCGTTTTTTACCGTTGCCTTCAAAGCCAACGAGCATCAGGAATATCAGGCGCGCATTCAGGTCTTGGCCGACGGCCGCCGCCAAACGCCGCCAAACGGCCTGTTCGCCCACAAAAAAGCCGCCAAACGCGCCTTAAACGAATGGGCGGCGCAACACCGTCTCTGCCCCGCCCTGCTGGATATTCTGCCCGAAAGCCATGCGCGCGGCGTACCCTGTCCGCGCCATGCGGCCGGATTGTGCGGCGGCCAATGCAGCAGCGATGATGTTGCAGAACACAACCGGCGCATTCTGCATCATGCCGATACGCTGCCGGTTGTCGGTTGGGGAACTGCGCGCCGCATCAAGATTACCGAAACCGACCCGCTCAGCGGCCGCAGCATCACGCTGCATTGTGCGGGCGGCGCGTTGCAGCTGCCCGACGGCGGCTGGTATTTCGACCGCACCCTGCCGCCGATACTCCACGAGAAATTCAAACGCGGCTTGGCGGAACATGCCGAACCGGCACGGTAAAGCCGATCCGCCCCAATCATTCGGTCAGGCGGCCTGTCTGCCGCACCGAACCTGCAAGGCACAACCCTGCCGCCCGGCCGTTACCGCAAACGCCCATCAGGCCGTCTGATGAAACAGGGTGAGACAAATCACCAAACCTCTGTGCAATAAATTGGGATAAAGCGGAAGAAAGCAGGATAAGCCGGGATCACGGTTGTGAAACGGTATGGTCGAGCGCGCTATGAGTCAAAGAGCGGATTTTACCGCTCTCGATTTGTTACAGACCCTTGCTTAAAGCTGTCTTAACCGGCATCACGCATCACCGGCAGCGCGCCGAATGCCTGTGCGGTGGGCATCATTTCGATGCTGTTCACGTTCACATGTTTGGGCAGCCGGTACAGCCATAAAACAGTATCGGCAATATCCTGCGGTGTGATGAAATCCACCTGACGGTACAGAGCCGCCGCCCGTTCACTGTCGCCCTTGAAACGCACAGCGGAAAACTCCGTCCCGCCGCACAAACCCGGCTCGATATTGCTCACGCGGATGCCCGTCCCCTGCAAATCGGCACGCAGATTCAGCGAAAACTGGCGCACAAACGCCTTGCTCGCGCCGTAAACATTGCCGCCCGGATACGGATATGTTCCCGCAATCGAGCCGATATTGATGATATAGCCGCTGCCGCGCTCCACCATCTGCGGCAAAACCTGATGCGTAATAAAGCTCAGACCGAGAATATTGGTGCGGATCATCGTTTCCCAGTCGGCAAAATCGGCCTGATGTGCCGCGTCCAAACCCAAAGCCAGGCCGCCGTTATTAATCAGGCAGTCGATTTCGGCAAAATCCGGCGGCAGCGAAGACAAGGCCGTCTGAACGGAAACCTTGTCGCCCAAATCCAAAGGCAAAGGATAAAAATCCCCGCCCAACTCCTGCCGCATCTGCGCCAACCGCTCCGCCCGCCGTGCCGCACCGATCACACGGTATCCCGCGCGCACCAAAGCTTCACACACCGCCTTGCCGAATCCGGCCGATGCACCCGTAACCAAAACCGCCATTTTGCTGCTCCTTTCGTTTTTTTACAGTAAACTCGCGTATCATTCCACAACCATTTTCATTTTACAAACCGATAAAAAAAGGAACACACCATGACCCTGCGCACCCTGCTGGCCGTTACGGCCGCCACACTGACACTGGCCGCCTGCGGCGGCAACGGCAGCACCGCCGCCCAAGACAAAGGCCCGATTTCGGAAAACCGCACCACCGCATTCAAATCCATGATGCCCGAATTTTCCGCAATGGGTAAAATGGTCAAAGGCGAAGAAACCTACAACGTCGAAAAATTCAAAGCCGATGCCGCCGTTTTCGCCGAAAACGCGCAAAAACCGTTCGAACACTTCCAAAACGACACCGCAGGCAACGGCGATGCCCTACCCGCCGTTTGGGACAAACCGGCCGAATTCGAAACCGAGCGCACCAAATTTCTGAATGCCGTAAACGAATTGAACAACGCCGCCCAAACCGGCAGCCTGGACAACATCAAAGTCGCCTACGGCGAAGTGGGCGCAAGCTGCAAAGCCTGCCACGACAGCTTCCGCCGCCCGAAATAATCCCGCCATATCATACCGATTGCCTGATATTTACCCATAGAGCCGATCCTTCCAGCAAACCGAAAGCCGCTATTTTGACAATACCGGCTTTTTTATTTATTTGATGTGCCCGACCAAACATGGGATAAACTGGATACCTGCACCAACTTTCTTCATCCTACACTCAAACTGATACAGTCAGCCGATTTTTTGAAATATTCAAACAGCACCGTCAAATATGACTCTCCAACGGGAAAAGCACGGGCTTGCACCCGTGCTTTAAACAATAGCCTGCCAATTGCCCGTATCTCAATATTGCTGCAAAAAACGGATACTTTTTTCGATTAAAGGCGTAGTCGGCGTATCTGCCCGCAAATAGGGAACTTCACCGCGGTAGGCCTGATACAGACGGCGGCTGTCGCTGCTGAGTGTCAATCCTTGGCGCAAATCGACAGCTTGGGCGGCATGAAGCAGCTGGTAGGCGGCAATTTCGTATAGCCCTTTGATGATTTCGCTACCGTTCTGTATGGTCTGCTCGCTCATGCTGGCGGTATCCTCGATATTGCCGGCCAAAACGGCACCGTCATACCACAGCGGACGGGCCAACAGCTTGATTTTTTCATTGCTTGCGGCAAACGGCTTTTGAATGGCTCCGAATGCATGCCCGGAATTGTCGGGATCGGACAGAAAACGCGGCAATTTGGTGATTTCGGGGTTTTCCATACGCAGGGTTTGCTGTGTGATGATCTCGCTGAGTTTGGCATGTGCTTCGTTTAAGGCAGCTACTGCGCTGGCTACAGGCAGGAAATTGAAATTGGCGGTAGGAACAATGGCTGGCGAACCGGCACCGTCAATTTCATAGCTGCGCATTTGGGCAGAGTCATCGGCTTCGGGTAAACCGTTGATCAGCACCAGAGGGTTGTCATCCGTATGGTTGATTTGAATGGCTAAGGCGTTTTCCAGGCGTGCCTGTGCACTGCGCACTTCCCCCAGTGTGTAGGCCATGGAGCGGTAAGACAGGGGGTCTTGCAGCGCACGGTTGCTGCTGGGTTTCAGCAGATCGCTGCCGGTCAGTACCTGACGCAGGTCGGCAGCGGCGGCGCTGGCTTCAGGATAAGGACGCGCCTGCATGGCCGCATGGCTGAACGGGGCAATGTTGCCGTTCAATCCTTGCGAAGACGGAAATTTCCCGGCGGTAAAATATGCGGCTTTGCTCCAATAAGTGTGCTGCTTGTGCGGCACTTAATGCATTGGTGCTTAATATAGATAAGAAATCTTTTCCTATGGGTTTTAAGGGCGTGATGCCGGCTTGCTGCATGGCTGCCGCCGCATTCATACGTTTACCGCGGTAGAATACGTCCCATTCGCCTGTCATGGCCAAGCCGATATGGGAGGCCAGAGTGATGTCGGCTTCACCGATGCTGCCCCTTTCGGGAACAACAGGGGTAATGCCCTTGTTTAAAAAGAGGGTATATTGTTGGGCGACTTCGGGGGAGACCCCTGCTTCGCCTTTTAAAAAAGTATTCAGACGGATCAGCATCGAGGCACGGACGATGGATTCGGGCAGGGGCTGCCCCAAACCGGCAGCATGGGCACGTAATGAGCTGACATTGAATTGTCGGGACATTTCCAACAGTTCGGGAGCAAGCGTTTTGGTGCCGGCTTCTTCTTTGAAGACGGGTTTGTCTTTGTTCCAGCCGACTCCGACCGTTAAACCGTATACCGGTTTGTTGTTTAAGGCAGCCTGCATGACGACGGCGTGTCCTGCACGGATGTTGCTGATGGCTGTATGACTCAAGACGACTTGTGCCTGTCGGTTGGCGACCTGATCCAGAGTATCTAAGGTCAGCGGCTTCTCCGGGTCGAGGGTAACGGTAGTTTGTGCCCAGCTCCACGGACTGAACAATAAAATACCGACAACAGTAAATATATTGAATATCCTGATTTTTTTCATGGAAGTCTCAGTTCTGGATTTGGTGTTGGACGGTTTTCGGCATCAGTGCCAATGACATCAGTGCGACAACGCTGGCGATACCTACCCATACGGCAGGTGCATAAACACTGTATTGTGTGGCCCATGTCAAGAGTGCGGGCGTAAAGCCGGCAAAAAAGATGGCGGCAAAGTTATAGGAAACCGACATGCCGGTCGAGCGGACGGCAACGGGGAAAATCGATGACAATACCACCGGTGCGACACCACTGAACAATGCCGCCATAAAGCAGAACAGGATTTGAACGGTGATGAGTGTAGCCATGGTCGGCATATTGTGCAGCCAAATCAGCAGCGGTGCCACACCCGCCAACAGGGATACTGCCCCGATTGTCATCATCTTGCGGGCACCGATTCTGTCGGCCATCATACCGGCGAAAATACTGCCGCCTACCATAAAGATATTGCCGAACAAAGCCGCAGTAAAGGTTTGGCTGTGGGTAAAGCCGAGCTTCATTTGCTCCGAAGCATAATAAGTCGGCATATAGATAATCAGCGTGTACACACATACTGTCCATAGAATGGAGAGCATGAAAGCGTAAATCAGGTTTTTAGGGTAGTTTTTCAGCACACTTGCCAACGAAATTTTTTCCTGTCCGGACTCACGTGTTTCATGTGCAAATTCAGGACTTTCCGACAAACTGTTACGGATGTAGAAGCCGACAGGCACAATCAGCAGGCCAACGATAAACGGAATGCGCCAGCCCCAATCATGCACGACCGCATCCCCCAAAGATTTGGTAACCACCACACCGACAACAGCTGCCAGAATATTGGAAAACCCCATACTGGCCTGCAAACAGGAGGCATACAGCGCCCTCTTCTTCGGCGGAGCCGATTCGACCAGATAAGCGGTTGCACCGCCGATCTCGCCGCCGGCAGAAAACCCTTGAAACAGACGGCCGATGAGCAGCAATACGGCCGCTCCCACACCGATAACATCCGCAGTGGGGGCAACGGCGATAATAAATGTACCGATTGCCATCAATGCAATCGTCATCGTTAATGCTGCCTTACGCCCGACCCTGTCTCCGTACAGTCCGAGCAGGACGGCACCCAGCGGACGGGCGATGAAACCGGCTCCGAATACGATATAGGTTTTAATCAGCGTCGATGTATGGTTGCCTTCCAGAAAAAAGTTATGTCCGATATAGGCGGCAAAAAACGCAAAAATACTGAAGTCATACCATTCCAAAGCATTGCCGATTGAGGCGGCAGCCACAACCTTACCGGCCGATTTTTCTTTTGCGGTGTCCGTTTGGGAAGTCATTTTTATTCCTTATAAAATAATAAAATACAGATTTCGGACAAATTCGGATTGTATGGACAGCACGCGGGATAAAGCAGAAGCCGTCCGAACCGGCAGCAAAAAGGGATAGCCGATCCGGACGCCGTATGCTGTACATAAAAATTCTTTTTTAATCGAATCATCAATTCAAACGAATATAGTGCAATCCTTTTTGTACTGCTTCATCCAGAGCTTCGGGATAGCCCGCGTCGGCATAACGCATCACACCCAGACCGGTATCGTTGGTCAGGCTCAAAGTCAGGCGGCGTTCTGCCTCCGGCGTGCCGTCGGCCACAACGGTAACACCCGCTGAAGTCATATAGCCGCTGTAACCGCCTCCGCCCGAATGAATCGCCACCAAATCCGCGCCGGAAGCGCAGTTCACCATGGCATTAATCAGCGGCCAGTCGGCCACGGCATCCGAGCCGTCGCGCATGTTTTCGGTCATGATATTGGGATGGGCCATGGCACCGGCATCCAGATGGTCGCGGGTAAAGGCAACCGGTGCTTTCAGACGGCCTTCGGCTACCATGCCGTTTACGGCGACCGCCAGTGCCGTACGGTCTAAATGACCCAGCCACGCAATACGTGCAGGCAGCCCTTCAAACGGAATTTTGTCCCGCGCGGTGCGGATCCAGTTGGTGACAATCGCGTTATCGTGGAAACGCTGCAAGATATAGTCGTCGATGACCGCAATATCCTGCGGGTCATTGGATAATGCCACCCAGCGGAACGGACCGACGGCGCGGCAAAACAGCGGCCGCAAAAAGGCTTCGGTGAAAATGGGAATGTCAAACGCTTCTTTCACGCCGGCATTAAAGGCATGCGTGCGGATCAGATTGCCGTTGTCAAAAACTACCGCGCCGCGCTCTTTGAATGCCAGCATGGCACTTACATGGCCGCGTATGCTGTCCAGAGAGGCCGCCATCAGCGCGGCATGGTCGTGTTCGCGCAGGCGGCGGATTTCTTCCATGGAAAGATTTTTCGGGATATAGCCGTATACCAAGTCGTGCGCACTGGTTTGGTCGGTAACGATATCGGGCGTGATATTGCGCCGCACCAGCTCAGGATAAACTTCGGCAGCATTGCCCAACAAGCCCACCGATAAAGGCTCACGCGCCGCAACGGCTGCCTGAATCCACTGTAAGGCCTCGTCAAGATTATCGGTATGCCGTTGCAGGTAGCCGATGTCCAACCGTTTTTGCAGGCTGTCCTTTTGTGCTTCCACACACAAAATGGCCGCACCCGCCATCGTACCGGCCAGCGGCTGCGCACCGCCCATGCCGCCCAAACCGGCCGTCAGGATAAAACGCCCGCGTAAATCGTGGTTGAACGACTGCTCGGCAATCCGGCTGAAAATTTCATAAGTCCCCTGAATCACGCCCTGTGAGCCGATATACTGCCAATCGCCCGCTGTCAGGCCGCCCCAGCAGATCAGGCCTTTCTTTTCCAGTTCGTAAAAAATTTCCGCTTTGGCCCATTGTCCGACCATATTGCAGTTGGCCATGATGACCAAGGGCGCCTGTGCATGGGTTTTGAGCAGACCGATGGGTTTGCCCGACTGGACAATCAGGGTGTAGTCGTCCGTCATGGTTTTGAGTGCATCGACGATCGCATCATGGCTGGCCCAGTCGCGGGCCGCCTTGCCCATCGCGGCATAGACAATCAATTTTTCCGGTGCCTCACCGACAGCCAGCACATTTTCCAACAACCGCAGCAAAGCCTCTTGACGCCAGCTTTTACAGCGCAACTGAGTACCGCCCGTAACCGTAAACTGTTTCATTCTGTTTCCTTTCCATTATGCCGAACGGTTAAGCGCATAGCTTGCCAAATCGATACCCAAAGTTTTTTCCACATGCGGATACACGCTGGGATCGATCACGCTGGATGACAGCGGCAGCAGCGATTTATCAATGTGGAACACCACAATTTCCATGCCGACCGCCACTTTTCCTGCGCTCAGCGGCTGCCCCTGCGGCGTCAGGGTCGTAATCACATCGGGGTAGGTTGCTATGCGCTCGCCGTGGGCATTTTCCACCGCCATGTGTTCGTTCATCACATGGATGCGTACGGCACCGCTGCCTTCGCCTAATTCGATGACGCCGACATCAAAAGCCTCGTTGGTGTATTTCAAGGTATTGGCCGTAACCTTACCCGAGGCGATAATCTGGCCGCCGGTGGTATGGCAAATCGCGTCCAGAACACTTTTCCCCGATTTTTCGGCAGCACAAATCGCCTGTCCGAGTGCCAAGGCACGCGAGATGCCGCCCAAAGCGGCATGTCGGCGGACGTAGGATGCCCGCAGCGGATTGCGGCAGCTGGCGATAAAGCCGCCCGACATATCTGAGGCTTTGCGCAAAACCGGCGATACTTTGGCCGTTGCCCCACGGGTAACCAGCTCGATATATTGGTTTTTTGCGCGGTTGCCGCCTGCGGCCGTCTGAATCATCGGCTCCGGCGAATCCGCCATACCGATAGAGCCCATATCGCCGGTGGGGTGGGCGCGGATATCGCCGACGGCATCCACCACTTTCGTTCCCAAAACCGCACCGGGCAGCCAGGCATTCAAAGTGGAAGACATACCGTTTTGACCGATCATCAAACCGTAGAGTTTTTCGCCGAGCGCATCTTGCAGCAGGGAAACGGCTTTCACATAATCCATACCCAGCATTTCCCACTCGGTCAGCCCGCCGGGTGCACCGATGGCCGCTGCGGTCGCGATCCATTCGTCATCGCCGATTTCGTCCATGGTAACCAGTTCGGGGCGGCCGATGGTAACGGCCAGCGTACCGAGCTCCCGTCCGTGCTCCACCCAGCCGCCACCGCCGCAGGCATATACTGATCCGCCCTTGATGGCGAACTCGACATCTTCCAATGTCAATATTTTTTTCATATCAAATTTCCTTTGCAGAATGATTCATTGCTGCGGACAAACGGTATTTCAGGCTGCCTCCCGTCCATCCGCTCCAATCGGATACCGCCGGCCGCAGAATCGGCAGGCCGGACACCGGGAAATCGCCACAACAGGCCGTACAGAAACACTGTACGGAAACATAGTCGGATAAGAATCAAAAATCTCTGCCAATTTCCTACCCGGCCACCCCAAGGCATTGCCCAAAGTGTTCTCATTAAAAAGTAATAACCATACAAGCCCCGGCAGCGTTTCAGACGACCCGGCTGTCCATACCCGCGCCAAACAGGCAGTCTTGCGGACCACTATGCCGACTGCGTCAACAGCAGGTCTGTTTTCAGCAGGGTCCGCATCAAAACTTCTACGCCCCGGCTCAAATCCTCTTCGTGCGTCCACTCATCAGGGCAATGGCTTTTACCCTCGACACTGGGTACAAAAATCATGGCGGCAGGCGCTATTTTGCCGATAAAGGCCGCATCATGCCCCGCCCCGCTCGGCATACGCCGATAACTGATGCCTGCTTCACCGGCCGATGCCTCAATCAACTGCATCAAGCGTTCATCACACTGCATGGGATAGGTATCCGTTACCCGCTCAAAAACCGACAAACAGAGATTGCGCTGCCGTGTCATGTTTTCGGCAAATTGATGCAGTTCAGCTTGAAATTCATCCATCAGCACCCGATTGTCGGAGCGGATATCCAGCACAATCTGCGTCTGCCCCGAAACCACATTGCTGGCATTGGGTTTGTTGTGGATTTCGCCGCATGTAGCAACAAAATAGCCTTGCTGTCTGGCAGAAAGTCCGTTTGCCAGCCGCTCTGCTTCTGAAATCAAAACCGCCGCCGCCGCCAAAGTATCGCGCCGGAAATCCATCGGCGAAGTTCCCGCATGTGCCGCCTGCCCCTGTAACACAATATTCAAACGCAAGATGCCGACAATGCCGCTGACCACGCCGATATGGATGCCGTCCCGCTCCAAAACGGCTCCCTGCTCGATATGCAGCTCCAAGAAAGCCTTAATATCCTTGCGGACTTTCAGGTTTTCAGGCTGCCCGCCCATCCGTCCGACCGCTGCCGCCAAAGTTTCTCCGCTCTTGGGATGGGCGGCAGCCAGTAACTGTTTGTCCAGAAAACCCGAAATGCCGCGGCTGCCGACACAGGAAATCCCCCATTCGCTGGGTTCTTCGGCCAGAAAATCGACAATTTCCAAATCATGTTCCAATTCGATGCCGTGCGTGTTTAATGCCTGCACACACTCCAAAGCGGCAATCACACCGGCAATGCCGTCAAAACGGCCGCCCGACGGCACCGAATCGCTGTGCGATCCCATCATGATGCAACCCGAACCCGGATGCTTACCTGCCCTCCGGCCGATTAAATTACCTGCCTCGTCAACAAAAACCGTCAAACCCGCAGCACGCATCTGTTCGGCCAGCCAATCCCGTCCTTGCACAAACAGGTCGGTAAACGAGCGACGCATATAGGGACGCTCGGGATCAGTTATCTCACCGAGCGTCATCAACTGCTGCCAATATCTTTTATTGTCAATAAATTGCATATTTATCCTTTATGCCATATCAAAGCGGACAGACAAAACGGCCGAATCCCGGCTGAGCCAGCACTTTGCCGTCTGAAAACACCCATTCGCCGCGCACCATGGTTGCACTGACCTGATAATCGATTGTCAAGCCGTCATACGGGCTCCAATCGACAAAGTTATAGCCGCCCCGCTTGGCATCGTAAACATAAGGCGCTTTGCGCACCACAGCCAAATCCGCATCACGCCCGATTTCCAACGCACCTTTTTGATGCTGGATATTGAACAGGCGTGCCGGATTGTAGGCCAGCACCTGCGCGATACGCGTCAGCGGAACACCGCGTCTGAGTGCGCCGTCCACCATCAAAGGCAGCAGCAGCGCGAGACCGGTCGCACCCGAAGCATTGGCAAAAATATCGTCGTGGTTTTTACGGTCCAACGACCAGCTGACATGGTCGGTTGAAACCACCGTAACCGAACCGGCCGCTAGGTGCTGCCACAAACCTTCGCGCTCTGCCCTGCCGCGAATCGGCGGATTGACCTTCGCCCGCCCGCCCAAACGCGATACATCGTCTTCCTCGCTCAGAATCAAATAATGCAGACAGGCTTCAATCGTCGCATCAAAACCCTGACGCCGGTAAGCATTGCAGATTTCATAGCCGCGCCGGTTGGAACAATGCACCACATGGGCACGGCAGCCCGTATCCGCACCCAATTCGTAAATCTGATTGACGGCCAGGTTTTCCGCATAAATCGGACGCGATTGGGAATGGGCGCGGTAGCCGGTTTCCCCGCGCTGCTTAAACGTCTCAATCAAGGCCTTGACCGTTTCATCGTCTTCATTGTGCACACCTGCCACCAACCCCGTTTTCGCCACCTCACTCATACACTCATGCATCATGTGCGGCGGAATGCGCGGGAACCGCTCCGGGTCGGTGCCGAAAGTGGAAAACTTGAAACCGATGGCGCCGGCTTTGGCGATTTCGGCAATTCTGGCAGCCCCTTCTGCCGGATGAACCGTACCGTACAAAGCAAAATCCACCCTTGCCTGCGCCTGCGCTTCCGTCTTTTTCAATTCAAACCGTTCAGCCGAACAGATCAGACGGCCGGCATCGTAAGGCATATCCACAATCGTACCGACACCGCCGGCAGCGGCAGAATGGGTCGACCAAATAAAATCCTCCTGCCCGGCCTGACTGCGCGAATGGACTTGCGCATCAATGGCAGCCGGAAAAATATAGCTGCCTGAAAAGTCGTGGACGGCCGCAGCGGCCGGCATATCCACCTCCACAGCACCCACCCGGGCAACTTTGCCTCCGGAAACCGCCACGTAGCCATTAGGTATTTCCCTACATGCCGATACGATATGCCCCAGCACCAACTGATCAAACTGCACACTCACTTATCCCCCCCTTTCTGAACCATAAATCCCGCACCATCCAAGCTCCTTACCTTCAACTGAGGGAAACGTCCCCACCAAAAGGTAATTTACCGAAAAATTTTAAAACAAATTAACTTATTGGAAATAAACTTGTCAAATTCTAACCATACATTGTTCTGAAACCCGTTTCTTTTTTAGTAACCATTTCATTCCCTCAATAAAAAATATTCAAAAATCTTTCGCCACACCTGTTCAAAAAGTTAAGACATGTCATCGGCTGCATTCCTACCCTGAATACACCGTATCCAAATATTTTCCGCATCCCGCACCAATTGAATAATACTTATTTTCATACGCAAGAATTTGTTTTATCGAACAATAAATCCCTTAACCATATCCTTTAACAACTTAAATACACTCTGTAACGCATCCCACCAGATTCAGAAAATTCCACATAACACCACTTTACGCCACGTCCATTAGCTTACATAACATCCGCCACGTTGCCTTCGAGTTCAAATAAAGTATATAATTGATAGTTTTCAGTAAAAATTTCCTGCTGGGCGAACGCCTGCCCGCCGCCGGTGGCCGCAGTCAATCCAACAGCTTTATTTTCACCCCCGATCCGTTTTAGCCGGTAACGACTTTCTGGAGCCTGTCATGACCACAGAATCTACCGCCCAACCCTATCTGCAAATCAAGGGCTTGGTTAAAAAATTTGGTGATAATTATGCTGTCGATCACATCGACCTCGATATCTACCGCCACGAAATTTTCGCCCTGCTGGGCAGTTCGGGCAGCGGCAAATCCACGCTGCTGCGTATGCTCGCCGGTATGGAAACGCCCAGCGAGGGCAGTATTATTCTCGACGGTCAGGACATTACCCGCCTGCTGCCGTACGACCGCCCGATTAATATGATGTTCCAGAGTTATGCGCTGTTCCCGCACATGACGGTGGAACAAAATATCGCTTTCGGCCTCAAACAGGACAAAATCCCCGCCGGCGAAATCAGCGCGCGCGTGGAGGAAATGCTGCGGCTGGTGCAGATGGTGAAATTTGCCAAACGCAAGCCGCACCAGCTCTCCGGCGGCCAGCAGCAGCGTGTGGCTCTGGCGCGCTCGCTGGCCAAACGCCCCAAGCTGCTGCTGTTGGACGAACCTTTGGGCGCGCTGGATAAAAAGCTGCGCCAGCAGACACAGCTGGAATTGGTGAACACGCTGGAAAATGTAGGCGTTACCTGCATGATGGTGACCCACGATCAGGAAGAGGCGATGACCATGGCCGACCGCGTGGCGATTATGTCCGACGGCCAGCTCAAACAGGTCGGGTCGCCCAGCGATGTGTATGATTTCCCCAACAGCCGCTTTACCGCCGAATTTATCGGCGAAACCAATATTTTCGAGGGAACCGTCGTACACAAAGACGACGGCCACGCACTCATCGACTGTCCCGAGCTGCCCGCCAAAGTCTATACCGACCAGCGTTTCGACGGCGGTGTCGGCCAAACGATTTGGGTGAGTATCCGCCCCGAAGACATCGACCTGCACAAAGAAAAACCCGCCCACCGCGAAACCCACAACTGGGCACGGGGCATTGTGAAGGAAATCGCCTATCTGGGTAGTTTTGCCATTTACCACGTGCAGATGGAAAACGGCCGCATCATCAAGAGCCAGGTGCCGGCACCTTATTGGTATGTGCGCAACCTCACGCCGCCGACCTGGGACGAAGAAGTGTATCTGGACTGGCCGGAAAACCAGCCGACCCCGCTCACACGCTAAGGAGGCCGTCTGAAAATGTCCATCAACGCCAAACGCCGCCTGCGCCCGGGACGCAGGCTGGTTATCGGTATCCCCTACATCTGGCTGCTGCTGCTGTTTCTGGTACCGTTTTTCATCGTGCTGAAAATCAGCTTCGCCGAGCAGGAAATCCGTATTCCGCCATACACCGACCTGTTCGTTACCGACCCGCAGACCGGCCGGCAGACCCTGCATATGGTAACGCAGAATTACAAAGAAATTTTCTACAATTTCTGGAATACCCTCGGCCAGATGCTGGGGCTGGGCGGCAGCGGCGACAGCAGCATTTACCTGCGCACGTACTGGTCGTCGATCAAAACCGCGTTCAGTACCACCCTGATCTGCCTGCTCTTGGGCTACCCGATGGCCTACGCCATTTCGCGCGCCAAACCCGAATACCGCAACGGCCTGCTGCTGGCCATCATGCTGCCGTTCTGGACCTCGTTCCTGCTGCGCGTTTACGCCTGGATGGGGCTGCTCAGCCAAACCGGCATCATCAACAACCTGTTGATGAAATACGGCATCATCAGCGAACCGCTGGATCTGTTTTACAACAGTTTCTCGCTCAATCTGGTGATGGTGTACGCCTACCTGCCGTTTATGATTCTGCCGCTCTACACCCAGCTGATTAAGCTGGACGACCGCCTGCTCGAAGCCGCATCCGACTTGGGGGCGGGGCCGGTCAAAGCCTTTTTCACCATCACGCTGCCCCTGTCGAAAACCGGCATCATTGCCGGATCGATGCTGGTTTTCATTCCCGCCGTGGGCGAATTTGTGATTCCCGATCTGGTGGGCGGCCCCGACAACCTGATGATCGGCAAAACCCTGTGGATGGCGTTTTTCGACCAAAACAACTGGCCGCTGGCCTCGGCACTTGCCGTGGTGATGGTATTGCTGCTGGTGCTGCCGATCGCATTGTTCCACCGTCTCGAAAACCGCGAAATGGAAGGAGGCAGACATGGCTAAACAGAAAATGTCCTGGTTTCTCAAATTGATGCTGTTTTTGGGCCTGGCCTTTCTCTATCTGCCGCTGATTGTGCTGGTGATTTATTCGTTTAACGAATCCAAACTGGTAACGGTGTGGGGCGGTTTCTCGACCCATTGGTACGCCAAACTGCTGGAAAACGACCAAATCCTCGAAGCGGCGTGGCTCTCGCTGCGCATCGCCGTGGTTTCGTCGTTTGCCGCCGTCATTCTCGGCACACTGGCGGGTTATGCCCTGGCGCGCATCAAACGCTTCCGCGGCAGCACGCTGTTTGCCGGTATGGTATCCGCCCCGATGGTGATGCCCGACGTGATTACCGGCCTGTCCATGCTGCTGCTGATTATCCAAGTCCAATCCCTGATGCAGGGCATTTTGGGCAGCAGCGACTGGCTCAACCGCGGTTTCTTCACGATTTTCCTCGGCCACACCACGCTGTGCATGGCCTACATCACCGTGATTATCCGCGCCCGCCTCGCCGAGCTGGATCAGTCGCTGGAAGAAGCCGCCATGGATTTGGGCGCGCGGCCGCTGAAAATCTTCTTTGTCATCACCCTGCCGCTGGTGGCACCGGCGATTGCATCGGGTTTCCTGTTGGGCATCACGCTCTCGCTTGACGATTTGGTGATTACCTCTTTCCTGTCCGGCCCGGGTTCCTCCACCCTGCCGCAGGTCATCTTCTCGAAAATCAAGCTGGGGCTGGATCCACAGATGAACGTACTGGCCACCATCTTTATCGCTGTGGTCGGCACGCTCGTTATTGCGGGCAACTGGTACATGATGCGCCAGATTACCCGCCGCGAACGCGAAACCGCCGAAGCCGAACGTCAGGAAAAACTAACATTGGAACAGGCACACTAAACACACCACAGGCCGTCTGAAACAGGCAAACCGCATTTCAGATGGCCTGTTTTCTATCCGACAACCGTCTCAAACCGCCATGCAACTCATCAAATACCTGCAAGCCCAAGGGCTGGGCAGCCGAAAAACCTGCCAATGGCTGATAGACCGGGGCCTTGTCTCCATCAACGGCCAAACGGTCGGCCACGCCCGCGCCGAAATCGCACCCGACAGCGTACACGAACTGCGGATCGACGGCGAAGCGTTTACCGTCGTCCCCCAGCCGTATTTCTACATTCTGCTCAACAAACCCGCCGGTTACGAAACTTCCCACAAGCCGCGCGACTACCCCAGCGTATTCAGCCTGTTTCCCGACCATATGCGCAACATCGATATGCAGGCCGTCGGCCGCCTCGATGCCGACACCACCGGTGTCCTGCTGATGACCAACGACGGACAGTTCAACCACCGCCTGACTTCGCCCAAACACAAAGTCGCCAAACGCTACCGCGCCACCCTGAAGCACCCGGCCGGCAGCAGCCTGTGCGACACGCTGTGCGCAGGTGTCCTGCTGCACGACGACAACGAAACCGTCGCTGCTGCGGCCGCCGAATTGGCCGACAGACACACCCTGATACTGACCATCACCGAAGGCCGTTACCACCAGGTCAAACGCATGGTCGCCGCAGCAGGCAACCGTGTCGAACAGCTGCACCGGCTCGATTTCGGCGGTTGGCAGGCCGACCATCTGCCTGCGGGCGGCTGGACGTTTTTTACCCCCTGACGCGGCTGCTCCGTTTTTTTCGGACACCACCGACTGCCGCACCGCCCGCTACAACGGCAGAATCTCCGTTCTGCCCGCAGCTTCGGCTGCCAAGCGCCTGCTCTGCTGGCATCCGCTGTCATGCCGCCGAATGCTCCGGTTTGTAATTTACAGAAAGCCGCTTTTCCCGTTTTTACGCCTTCATCCGCTGTGCCCGTTTTGGTTCCGCAGAAACAGCATGGTGTGCCGTTTTTGCGAATCAGAAATTCACCTTGCCCATTTTAGCTCCGCAGAACTCCCGCTCAGGCCGTCTGAAAACGGGCACAGCGGGTTTCTGCGGAGCTAACCGTTGTGCCCGTGCCCGCCTGGCGGGCACTTTTTCTGGTTGAGGCAGACACACCAACTTGACTACATCAGACTACAATTTGCTATAATCCGCGCAGATTTTTCCCACCTGCCAACACAAAGGAACTGTTCTCATGGGCATCAAAATTGCCATCAACGGCTACGGCCGCATCGGCCGCCAAGTATTGCGCGCCATTTATGACTACCGCCTCGAAAACCAGCTGGAAATCGTGGCCGTCAATGCCAGCGGCAGCCTGGAAACCAATGCCCACCTGACCAAATTCGACACCATTCACGGCCGCTTTGCCGCCGATGTTGAACACGATGCCAACCATTTGATTATCAACGGCAAAAAAATCCCCTTTTTTTCCACCCGCAACCCGGCCGAGCTGCCGTGGCGCGACCTCGAAGTCGATTTGGTCATGGAATGCACCGGTGCATTTACGAGCAAATCCAAAGCTCAGGCCCACTTGGAAGCCGGTGCGAAAAAAGTGCTGATTTCCGCGCCCGGCGAATCGGATGTCGATGCCACCATTGTTTACGGTGTCAACCACCACATTATCAACGATGACATGACCGTCATCTCCAACGCTTCCTGCACCACCAACTGTCTGGCACCGCTGGCCAAAGTTCTGCACGAAGGCTTGGGCATCGTCAAAGGTTCGATGACCACCATTCACGCATTGACCAACGACCAAACCGTTACCGACGTGCGCCACAAAGATTTGCGCCGCGCCCGCTCCGGCGTGGTCAATATGATTCCCACCAAAACCGGTGCGGCCAAAGCCGTGGGCATCGTCCTGCCCGAATTGAACGGCAAACTCGACGGCCTGGCCATCCGTGTACCGACCGTCAATGTTTCACTGGTCGATTTGAGCTTCGAAGCCGCGCGCGACACCACGGTGGAAGAAGTCAACCAGCTGCTGAAAACCGCCGCCGAAGGCGGGCTCAAAGGCATTCTGGGCTACAACAGCCTGCCTTTGGTGTCCATGGATTTCAACCACACCAGCCAGGCCAGCAACTTCGATGCCACGCTGACCAAAGTAACCGCCGGCAATATGGTGAAAGTCTTCTCATGGTATGACAACGAATGGGGGTTCAGCTGCCAGATGCTCAACACCGCCCGCGCCATGTTCAAAATGGACGTTACCCCGTTCCGATAAAACCGCCCGACGGCGCATCACCGACTATAAAAGGCCGTCTGAAAACGTGCATATGCGTTTTCAGACGGCCTTCATATTGTCCATCAAACCGACTGCCTGACGCCGTTTACCAAACAGTACCGTGTGGGCCGGATTCTCGAATCCGACAAAATGCAGAGCCGGTCGCAGCGTGGTGTGTCGGATACGGAGTATCCGGCCTACTAACTGCGGCGGCAAGGTATACGGGTATGTTTATCCGACGGCGGGGAAAGGCCGGACGGTGGAAGTGGCCGACTGTGAGGGGAATGTATCCGGCTATCTGGCCAACCGTTCGGACAGTGCGCCCGCCACCGGCTGCGCCTGTCCGGATACGGCGCATTAACCGCCGGAGGCTCTCTGATGCCGCCGGTCTGGTGTATCGGTGTTTTTATGCCGCCTGAATATCGGGCGGCTTTTTTTATGGAGTGTGTATGGCAAAAATCAGCCGCGAACAGGCAGCACAATGGGTTAATAATTTTCGGACGCCTGAGAGCATTGCCCGTCAGTTCGGTGATGAGTTCGGGCAGTTTACGGCGGGTATGGACGCGGTCGGCAGGCAGAAGGTTTTAGATGATGCGCTGCCGAAGCTGGAGCAGATGTACGGTAAGGCCGCAGCGGATATTGCCCGTGAAACGGTAAAGGTGGAACGCCCGAACAGGACGGTGGGGGAAACCCTGTCCGACTGGGGGAATATTGCATTGGCGGGTATTGACCAGATGCAGCAGCCGTTTATGGATTTGTATGACCCGTCTTCGGAGAGGGCGGTCAATAACCGCAAATCGGCGGCGGCTCATTTGGCCAAGTTGTCGGAGCAGCAGCGGTTTGACGATTATCAGGCCGATAAGCGTATGGCCGAAGCGGACGGGGAGTTTGGCAAGGTTTCCGCATGGCTGGGAAATTTTGCCCGCAATCCGGTACGGCAAGGCGTGCAGCTGGGAGCTTCTGTTGCTCCCGGGGCGGCTATTATTGCAGGCGGCCTTGCTGCCGCCCCGTTTACCGGCGGGGCATCTCTGGCGGCGGCTGTTCCGCTGGCAATGGGTGTGGGTGCCGCGCAGGGTATCGGCGGGGCGCGCGGCACTCTGTACGAAGAAACCTTGGCGCAAGCCGATGCGGATTTGATGCGCAATAATGAGCAGTACCGTTTGCTGCGGCAGCAGGGTATGAGTGAGGCGGCGGCGAAAAATATTGTCGGTACCAATATCGCGGAGCATCTGCCCGAATTGGCATTGAGCGGGGCAAGCGGCGCAATCCTTGAGCGTTTCGGTCTGGGCGCGGTGGGTAAGGCTGCCAAGGGTTCGCTCGGCCGTATCGGTGCGGAAATGCTGTCGGAGGGGACGGACGAAGCCGCGCAGACGGTGTTGTCCAATTCGATGGTGCAGTCGGTTAATCCGGATAAGGGTTATTTTGAAGATGCGCTGCTATCCGGTGTGCAGGGTGCGGTGGCCGGTGTAGGCACAGGTGGTCTGGCCGCTTATCTGGGACGGCACAACAATGAAGCACGGGATACGGGAAGCGGGCAAAATGCCCGCGCCGATGCAGCCGACCGTCTGTTATCGGAATCGTTGTCGGCCGCAGAGTCGAAACTGCCTGTGAGCGGGGCGGAAGTGCTGCCCGAAGCGGAAGTCGTGCGCCGGAACACCGCTCCCGTTGATTCGCCCGCAGGCCGCCCTGCGGATACTGCCCGCGAACGGGCGGCGGCTGCCACGACCGATACGGGGCGGATTGTACGGGGCAATGCGCATGATGTCATTGTAGGCGGCAGAACCGAACCTGTGGTATGGGAGTTGCGCGAGGCTTCCGATATGGCGGCCGCCGTCAGCAAAGCCGACAACCAATACCGCGACCGCAACCGTCAGGCGGGGCAGGTGCAGATTGACGAGATTGCGCGCAATCTGAATTACCGCCGTCTGAACGATGCGCCCGAAATGGACAGCGGCGCGCCCACATTGGCCAACGACGGTAAAACCGTGATTGGCGGCAACGGGCGCATAGCCGCCGTCAAACAGGCCTACGGACAGGGAACGGCAGAAAATTACCGCCGCGACCTGACTGCCGATGCGGCGCGTTTCGGCATTGCCCCGGAAGCGGTGGCGCAGTTTGATACGCCCGTATTGGTGCGCCGCCTGGTCAACGACGTGGACATCAAACAGGCCGCCATAGCCTCAAACGAGGGCGGCAGTATGGCGATGAGTGCGTTGGAGCAGGCCAAGGCCGACTTTGAGCGGCTGCCGCCGGTGGAGCTGTTCGCCTTTAACGACGACGGCACGCTGAATCAGGCCGCCAGCCGCAAGGCCGTAGCGCATTTTGTCGGCAATCTGCCGCAGAATCAGCGCAATGCCGTTCAGACGGCAGACGGGTATATTTCGCAGCAGGGTTTGCAGCGGATTGAAAACGCGCTGCTGTACGGCGCATACGGCGACAGCCCCACCCTTGCCCGCGCAGTGGAAACCGCCGACGGCGGCAGGAGGAACATCAACCGCGCCCTTGTCCAGTCGGCCAACACCATCGCACAGGCACGCAACGATGCTGCCCCGTCCGACGGTATGGCATACGGCAGCATCTATGACAGGGACATCGCGACCGATTTGATGGCGGCGGCCGACCTGCTGGAACAAATCCGACGCAACGGCGGCAGTGTATCCGACTTTCTGGCACAGCAGGACTTGGAGCGGGAGCGGCAAAGCCCCGTTGTCGAAATGCTGCTGCAGTTTATGGAAGAGAACAGCAGAAGCGCGAAGAAAATCCGCGAACTGATTCAAAACTACTACGAAGCGGTACGCGCCTTGGGCAATCCGAACGAAGCGGATATGTTCGGCGGGGCAGAGATACCGGCACGGGAACAGTTACTGAAAGGAGTGATAGATGGGCAGGCAGACACAGGAAGAGAAGCGCAACGCAGCGATACGGCAGCAACAGGAGGCTTTGAACAGTACGGAACGCAATCAGGCGGCACTGCTGCGGCTGATTTACAACCTGCAGAACAATCCCGAGATGGCGCGGGCGATGGAGGCGGCGTTGCGGAAGATGAACCGGCAGGCGTAACGGAAGCAGGGGCGGAATCAGACGGCCTGTTCAGCCAAAGCGCGATGAAGTCGGTTGAGGCGAATATCCGGCGCGGGCGTGAGGCGATGAACCGTGCGCTGACGGAGAAAGCCGATGTGAAGCGGGCGATGTTCCGTCAGGATTTGGGCTGGGTGGATTTTGTCTGGGGTGATGACGGCACGACCCGTCCGCTGAACAAAAAGGGCGAGCCGGTAGGCAAAGGCCTGTCGCATATTCTGGAAGCGCGCCAACGCAAAGACGGAATGTCTTACGGCGAAACGGTGCGTATGCTGACGGACAATATTGTAGAAGCTATTGCGAGAGGTACAGTAGTTAACCGATGGGAGCGGCATGACGGAAAATCAGTAAGTGTGCAGATTGATTATGACGGCTACCGCGCAGGGCTGGTAAAAAACAAAGGCAGTAACGCATGGATGGTTACGGCCTTTGAGCTGTATGAAACAGGTGCAGAACCGGCAGGCAGCGTCGATACCGATAATGCTACGCACACCAAGCCTACACTTACGCGTCAAGATGTGGGAGCTGTTTCCAATACAGAAAAAAATATACCGCAAAACCGCGCACAGGACAAGGGGGCATATCAGGCCAAGCTGGACGAAGCCTTAGGCCGTCTGGCCGGGCGGGTTACTCTGGTAACCGATGTGAAGCGGGAAATCCCCGCATCGGCAGAGCGCATACTGTCCAACCGTTATGACGGGGCATTTGATGCGGCTGCGGGACGGGTTTATCTCTTTGCCGAGAACCTGGCACCGGAGCGGGCGGCCTTTGTGGCATGGCACGAACTGGGACACCGGGGCTTTGCGCGCGGGGAATTCCGCGACTACCGAGCCGAACTCCGCCGTTTGGACAAACACAGCATTATCGCGCAGCTGGCCGACAGCATACAGGCACAACGCCCCGACGGCGACCCGGCCAAGAACAGGCGCGACATTGCACTGGAAGAAGCAGCGGTGGAGCTGTATGCGGCCAAACGCACGGGGGAATGGGAAGCACTGGAAGCGCGCTACGGCGTGATGATGCCGCAGATGCTGCGCCGCCGTACCGACAGCATACTGCAAAACGTATGGGAGAAACTGCGCGCCTTTGTATCGCGGGTGTTCGGGCGCGATACGGGCGATGCGCAGCTGGTATCCCTGCTGGACGATCTGCACCGTGATGTGTCGGCGGATACGGCGGCAGAGACACGGGATACGGACGGACTGTCTGATGATGCGCTGATGAGCATCTACAGCGACGATGCGGACAAAGTAGAGCGCGCTTTGAAGAAGATGGCGGCTGCCTATCCGGGAGAGCTGACCGTTTATCGCGATTCGTCACGCGCGAGCGATTCGGAATATATCGAACTGTCCGATAACGACAAAGGCCTGTATTTGAAAATCCGCGTTTCCGACCATGCCCTGCCGGCACATCACAGACCGTTTTACGATATGTTCGATGTTTTTCCCCGCAAGGGCAGGGAGAAAAACGCCCGGGGCAAAGATGCGAAATACTACACCGACGGCAGCTGGGTTGAAGCGGTAGCGTTTGCGGGGGAGATGTTCGGCCTGAAAGTACCCAAGTATGTACAGAATATCTTGGATAAAGACAGCGGTATGGAGAAAGCCGCCCCGAAAAGCAAAGCGCCGTCAAAGCCGGTGGTTCGGGACACCAAAGCGATGAAGGAGATAAAGGAAAGCATCCGTCGTTACCGCGAAATGTTGTCCTGGCAGACAGGGGACAGCGAAGCGGAAGTATCAAACCGCAATTATTTAAGCCGCCTGATCGCCGAAAAAGAGGCGGAGTATCAGGTACTGTATGACGAACGCGCTGCCAAATCGGGGATTGCAAAAGATAAGGCGCAAGACGGTATGCGTTTCAGTCAGGCACCTGCCGATGCCGGGTTTGCACGTAAGGCGGCATTCTTGCAGGGCGAACCTGTTTACCGTATTACGGAGCGTACCGCGCCGCGTGAGAACAAGGCTTTGCGCCAATGGGCGGTTAACCTCTTCAATCAGGCAGGCGGGAAAGCGGTTAACCCTGAAATCGGGGAAGTGCGGCTGACGGCAAAATCAGTTAAAGATTCATTGGCTCACGGCATCAATCCAAATAAGGCGATGGCGTTTGAAGCAGTGCCGACAGTCATTGAAAAAGGTGTGGTGGTGGCAGAGACCGAACATGACCGGCTGACGAGCTATTTTATCAGTGCGCCTGTTGAGATTGATGGGAAAGACGATATTGTTACGGTATTGGTTCGGAAAGATATGAATACGCAGCGTATGTATCTGCACAGCGTGATTACCAAAGACAATCTCCTGAATACAGCTCTTACCGGATTAGACGGTGATTCCGCCGCTGATACCGGAGTATCCGAGCCGCGCGGGAAACTGAATTCAGGAGATGTAGCCAGTATATTACGCCGCTATCTGAATTACAAGCCCGGTGCTGTTGATGCGGATAATCCGGATATGCGTTTCAGCCTGAGCGAAGGGGCGGATTCGGCCTTGCTGCGTCCGAAGGCGGAAAGTTTCGAGAAGCTGCGCGCTGCGGAGCCTGTGCGGATTTCGGGCAGGGAGATTGAGGCCGATGCGGACCTGCGCCGCTATAAGCGCAATGCGCTGGAATACGGCAAGCGTTTGCGGGGAACTTATGTCAATCGGGATACGGGGCGGGAGATTAATTTAAGCCTGAGCGGCTTGAAAGAAGTCTTACAGCACGACTATAAGAATATCGGACAGTTACAAAGTGTTGCTGCGATTCCTCAGATTATTGAAAAAGGAATTTATATTGATAGGGCTTTAAATGAGGATACAGCAGTTAATCCCGATGTAGAAAGCTATGAATATTATGTTGCGGGCTTAGATATTGGCGGAACGGATTATACCGTTCGTGCAACTGTTGCTGTCGGCGATAATGGGGAGCGTTATTACGACCACAAGCTGACAAACATTGAAAAAGGCAACTTACTTTCTACCGCAGGGATAACAAATCCAAGTTTCGAAAGCAAATCGCCTTTGAAAATTGATGATAAACGTCTGTTGCAGATATTGCAAGAGGAAGCGGGGGATTCGCCCGATATTCTGTTCAGCCAATCGATGCAGACACCGGAGGAAGTGCGCGCTTTTGCCGAGACGGGCGAATGGCAGCTTCCGGATTCCGTTTTGGCTGATATGTTCCGCAGCTTCCAAATGGAGAAAGCGGCCGCAGGCCGTCTGAAAGACCGCGTGGTATCGATGAAGGACAAAGTGATTGAGGCAGTGGAAGATGCGCAGATTCAGCTGAAACGTTGGGCTGATGATTTGCCTTATTTTGCGGCTGATGAGCAGGAACGCCAGATGCTTGAGCAGTCGTATCGCCGTGGCGCGTCTATGCGTGATGCGGAGAATGAACGTTTCGACCGGCTGTATCTGCAACCGTTCAACCGTTCGCTGGCGGCGATGAAGAAGAAAAATCCGAAGCATTCTCTGATGGAACTGAAAAAGCTGGTGGGCTACTGGATGTCGGCGCAGTCAGTAGGCCGGATTCCCGAATCCGGCACAACCGCCCGAATCCCAACCGTAAGGCCGTCTGAAACCCGCTTTACCTGTTTTCAGACGGCCTTAACTGCCGCGTTTGAACTTTGTTCAGGCCATACGGCTGTCAATCCGCCCGTTCGGCCAGCCATCCGGCAATCCGCTGCTGCAACGCCGCCGCGCTCAAACCCAAATCATCCAGCAATTTGGCCGGATCGCCATGTCCGGTAACGACATCGGGAATCCCCGCCAGCAGTACGGGTTTGGCAATACCGCGCGCGGCCAGCACTTCCAGTACCGCGCTACCCGCTCCGCCCATCACCGCGTTTTCTTCGGCGCACACCAGATAATCATGGCTCCCGGCCAAACGGACAATCAGCTCTTCGTCCAATGGTTTGACAAACCGCATATCGGCCACAGTGTAATCCCCACTTTCCGCTGCCGCCGATGCGGGCGCGACCATGCTGCCGAACGCCAGCACCGCCACCCGCCGCCCTTCGCGCCGCACCACGCCTTTACCTACCGGCACGACCGCCAAATCGCTGCCTGCCGCCGCGCCGCTGCCGCTGCCGCGCGGATAGCGCACCACACTCGGTTTATCCAGCGCGTAACAGGTGGACAGCAGCAGACGGCTTTCGCGCTCGTCGCTGGGCGCGGCAATCACCAGATTCGGCACACAGCGCAGATAGCTCAAATCGTAAATCCCCGCATGGGTGGGGCCGTCTGCACCGACAATGCCCGCACGGTCCACCGCAAACATCACCGGCAGATTCTGCAAGGCGACATCGTGCACAAGCTGGTCGTAACCGCGCTGCAAGAACGTGGAATAAATCGCCACCACAGGCTTCATGCCCTCACAGGCCAAACCGGCAGCAAAAGTTACCGCATGCTGCTCGGCGATGCCGACATCGAAATACCGCTCGGGAAACGCCTGCTCAAACGCCACCAAACCGCTGCCCTCGCGCATGGCGGGCGTGATCGCCACCAGGCGCGTATCCGCCTGAGCCTGATCCGTCAGCCAGCGGCCGAAAATATCGGTGTACGTGGGTTTGGGCGCGGCAGCAGGTTTTTCCTTCAACAGCGCGGACGGGGTTTTGCCGATGGCGTGATACTTCACCGGATCGTTTTCCGCCAACTTGTAGCCCTGCCCTTTTTTGGTAATCACGTGCAGCAGCTGCGGCCCTTTGCGCCCGCGCAAATCACGCAGCACTTTGACCAAATCTTCGACATTATGCCCGTCCACCGGCCCCGTATAGTGAAAACCGAAATTCTCAAACAGCGACAGCGACTGCTTGATGTGTTCGCCCTCATCTGCCAACGTTTTGATTTTATGTTCGACTTTTTGTGCGATTTCCAGCGCACCGGGCAATTTGTCCAGCACCTTGCTCGACTGCGCCTTAATCGTGGACAGCAGGCCGTGCATATCGCGCACCACATTGCGCGCCAGATATTTGGGCAGCGCGCCGACATTGGGCGAAATCGACATTTCGTTGTCGTTCAGCACCACCAGCAGGTCGATGTCCATATCGCCCGCACAATTCAATGCCTCAAACGCCTGTCCGGCCGTCATCGCACCGTCGCCGATCACGGCCACGCTGCGGCTGTCACACCCGGCCAGTTTGTCGGCCACCGCCATGCCCAGCGCGGCACCGATGGATGTGGACGAGTGCCCTACGCCGAAATCGTCGTATTCGCTTTCGCCCCGTTTGGGAAAGCCCGCCAAGCCGCCGTATTGGCGCATGGTATCCATGCGGTTTCGGCGGCCGGTCAGGATTTTGTGCGGATAACTCTGATGGCCTACGTCCCATACCAAATGGTCTTGCGGCGTATGGTAAACATAATGCAGTGCCACGGTCAGCTCGACCGCCCCCAGATTGCTGGCGAAATGGCCGCCGGTACGCGGCACGCTTTCCAGCAGGAAAGTGCGCAGTTCGGCCGCCAGCTGCGGCAGCTCCGATAAATCCAGCCGCCGCAGGTCTTGCGGCAGGCTGACGGTGTCTAACAGAGGGGTTTGGCTCATGGTTGTCATAGTCGTTTTTACGGCCGTCTGAATCATGCGGGCTGCGGCCGACAGCGGTTTTCAGACGGCCTTTTATCAATAGAAATGGTTCAGGCGGATTATAGCAAGGATACGCCTGCCGTCAGACGATTCTGTGCAAAGTCGGGTCAAACTTTCACCGTCGGTGCCTGACTGCCGTCGTCAAACATCAGCGTACGCTCCGGCCAGCGCAGAGCGGCCAGCCGAAAAGCCGACCGCTCCGGCGGCAGCCCCGATTGGCGGTCGCGCCAACGCGCGCCCACCGAATAATCCACGCAAAATACTTTGCCCGCCCTGCCCAGCCAAGCGTTATTCGCTTCGGGAAACAGCACTTCCCGCCCGTCGTCCCGTTTCGGATACCAATGCCGCCAATAATGGCCGATTACCACGGCGGCTTCACCGTCATAGTCCGCCCACCACCGGCAGCGGCCGGTAAAACGCCAGCGTCCGGCCGCAAAAAACGGCCGCGCAACGATTTGTTCCACCCCGCTCGTCAGCGCGCGTATCGGATGCAGACGGCTGCGTGCCAACTCAAATTGTGCCGTGGCGGGCATCGGCGGCGGCAGGCGGTCGGGGTCTTCGATTTCGCGGCCATACTGCCGCTGCTCGCGCATATAATCGGCATACCACGGCGCCCCTTCCAGTGCCTGCACCACTGCTTCGTCCCACGTCCGGTAACGCGCCGCCAAACCGCCCGTATGCGTTTCCAAACGCGCAATCTGTTCGGGCAGCCAGGCGGCATGGACAATGCGCAAATCACCACGCTGCAACACCAACGGCATTTGCGCCAGCCAATCCGCCAGCACGGCTTTTTCCGCCCGCTCCGCCCGCACCCACGGCGCATACAGCGCGCTGTCGCGTTCGGCGCGCCGGTCGAAAAACCAGCCCGAGCCGTCTTTCGCATCGTCCACCAGCAAATTAAGCTCATGATTGCCGAGCACCATCAGCGCGCGCCCCGCATCGTAAGCCTGCTTGAACCACGCCAGCACGGCCGGACTGTCGGGGCCGCGGTCGCACAAATCGCCGACAAATACCAACCGCCGCCCCTGCGGGTGGCTGCCGTCGGCCGCATAACCCAAATGCCCGAGCAGGGTGCACAATGCCGCCCATTCGCCGTGCACATCGCCGATAATGTCCCACGCGCCCGGCGGCAGGGTCTGTACTGCCTGATAAGTCATTTATTTCTGCTCCTGAATTTTTCCGGCCTCAGGCATGGCACACCGCCGCCTGATACATTATGATTACGTTTTTACCACGATACGCGCCATGTTCCAAACCGAAAGCCGTTCAGACGGCATCATTTTGCACAGCAGCGCGCTGAGGGCGGAAATCCTGCCGTTCGGCGCACTGCTCAACCGTCTGGAAATCCGTCTGCCCGAAGGCGGCAGCCACAATTTCGTTGCGGCGTTCGACCACGCGCAGGATGCGGCCGAACGCATCACACAGGGTTTTCGCAGCGCGAAACTCAGCCCGTTTGTCTGCCGTCTGAATCAGGGGCGTTACACCTTTCAGGGGCGCAGTTTCGAAACCGGCAAACACCGGCTCGACGGCCACGCCATACACGGCCTGCTGTACGATGCGCCGTTCAGCCTGATTGCCGAAGGTGCCGACGGTCAATCCGCCTGGTGCGAACTGGCTTACGATTATCGCGGCAGCCTGCCCGGTTATCCTTTCCCCTACCGCCTGACCGTGCGCTACACGCTGCGTTCAGACGGCCTGCACGTGCACACCGCCGCCGAAAATACCGGCAGCACGCCCCTGCCGCTGGCCGACGGCTGGCATCCCTATTTCCGTCTGGACGGCGTGCTGGATGAATGGACGCTGCAATTGGCGGGCAGCCGCAAACTGGTATTCGATGCCGCTTTGCTGCCCACCGGCGGAGAAGAAACCGATACCCGTTTCCTGACGCCGCAGCCGCTGGCCGGTATCGGTCTGGACAACAGTTTTCTGCCCGATCGCGGATATGCCGCCGCCGTATTGCGCAGCCGGCGGCTGGAACTGGCAGTTGATGCCGAAGAAAACTACCCGCTGCTGCAAATTTATATTCCGCCCGAGCGCGACTGCATCGCACTGGAAAATCTCAGCGGCGCGCCGGACTGTTTCAACAACGGCATCGGGCTGTACACGCTGGCAGCAGGCGAAACCCGCCGCTTCTGTCTGCGCTACCGCCCGTCCGTGCGTACCGACAATCAAAAGGCCGTCTGAAAACCGACACCCTGCGTTTCCGAAAAAACGGCACCGCCCGCTGCCTGTTTCAGACGGCCTCAACCCTTAGATATAGATACTATGATCAGCATCACGCTCAACGGCCAAACCACAACCTTTTGCGGCGGCACGCTGGCCGATTTAATCGCCCAAACCGAACCGCAGCAGCCGTTTGCCGTTGCCCTGAATACCGCTTTCGTTCCCAAAACCGCCTACACCGAAACGCGGCTGCAAAACGGTGATGCGGTCGAAATCGTCCGCCCCGTAGTCGGCGGATAAGGAGATATCATGACACAGCAACCCAAAGGCCAGATGCTGCTGCGCACCATGGCGATGCCGGGCGACACCAACCCCAACGGCGATATTTTCGGCGGCTGGATAATGTCGCAGATGGACATCGGCGGCGGCATTCTGGCTTACGAAATCGCGCAGGGGCGCATTGTTACCGCCTCTGTGGAAAAAATGTCTTTCCTGTTGCCGGTCAAAGTGGGCGATGTCGTCTGCTGCTACGGCGAATGCCTGTCCGTTGGAAACAGTTCGCTGCAAATCCAGGTGGAAGTATGGGTCAAACGCATCGGCCGCGACCAGCCGCAGGAACGCTTCCGCGTTACCCATGCCGTCTTCACCTATGTCGCTATCGATACCGAAGGCCGCCCGCGTCCGATACCGAAAACCGGCAATCCTCTGCTGCCCAACCGTTAAGAGTCATCATGTCCGATTTAACCCTCTACGCTCAAACTTTCCCCTCCCGCCTGCTGCTGGGCACCGCAGCCTACCCGTCGCCCGACATTCTGCGCGGGGCGGTGGATGCCGCGAAGCCGGCGATGATAACGGTTTCCCTGCGCCGCGCCGGTGCCGTCCGCGAAGCAGACGGCCGGGAATTCTGGCAATTGTTGCAGGCCATGGGACGGCCGATCCTGCCCAACACAGCAGGCTGCCTGAGTGTTCAGGAGGCCGTCGCCACCGCCCACATGGCACGCGAAGTATTTGAAACCGAATGGATTAAACTGGAACTCATCGGCGATGACAGCACTTTGCAGCCCGATGTTTTCCAGCTGGTTGAAGCAGCCGGCATCCTGATCCGCGACGGTTTTAAAGTGCTGCCCTACTGCACAGAGGATTTGATTGCCTGCCGCCGTCTGCTCGATGCCGGCTGCGAAGCCCTGATGCCGTGGGCCGCCCCCATCGGCACAGGCTTAGGGGTGGTGCATGAATACGCTTTGCGCGTTTTGCGGGAACGGCTGCCCGACACACCGCTGATTATTGATGCCGGCCTCGGCCTTCCTTCGCAGGCCGCACAAGTGATGGAATGGGGTTATGACGGCGTATTGATCAATACCGCCGTTGCACGCAGCGGCGACCCCGTCAACATGTCTGTTTCCTTTACCCAAGCGGTCGACAGCGGGCGGCGCGCCTACCTGTCGGCACCGGTTGCCGCCTGCGCCCAAGCACGCGCCAGCACCCCTACCGTCGGCCAACCGTTCTGGCACAGCAGCGGATACACCGAATAAACACATGAAGCAGTTGCCCTACACCTTTTCAGACGGCCTCTCCATCACCCTGCTGCTGTCGCAGCGCGCCAGAAAGCACATCATTCTGCGCCCCAACGATACCCGCAGCCTGCGTATCAGCCACCCGCCCCATCTGTCGCACCCTGCCCTCCTGCGCTGGCTGCACGCCAACGAATCCGCATTGCGCCAAGTCTTGTCCCGCACCCCGTCGCCCCAAGAGCGGCCGTCTGAAATCTACTATCTCGGCCGCAAACTGCCGCTGCATACACACGCCGCCCCCGATGTCCGCATCACCGGAGATGCCGTTTACCTGCCCGAAACCGATTACCCAAGCCGACAGACAGCCCTAACACAGCATTTATATCGTCAGGCAGAGGCCGTCCTACTGCCGCAGCTGAACCGCCACGCCCGCACACTCGACCTGTATCCCGCAAGCATTTCACTAAGCCGCGCAAGCACCTTTTGGGGCGTCTGCCGCCCGAGCGGCATCAAACTCAACTGGCGGCTGATCGGCGCACCCGAATGGGTGAGCGACTATGTCTGCATCCACGAACTGTGCCATCTGCTCCATGCGAACCACAGCGCACAGTTCTGGACGGAAGTAACCCGCCACACCCCGCATAGAGAAACAGCAAAGGCCTGGCTTCGCCGGCAGGGCCGTTTTCTGTTTCTGCCCCAACCGGCCTTAAATATTACTTGGTAGGTCGGATTCTTGAATCCGACACGGGGTGATTGATATTTGAGAATCGAAAGATATTCAGCACCGTGCCGGATACCCGTATCCGACCTACTCCCCCTCCCCCATTCCCCGGTCTGCCATTTCATTTTCCGGGCAAGCCGCCATAAAGCAGCACATAAAAGCAAACCCCCGCACATTGTGCAGGGGTTCTGAATTGGTGTCTGGCGGTGACCTACTTTCACATGGGCATCCACACTATCATCGGCGCTGGTTCGTTTCACGGTCCTGTTCGGGATGGGAAGGCGTGGGACCAAACCGCTATGGCCGCCAGACATAAACTGTACAAACCGGAAAGCCGTTACGCTGTTGCGTTTATTTATTGTTTAATCAACTGGTGATGAAGTATTTCATCAGTAAGCTTAATCTTTGAGCATCAAAGTGCTTCAAATGATAGAGTCAAGCCTCACGGGCAATTAGTATCGGTTAGCTGCACGCGTTGCCGCGCTTCCACACCCGACCTATCAACGTTGTGGTCTACAACGACCCTTCAGGAGGGTTAAACCCTCAGGGAAGTCTCATCTTCAGGCGAGTTTCGCGCTTAGATGCTTTCAGCGCTTATCTCTTCCGAACTTAGCTACCCGGCGATGCGACTGGCGTCACAACCGGTACACCAGAGGTTCGTCCACTCCGGTCCTCTCGTACTAGGAGCAGCCCCCGTCAAACTTCCAACGCCCACTGCAGATAGGGACCAAACTGTCTCACGACGTTTTAAACCCAGCTCACGTACCACTTTAAATGGCGAACAGCCATACCCTTGGGACCGACTACAGCCCCAGGATGTGATGAGCCGACATCGAGGTGCCAAACTCCGCCGTCGATATGGACTCTTGGGCGGAATCAGCCTGTTATCCCCGGAGTACCTTTTATCCGTTGAGCGATGGCCCTTCCATTCAGAACCACCGGATCACTATGTCCTGCTTTCGCACCTGCTCGACTTGTCGGTCTCGCAGTTAAGCTACCTTTTGCCATTGCACTATCAGTCCGATTTCCGACCGGACCTAGGTAACCTTCGAACTCCTCCGTTACGCTTTGGGAGGAGACCGCCCCAGTCAAACTGCCTACCATGCACGGTCCCCGATCCGGATCACGGACCTGGGTTAGAACCTCAAAGCCACCAGGGTGGTATTTCAAGGACGGCTCCACAGAAACTGGCGTCTCTGCTTCAAAGCCTCCCACCTATCCTACACAAGTGACTTCAAAGTCCAATGCAAAGCTACAGTAAAGGTTCACGGGGTCTTTCCGTCTAGCAGCGGGGAGATTGCATCTTCACAACCATTTCAACTTCGCTGAGTCTCGGGAGGAGACAGTGTGGCCATCGTTACGCCATTCGTGCGGGTCGGAACTTACCCGACAAGGAATTTCGCTACCTTAGGACCGTTATAGTTACGGCCGCCGTTTACTGGGGCTTCGATCCGATGCTCTCACATCTTCAATTAACCTTCCAGCACCGGGCAGGCGTCACACCCTATACGTCCACTTTCGTGTTAGCAGAGTGCTGTGTTTTTAATAAACAGTCGCAGCCACCGATTCTCTGCGACCCTCCAACGCTTACACCGCAAGGGCTTAACGTCAAAGGGCATACCTTCTCCCGAAGTTACGGTATCAATTTGCCGAGTTCCTTCTCCCGAGTTCTCTCAAGCGCCTTAGAATTCTCATCCTGCCCACCTGTGTCGGTTTGCGGTACGGTTCTGATTCAACTGAAGCTTAGCGGCTTTTCCTGGAAGCGTGGTATCGGTTGCTTCGTGTCCGTGGACACTCGTCGTCACTTCTCGGTGTTATGAAGACCCGGATTTGCCTAAGTCTTCCACCTACCGGCTTAAACAGACTATTCCAACAGTCTGCCAACCTAACCTTCTCCGTCCCCACATCGCATTGAATCAAAGTACGGGAATATTAACCCGTTTCCCATCGACTACGCATTTCTGCCTCGCCTTAGGGGCCGACTCACCCTACGCCGATGAACGTTGCGTAGGAAACCTTGGGCTTTCGGCGAGCGGGCTTTTCACCCGCTTTATCGCTACTCATGTCAACATTCGCACTTCTGATACCTCCAGCACACTTCTCAATGCACCTTCTACGGCCTACAGAACGCTCCCCTACCATACCTTACGGTATCCGCAGCTTCGGTTACAGATTTGAGCCCCGTTACATCTTCCGCGCAGGACGACTCGACCAGTGAGCTATTACGCTTTCTTTAAATGATGGCTGCTTCTAAGCCAACATCCTGGCTGTCTGGGCCTTCCCACTTCGTTTACCACTTAATCTGTCATTTGGGACCTTAGCTGGCGGTCTGGGTTGTTTCCCTCTCGACACCGGACGTTAGCACCCGATGTCTGTCTCCCGAGGAACAACTTGATGGTATTCTTAGTTTGCCATGGGTTGGTAAGTCGCAATGACCCCCTAGCCATAACAGTGCTTTACCCCCATCAGTCTCTTACTCGAGGCACTACCTAAATAGTTTTCGGGGAGAACCAGCTATCTCCGAGTTTGTTTAGCCTTTCACCCCTATCCACAGCTCATCCCCGCATTTTGCAACATGCGTGGGTTCGGACCTCCAGTGCGTGTTACCGCACCTTCATCCTGGCCATGGATAGATCACTCGGTTTCGGGTCTACACCCAGCAACTATCCGCCCTATTAAGACTCGGTTTCCCTACGCCTCCCCTATCCGGTTAAGCTCGCTACTGAATGTAAGTCGTTGACCCATTATACAAAAGGTACGCAGTCACGGAACAAGTCCGCTCCCACTGTTTGTATGCATCAGGTTTCAGGTTCTGTTTCACTCCCCTCCCGGGGTTCTTTTCGCCTTTCCCTCACGGTACTGGTTCACTATCGGTCGATGATGAGTATTTAGCCTTGGAGGATGGTCCCCCCATCTTCAGACAGGATTTCTCGTGTCCCGCCCTACTTCTCGTATACTCAGTACCACGCTTGAAATTTCGAATACGGGGCTGTCACCCACTATGGCCGAGCTTTCCAACTCGTTCTTCTATTTCAAGCGCTATCGTATACAGGCTCCTCCGCTTTCGCTCGCCACTACTTGCGGAATCTCGGTTGATTTCTTTTCCTCCGGGTACTTAGATGGTTCAGTTCTCCGGGTTCGCTTCGCTAGTCCTATGGATTCAGACCAGGATACACATTGCTGTGTGGGTTTCCCCATTCGGATATCACCGGATCATAGCTCTATTGCCAGCTCCCCGATGCTTTTCGCAGGCTTACACGTCCTTCGTCGCCTATCATCGCCAAGGCATCCACCTGATGCACTTATTCACTTGACTCTATCATTTGAAGAACCTTTCGACTTCGCCTTACCCGGCGTTGACTACCCGGTAAAACTTAAATTCTCTACTCTGATAAAGCTTACTGCTTTGTTGTGAGTAGTTTGTGCCTTTTGTCTTCCACAAACTACTTGATACAATCATCACCCAAATTCTGTTCCGATTTGTTTTACGCCTGAAATACTGTTGCATCAGTATTTCAAACCAAATCAGACAGTGTCTTTGTTTGTTGATTTCGGCTTTCCAATTTGTTAAAGATCGATGCGGTGTTTTTTCAACTTCGCAAATAAAAGCAAGCTGCGCATTCTAGCAGCTTTCTTTGATTTGTAAAGTCTGTATCCGGCAGGCTTGTGGTGGAGGCAAACGGGATCGAACCGATGACCCCCTGCTTGCAAAGCAGGTGCTCTACCAACTGAGCTATGCCCCCAGTGTCTTGCTGTATGATGGTGGGTCTGGTAGGACTTGAACCTACGACCCCACGCTTATCAAGCGTGTGCTCTAACCACCTGAGCTACAAACCCATGTCCTGTAAAGAAACCGGTCATCATCAATGATACTCTTTCAGACGGCCTGCTTCTTCCGCATTCTCTGATTACCGATAAGTGTGGGTGCCCGAGCCTCTTCTTTTCTCTAGAAAGGAGGTGATCCAGCCGCAGGTTCCCCTACGGCTACCTTGTTACGACTTCACCCCAGTCATGAAACATACCGTGGCAAACGGGCCCCTTGCGGTTACCCTATCTGCTTCTGGTATCCCCCACTCCCATGGTGTGACGGGCGGTGTGTACAAGACCCGGGAACGTATTCACCGCAGTATGCTGACCTGCGATTACTAGCGATTCCGACTTCATGCACTCGAGTTGCAGAGTGCAATCCGGACTACGATCGGTTTTGTGGGATTGGCTCCGCCTCGCGGCTTGGCTACCCTCTGTACCGACCATTGTATGACGTGTGAAGCCCTGGTCATAAGGGCCATGAGGACTTGACGTCATCCCCACCTTCCTCCGGTTTGTCACCGGCAGTCTCATTAGAGTGCCCAACCAAATGATGGCAACTAATGACAAGGGTTGCGCTCGTTGCGGGACTTAACCCAACATCTCACGACACGAGCTGACGACAGCCATGCAGCACCTGTGTTACGGCTCCCGAAGGCACAAACTCGTCTCTGAGTTCTTCCGTACATGTCAAGACCAGGTAAGGTTCTTCGCGTTGCATCGAATTAATCCACATCATCCACCGCTTGTGCGGGTCCCCGTCAATTCCTTTGAGTTTTAATCTTGCGACCGTACTCCCCAGGCGGTCGATTTCACGCGTTAGCTACGCTACTAAGGTGTCAAGCACCCCAACAGCTAATCGACATCGTTTAGGGCGTGGACTACCAGGGTATCTAATCCTGTTTGCTACCCACGCTTTCGGGCATGAACGTCAGTGTTATCCCAGGGGGCTGCCTTCGCCATCGGTATTCCTCCACATCTCTACGCATTTCACTGCTACACGTGGAATTCTACCCCCCTCTGACACACTCTAGCCTGCCAGTTCAGAACGCAGTTCCCAGGTTGAGCCCGGGGATTTCACATCCTGCTTAACAAACCGTCTGCGCCCGCTTTACGCCCAGTAATTCCGATTAACGCTCGCACCCTACGTATTACCGCGGCTGCTGGCACGTAGTTAGCCGGTGCTTATTCTTCAGGTACCGTCATGAGGCAACGGTATTAACATCGCCCTTTTCTTCCCTGACAAAAGTCCTTTACAACCCGAAGGCCTTCTTCAGACACGCGGCATGGCTGGATCAGGGTTGCCCCCATTGTCCAAAATTCCCCACTGCTGCCTCCCGTAGGAGTCTGGGCCGTGTCTCAGTCCCAGTGTGGCGGATCATCCTCTCAGACCCGCTACTGATCGTCGCCTTGGTAGGCCTTTACCCCACCAACCAGCTAATCAGATATTGGCCGCTCGAATAACGCGAGGTCCGAAGAGCCCCCGCTTTCTCCCTCAGGACGTATGCGGTATTAGCTAATCTTTCGATTAGTTATCCCCCATTACCCGGTACGTTCCAATATGTTACTCACCCGTTCGCCACTCGCCACCCAAGAAGCAAGCTTCTCTGTGCTGCCGTCCGACTTGCATGTGTAAAGCATGCCGCCAGCGTTCAATCTGAGCCAGGATCAAACTCTTATGTTCAATCTCTAACTTTTTAACTTCTGGTCTGCTTCAAAGAAACCGACAAGGATAAATAAATCTATCCTGTCTGTTTTTGTCGCAGTGTGAGGCTCGCGCACTCACACTTATCGGTAATCTGTTTGTTAAAGAGCAAAGACGATTATTTTAGCACGCAATTTAAAAAAGTCAAAATCTTTTTTCAATCAAACCAAAATAACCCGCCGCAAAGCAGCGAAGACCAAACTATACGCCCCTCCCCTCAAATATGCAAGCACTATATCCGGACTTTTGACCGATATGTGACAGACAATCCGTCAAGTCTCTATTTTATTTGGCTTTTATATGCGCCTTTTGTCTGACTTTTTTGTCGCGCGGCTTTTAGGCACGCTTCGGTAGGGCTGCCCCCGGCGCATAAGGCGGAAACCCGGCGGCTCGGGACAGCCCCTCCGTATGACGGCAAACCTTCCGGCGCTGCCGGCTTGCGGTTTCCAGAACCCCGGCTCTTTATGCTTATTTTTAGAAAGACCTATACTCCGAAAAATCTCCCCTCCAGCAGCCTCTGTGCAGGTTGGTCTGCTATGACTGCCGGATAATCAGGAAATAAGGTAAGAAGGTAAGAAGGTAAGAAGGTAAGAAGGTAAGAAGGTAAGAAAAAGGACTGAAAACAAAATGAAAAAAGAAAATGCCGGATACGGGTATCCGACATACGCATTTTTAAAACCATCCCCACCACCAAAAAAAGAAGCCTGCTTAAATCAAGTATCTATGGCTACTATGGCTTCTTTGCACGGTTTTACGAAATACCGGACTTGTCCGGTATGCGGCCGGATTGTAAAAGACCGCCTGTATTAATGATTCAGACGGCCTTGGGCGATTATTGAACCAATCGGTGCTGTATTACCACTTCACACCGACGCGGGCACCGACACCCCAAACGTTCATGCCGTCAAAGCGGCCGACAACTGTGCTTCTGCCCATCGCCTTGCTGGTGGTTTCTTGGTCTTTATAGCGTTTGTATTGCGCTCCGAGACCGATATCCACATTGTCGTTCACCTGATATTTGCCCAACAGTTGCAGCGTATAACTTCTGTTTGTCGGACCCAGCGGAGAAATAACAGAGCCTGCACCGGTATCATATGTACCAATCACGACACCGGTCAGCTTGTCAGTCAGCTGGCGGCCGACACCGAGCGAGTATTGGAACGAATCTTTTTCGTATGTTACCAAATCGGATTTAGCAACTGTACCGAAGGCTTTCGGGCTGATCTTGAAATTAGACCAGTCGGTCCAACGCACACCGGCCAGCAGCAGGGTCTTAGGCGCAATACCCGTTTGCAGATTGACATTAACCGAACGCGGTATTTTGAGCTCGATGGGGTTGGTACTGTTTAAGGGGCCGGCACTTTCGCGGGCTGCGCCTTTGTATTTGATTTGCGAACGGTAGGTCAATGACGCGCGCAGGGCGATTTCCGGTTTTTCGTATGCCGCGCCGGCAACGTAGCCCCATGCGCCGTCTGTGGGCAGCTCCAGTTTGTAAGTACCGAAAACCGGCACGTTAACTTGGGCATGACCGTCCAAACGCTGATAAGCCGGGCCGCCGAAAACGGTAATGTTTGCAGGGGTTTTATAGGCAGCCAGCGCGGTCAGGTTGTGTACGGTGGCTTTGGCACGCAGGCCGGCCGACACCCCCGCTTTATCGCCATACGCCACATCAATGCCGAAAGGCTGTTCGTATTTCAGGCCGAGAGACAGCGCATCATTGAGCTGGAATTTCCCTTGAAGCGCATAGGCATTGAAGTTGTTGGCAACCGAGCCGGTATCCGCATCGAATTTGCCGGTTTGCGGATTGAGTGCTTTACCCGATATGTCGGGACGGACAAACGAAATACCCGCCTCAACGCGGTTGCCTTTGTCAAAAATAAAATCAGTGGATTGGGGTGTGCGCTCCAATGCGGCGGCCTGTACCAGAATCGGGCTGCCGATCAGCAATGCGGCCACTACTTTACGTTTCATCGTTATTCTCCTTATGGCTGGGTTTTGATACTGCCCTGCGGCAGCGGAATCGGGCAAAGCGGCCGTCTGCACCCGGCGCGGGAACTGCCGCTCTGTTTTCCTGCGGCCTATTTGTACTGATTTTTATCGGTTTCGACAACTATTTTTTACGCAAAATGGCAGTTTGTTTGCAAGTCTGCAACAAAAAAAATGCGCAACCGCGCCGCCGTCCGCACCGAAATGCGGCGGCCTGCGCTTTCAGGCCGCAGTGATAACGGAACGGGTCCGAGCAGGCCGTACAAGGCACAAGGCCGTCTAAAAACGAACTCAAACGGCGTTTCAGACGGCCTGACGGATTGCGGTTTTTTTGCCGCAGACGGATTACCGGTGGTACGGGCGCGACAACTCGTGCACGGCATCGACCAGTATCTTGGCGTGTTCGGGGTCGGCGTGCTGGCTGATGCCGTGGCCGAGATTGAACACATGGCCGCTGCCGCTGCCGTATTCAGCCAAGATGCGGGCGGCCTCGGCGCGTATGGCTTCGGGAGTGCCGAACAGGGCGGACGGATCGAAATTGCCCTGTAAGGCAACCTGCCCGCCCACGCGGCGACGGGCTTCGCCGATGTTGCACGTCCAATCCAAGCCGAGCGCGTCGGCACCGATACCGGCCAGTTTTTCCAGCCACAGACCGCCGCCTTTGGTAAACACAATCAGCGGTACGCGGCGGCCTTCGTTTTCGCGTTTGAGGCCGTCTGAAATCTGTTTCATATAGCGCAGGCTGAATGCTTCGAAAGCCGCGTCGCTCAATACGCCGCCCCATGTGTCGAAAATCTGCACGGCCTGCGCGCCTGCGTCGATTTGGGCGTTGAGGTAGGCGGTAACGGCCTGTGCGTTGACATCTAAGATTTTGTGCAAAAGTTCGGGGCGCGAATACATCATGGTTTTGATGGTGCGGAATTCTTTGCTGCCGGCCCCTTCTACCATATAGCAGGCAAGCGTAAACGGGCTGCCGGAAAAGCCGATGAGCGGCACGCGGCCGTCCAGCGCACGGCGGATGGACGCTACCGCATCAAATACATATTGCAGCGTTGCCATATCGGGTACGGCCAGTTTGGCGATGTCGGCTTCGTGTTGCAGCGGCCGTTCGAATTTCGGCCCTTCGCCCTCGGCGAAATACAGACCCAACCCCATGGCGTCGGGGACAGTGAGAATGTCGGAAAACAGAATGGCCGCGTCCAAATCGAATCGTTCCAGCGGCTGAATGGTTACTTCGGTGGCCAGTTCGGTGTTTTTGCACAAATCGAGAAAACTGCCGGCGCGCGCGCGGGTGGCCTGATATTCGGGCAGATAGCGGCCGGCCTGCCGCATCATCCAGATTGGTGTATATTCGACCGGTTCTTTGAGCAGGGCGCGCAGGAAAGTATCGTTTTGCAGCGGCTTCATTCGGCATTCTCTCTTTGTCGGATTATTCGGCGGCACGATGATAGCACAAAGCACCCGAAACCGCAGGGCACGCCCGCAGCAGCGGAGACGGTGTTTATTCTCCGGCGCAATATTTGGTATACTTCATGCCTGTTGATACACCCCGCAAAGGATTTCCATGATGCAGACCATCATACTGTCCGTACACGGCATGACATGCAGCGGCTGTTCGGCCGCCGTTGCCCGTGTTTTGACGGACATTGCCGGTGTGCGGCACGCCGATGTCGATTTGGCGCGGCATCTGGCGACGGTCGAATTTGATCCTGCCGCCGTATCGCCGCAGATACTGATCGAAGCGGTGGAAGCGGCGGGTTTTGATGCCGCCGTACAGTAAAACCCGCCGGGCAAACGCCCGGCGGATTCAGACGGCCTGACCTTGCGGCGGCACGCCGAAACCTCTGTCCACATGACAGATTGCCAAACATTATTCTGCACTGTTTGGCTTGATGATCATGCCGGATTGGAAAAACCGGCCTACCCGGGCTGCGGCGGCACGTTATACAGACTCTAAAATCTTTTATCGCACCACAAACCATATTCCGGCACGGAGGAAAGAAAATATGGCATTACAAGCTGTCGGTTTGGATAAGTTTTATCGGCTGATCAATCACGGACCGACCGTCATGGTATCTGCCAAAAACGGCGGTGTGGCAAATGTGATGTCTGCCGCTTGGGCGTGTGTGGTGGATTATCTGCCCAATCCCAAAGTGTCGGTTATTTTGGATAAGGCGGCATTTACCCGCCGTTTGATTGAACAAAGCGGCTATTTTGCTCTGCAAGTGCCGTTTGCCAAACAGGCAAAACTGGTGGTGGCAATGGGCGAGAGTCGCCATGACAACCCCAACAAGCTCACAGATAACGGCGTGGAGCTGTTTTATGCCGACGGGTTTGATATTCCGCTGGTGGCGGAATGCTCTGCCTATATTTTATGCAGACTTATTGCCGAGCCGCACAACCACGAAAGACATGATTTATTTATCGGTGAGGTATTGGCTGCATTTGCCGACGACCGTGTCTTTCAAGATGGCCGCTGGCAGTTTGACAGTGTGCCTGACGAGCTGCACAATCTGCATTATGTGGCAGGCGGGCAGTTTTATATCACAGGCAAAGGCTTGAAAGTGGATAAGGTTTTGCCGTTTTAATCCGGCAGACAGACATCGGCTCTGATGCCGTCTGAAAGCGTGTACCGACTTTTATCCATACCGGTTTATCCACTGATGCCATGCCGTCAAGGCCGTCTGCAAAACGCCAGCAACAACTGTTTGCCGGCCATCTCTCCCTGTTCTTCTCCCGTTTCCCGCCATGCGCCACACCGTCCGTTTCCGAATCCGCGGCATGACCTGCCAAGCCTGTGCGGCACGCATTGAAAAAGTGCTGAACAAAAAAGATTTTGTTTACCGCGCCGATGTCAGTTTCGCCGCCGAAGAAGCCAAAATCGAATTTGACGCCGCCGCTGCCGACGAGCACACATTACGGGACATTATCCGCAAAAGCGGTTTTGATGCCGAACCGGCCGCCGCACCGCCCGATCATGAAACGGCCGCACCGCCGCTGCGCCTGTGGCTGCTGCTGGCGTTGTGGCTGCCGTTTCTGCCCGGCATGATGGCCATGTTCTCCGGCGGCCATCAATGGATGCTGCCGCCGTTTTGGCAATGGCTGATGGCCAGCGCGGTACAGTTCGGCTTCGCGATACCGTTTTACCGCAGCGCATGGGCGGCGGTGAAAAACGGGGCGGCCAATATGGACGTGCTGGTCAGTATCGGTACTGTGGTGATTTACGCCTACTCGCTGGCGGCATGGCTCGGCGGCAACGGGCATCAGCTGTATTTTGAAACAGGCGTGATGATTATCGGCTTGGTTTCGCTGGGCAAATATCTGGAACAGCGCGCCAAACGTGTCGGGCTGAACAGCTTGGGGCTGCTGCTCACGCTGACCCCGCCCGAAGCGGAGGTCAAACGCAGCGGCACTTGGCAGCGGCTGCCTGTCGGCGAAGTTCAAACCGGCGATTGGCTGCGTGTCCACAGCGGCGGGCGCATTGCGGCCGACGGCACCGTTATCGAAGGCGGCGGCTGGTGCGACGAAAGCCATCTGACGGGCGAGCCGCTGCCCGCCGAAAAAAACGCGGGCAGCCGCGTGCTGGCGGGCGCGCTGCTGAATGACGGCAGTTTGATTTACCGTGCCGAACAGTTGGGCAGCCAAACCCTGCTGGGCGATTTGGCCGCCGTGCTGGCGGAAGCGCAAAACAGCAAAGCACCGGTGGCACGTTTGGCCGACCGCGCTGCGGCTGTGTTCGTGCCCGCCGTGCTGCTGATTGCGCTGGCCACCTTTATTCTGACTTTCCTGTTGCGCCAAGACATCACGCCTGCGGTGATGAACGCTGCTGCCGTTCTCGTTATCGCCTGCCCGTGCGCACTGGGGCTGGCGACACCGGCCGCCGTGATGGCGGGCATGGGCAAAGCCGCAGCGGCGGGCGTATGGTTTAAAGATGCGCCCGCACTCGAAGCCGCAGGACGCATCGATACCGTCGTACTCGACAAAACCGGCACGCTCACCGAAGGCCGCCCGCAACTGACCGGTTGGCGGTGTGCAGACGGCATCGGCGAAACCGAACTGTTTCAGACGGCCGCCTCACTGGAAGCCCATTCGGCACACCCGCTGGCGCGCGCCCTGACCGCCGCAGCTGCCGAACGGGGCATTCCCCTGCTGCCCGCGGATCAGATACACACCGAAGCGGGCGCGGGCATCAGCGGCCGGGTGGCCGGTTGGGGCGAAGTGCGCGTCGGCACACCCGCTTTCTGCGGCCTGCCGCTGACCGATTGTCAAGACGACACTTGGGCGCGCGCCGCCATCGCAGCCGTATCGGCCGACGGCCGTCCTTTGGGCGCGCTGGCTCTGGCCGACACCCTGAAACCCGACAGCGCGGCGGCGGTAGGCCGTCTGAAAAAACAGGGGTTTGACATTTATCTGATGAGTGGCGACCGCCAAACCGCTGCGGCCGAAACCGCCGCACAGGCAGGCATCACGCAGGTTCTGGGCGGCATGACACCGCGCGGCAAGGCCGATGCCGTACGCCGTCTGCAAGCACAAGGGCGGCGGGTCGCCATGATCGGCGACGGCATCAACGATGCGCCCGCACTGACCGCTGCCGATGCGGGATTTGCCTTCTACGACGGCAGCGGCATTGCCGTCCACAGCGCCTCGGCCACCCTGATGCGTCCGTCGCTGCATCAGGCGGCCGACGCGCTGCTGATTGCCCGCGCCACACTGCGCACCATACGCCAAAACCTGTTTTTCGCTTTCATTTACAACATCATCGCCATTCCGCTGGCCGCGTTGGGCTGGCTCAACCCGATGGTGGCCGCCGCCGCCATGTCGCTCAGTTCGCTGTCCGTCATTGCCAACGCCCTGCGCCTGAAACACCGCCGCATCGGATAAGGCCTGCTGCTCAAACTGAAACGCTTTTCCGATGCGGAGGCCGTCTGTATCGGCTACGAGCCGCTGATGCACAACGGCAATGAAGCCGAAACCGACGAGCTGGGCTATACTAAACGCAGCAGCAGGAAAGAAGGTCTGGTCGAAACCGAAACACTCGGCTGCCTGATTGCCGAAACCGAAAACGGAATCCGTTTCAAAATCGGCACAGGTTTCACGGCCGCACACCGCGAACAGCTGTGGGCGGAGCGCGACAGACTGATAGGCCGGGTCATCAGATACAAATTTTTCAACATCGGGATAAAGGAAGCCCCGCGCCACCCCGTATGGCTCGGCTTCCGCCACACCGACGATACGGACGGAGATTGAGAATGGAAAAGGAAAAACCTGAAAAAGTCAGTTTTCGGGAACTGATGCGGATGGAAAAGGAAAAACTGGAAAAACAGGAAAGAACCGGAAAGGACGTACTTCGGGAGCTGTTGCAGTATATGCCGATGGGTGTTGGCAGTACCCTGGTCGTACTCAGTCTTTTTACGAAAGACATCCCTTTCGGTGATGCCGTTACGGTCTTCATCCTCGGATTCTTTATGACGTTCTTTCTCGGCCTTCGCGGGTCAAACCGCGACCTGCTACTGGCCAAGGAAGCCAAATTGAAGGATAAAGCCGAGCAACTGGAAGCCGAACGTCAGGAACTGGAAACCGAACGTCAGAAACTGGAAGCGGAAAGGCAGGAGTTGGAAGCCGAGCGGCAGCGTCTGGAAACCTATGTGGAAGAAGCCCGGAAGAAAGACGAAGCCATGTGGCACAAGTGGCGGGACGACTGCGAAGCCGCATGGAAGAAATGGGTAGACAATTGCGGGGCCTCATTGGAGGAGCGCGATGCCCGGAATCAGGAGACAATAACCGCATGGGAAGAAAGCAATGCCAAATGGAGGAAGGCGGTAGAGGCTTGTGAAGCCCAAATCAAGCTTCTGCAAGAATCCCTGCAAGAGTCGGAAAACGAAAACCGGGCCCTGAGGGAAAAGATACGGAAGTATGAAGAGTTCGTGGATACGGGTAACGATGTAACTGCCTACCACGAACATAAAGCAGAACGGCTGAAACAGGAAATGGCACAGGAAATAGCGCAGCTGAAACAGGAACTCGGAGAGACCCGCGACAAAGTCGACATACTGCAAATGAAATTAGATCAATCGAAATAACCTTATTGATGATGAACAGCAGCGTTACCGTTAAGCGGAAACGCTGCTGTTTTATCGGCTGCCGCACGGCAGATACCTGCAGCCGGCATACCGTTGTCCGATTCCAATCCGGGCTGCGGTTGGCGGAACGGCAGATTTCAGACGGCCTGCTGTTTACAGCCGCACTTCGATACCTGCCGCCTGCATCGCCAGCTTGGCTTCGCGGATACCCACTTCGCCGAAATGGAAAATACTGGCCGCCAAAACGGCATCGGCCAAACCTTCTTTCACACCGTCCACCAAATGCTGCACATTGCCCACGCCGCCCGATGCAATCACGGGAATATCGACGGCTTGGCTGACCGCTCGGGTCAGCGGCAGATTGAAGCCTGTTTTGGTGCCGTCCCTGTCCATGCTGGTAAGCAGGATTTCGCCCGCACCGCACGCCTGCATATTGCGCGCCCAGTCCACCGCGTCCAGCCCCGTGGCATGGCGCCCGCCGTGGGTAAACACTTCCCAGCGGGAGTTGTCTGCATTGACAGCTTTGGCATCGACCGCCACCACAATCGCCTGCGAACCGAAAAAACCCGCAGCTTCGTCCACCAATTCGGGACGGGTCACCGCTGCCGTGTTGATGCTCACTTTGTCGGCACCGGCATTGAGCAGGCGGCGCACATCGGCCACCGTGCGCACGCCGCCGCCGACGGTCAGCGGGATAAACACCTGCGAGGCCACCTGCTCGATGACGTGCAGAATGGTATCGCGGTTGTCGCTGCTGGCGGTGATGTCGAGAAAGGTCAATTCGTCGGCACCTTCGTCGTTGTAGCGTTTGGCCACATCGACCGGATTGCCCGCATCGCGCAGGCCGACAAAGTTCACGCCTTTGACCACGCGGCCGTTATCGACGTCCAAACAGGGAATAATGCGTTTTGCCAATGCCATATTTCAATACCGTGCCGGATAGGGTTTCAGACGGCCTCAAACCGTTTCTGCAAAAATGGCGGCGCGTTACGCCCGCCCCAATTGGTCGGCCAGCTCCTGCGCCGTTTTAAAGTCGATGCTGCCTTCATAAATCGCACGGCCGGTAATCGCACCGGCAATGCCGCTGTGTTCGGCCGCGCACAGGGCGCGGATGTCGTCCAAACTACTCAACCCGCCCGAAGCGATAATCGGAATGCGCACCGCTTCGGCCAGCTTTTGCGTGGCTTCGATATTCACGCCGCTCATCATGCCGTCGCGGCCGATGTCGGTATAAATGATGCTGTTGACCCCGTCGTCTTCAAAACGGCGGCTCAAATCGATGACATGATGCTCCGTTACCGTGGCCCAACCGTCCACCGCCACCATGCCGTCTTTGGCATCGAGGCCGACAATGATACGGCCGGGAAATTCGCGGCAGGCTTCGCGCACAAACGCGGGATTTTTTACCGCCGCCGTGCCGATAATCACGTCCCGCAAGCCCAAATCTAGGTATTTTTCCACCGTGGCCAAATCGCGGATACCGCCGCCCAACTGCACGGGAATATGCGCCGCCACTTCGGCCAGAATCTCGCGGATAGCGGGAAAGTTTTTCGGTTCGCCGGCAAATGCACCGTCCAAATCCACCAGATGCAGGCGGCGCGCACCTTGTGCATACCAATGCGCGGCCGTCTGTGCGGGGTGGTCGGAAAATACGGTGGCCTCGTCCATCAGGCCCTGTTTCAGGCGCACACAGCGGCCGTCTTTCAAATCGATCGCGGGAATCAGCAGCATCTTTTTTTCTCTATTGTCTGGGTTGGGGGAAAACGGATTGTACACAAGCGTGCGGCGGCTAGGGCCGCCAGTTCAGAAAGTTTTGCAGCAGGCGCAAACCCGCCAGATGGCTTTTTTCGGTGTGAAACTGGGTGGCAAACACATTGTCCCGCGCCACCGCGCAGGCGAACGGCTCGGGATAATCGCTCTCGCCCACCACAATCCGTGCATCTTGCGGCGCGAAATAATAGCTGTGGACAAAGTAAAAACGTTCGCCGTCGCCAATGCCGTCAAACAGCGGGTGCGGGCGGGTTTGGCGGACGCGGTTCCAACCCATGTGCGGCACTTTCAACTTGTTGCCCGCCCCGTCGGCCAGACCGGCGGCAAACCGTTTCACCTGTCCGCCAAACCAAGCCAAACCGTCGGTATCGCCCTCTTCACTCCGCTCGAACAACAGCTGCGCGCCCACGCAAATGCCGAAAAACGGCTTGTTTTTCAAGCCTTCGGTCAGGGCTTCGCCCAAACCGCTGCGCGAGAGTGCGGCCATACAGTCGGGCATCGCGCCTTGTCCGGGGAAAACGATTTTATCGGCCGAGGCCACGTCTTCCGCCCGCGCCGTCAATATAATGTCCGCCTGCAAACCCGCATTCTGCCGAGCCGCCTGCACCGATTTGAACACCGAATGCAGATTGCCCATGCCGTAATCCACCACAGCCACTTTCATCTTGCGCTTCCCGTATGAAAAAGGCCGTCTGAAAACAGGCGGCCGAAAGCATTGTTCCCTGTTATTTCTTCAAAGCATCGCGGATTTCGCGCAGCAGCAGAACATCTTCGCCCGGCTCTTCCGCAGTCTCCGCCACTTCTTCTTTTCGTTTCAAGGCATTGAGGGCTTTGACCACGGCAAAAATGGCAGCTGCGATAATCAGAAAGCTGATAACGCTGTTGATAAACAGGCCGACATTGACCGTAACCGCACCGGCGGCTTTGGCCGCTTCCAATGTAGCATAACCGGCCTCAGGCGCGGGAACGCCGTCTTTGAGCGTCAGAAACAGGTTGGAGAAGTCCACACCGCCCAGCAGCAGGCCGATCGGCGGCATAATTACATCGTCCACCAGCGATTTCACGATGCCGGAAAACGCCGTACCCACCACCATACCGACGGCCAGATCGACCACGTTGCCGCGCATGATGAAATCTTTAAATTCTTGTTTGATTGACATAATCTTTCCTAAAAATGTGAAACGGGCATTTTTCGGACGGCCTGAAAACCGTGCCGTCCATGCCCGATCTTGGTATTGTTGGAATCAGTTGTGCGGCAAGGTTACAGCAGAACCGGCGGCTTGTCCATGCCGCCGTACCGCACGGATTCAGACGGCCTGCCGTTTGGCGGACTTATACTTCGCTCAAAGCGCACACGCTGTAACCGCCGTCTACATAGGTAATCTCGCCCGTGATGCCCGAAGCCAGATCAGAGAGCAGGAAAGCGGCGGTATTGCCGACTTCTTCGATGGTCACGTTGCGGCCCAGCGGATTTTGTTCGGCCACATGACTGAGCAGTTTGCCGAAATCGGCGATACCGGCGGCCGCCAGCGTTTTAATCGGACCGGCGGAAATACCGTTGCAGCGGATACCTTCGCGGCCGACAGAAGCGGCAGTAAAGCGGATGGCGGCTTCCAGACTGGCTTTGGCCAAACCCATCACGTTGTAGTTCGGCACCGCGCGCACCGCACCCAAATACGACAGGGCCACCACGGCGGCCTGACGGCCGCGCATCATCGGACGCGCGGCTTTCACCAGCGCGGGCAGGCTGTAAGCGGATACGTCGTGTGCGGTTTGGAAAGCGTCGCGGCTGATGCTGTCGAGAAAATCGCCGTTGAGTGCTTCACGCGGCGCAAACGCAATCGCGTGCACCAAGCCGTCCAAACCGTCCCAAGACTGCCCCAATCCGGCAAACAGGGCTTCGATTTCGGCATCGCTCTGCACATCGCAGCGGAATACCAGACCGGAACCCAATTCGGCCGCCATTTTGCGCACACGCTCTTCCAGCTTGTCCACCACATAGGTAAACGCCAGCTCCGCGCCCTGCTCCCGGCAGGCTTTGGCGATGCCGTAGGCAATGGAACGCTCGGAAATCATGCCGGTAATCAGAATTTTTTTACCTTGCAGAAAACCCATGATCTTTATCCTTTATCACAATCAAACCGCGCCATTATAACGGAATACCGGCGGGGAAACGAGCGGACTAGAACAAACACTCGGTTCCCCGCCGTGCGGATCAGGCCGTCTTAATCGGCAATCACATCGAAATTGTTGTCGGTAAACTGTGTGCCCGGCACGCGCACAATCAGCGGATCCACCCTGCCGATGGCTTTCGCGTCTTTGCCCGGATAATCGAGCTGGTGCAGGAAATAGCGGATACAGTTCAGGCGGGCGCGTTTTTTGTCGTCGGACTTGATAATCGTCCACGGCGCATCGCCCGTGTGGGTGTGGAAAAACATGGCGTTTTTCGCTTCGGTGTAGTCGTCCCAGCGGTCGAGCGACTGAATATCCACAGGCGACAGCTTCCAGTGTTTCAGCGGATCGTCGCGGCGGGAAATAAAGCGGCGCAGCTGCTCTTCCCGGCTGACGGAAAACCAGAATTTGAACAGATGAATGCCGCTGGATACCAGCATACGCTCAAATTCGGGCGTTTGGCGCATAAACAGCAGATATTCGTGCGGCTCGCAAAAGCCCATCACACGCTCGACACCGGCGCGGTTGTACCATGAGCGGTCGAAAAACACCATTTCGCCCGCTGTGGGCAGGTTTTGGATATAGCGTTGGAAATACCATTGGCCTTTTTCGGTTTCGGTGGGTTTTTCCAAGGCCACCACGCGCGCGCCGCGCGGGTTCAAATGCTCCATAAAGCGTTTGATCGTACCGCCCTTGCCCGCCGCATCGCGCCCCTCGAACAGCGATACGATGCGCTCGCCCGAATCTTTCACCCAGCTTTGCACTTTCAGCAGTTCGATTTGCAGCTTTTTCTTTTCTTTCTCATAAACCTTGCGGCTCATGCGTGTGCGGTAGGGGTAGGCCTCGGGCAGCGGCGCACTGCCGGAATCTTCGCCGCTGACGCTGCCATCATGCTGCAACACCTGCGATTCAAAGACTTTCAGCCGGTCCGGCTGATCGGAAATATCGATTTTTTCAAACGGCTGTAATTGGTGTTCGTTCACGGTTCCTCCTTCCGATATTATGACAGATTGTCGGTATGCCTATTGTACCCCGACCCAATCTGTCGGGCAGCCCCTTTACTTAGATGAATCCATTGTGTCAGGCCGAACCTGCCGCCTCTTTGCCGTATAATTGCACTTTCATTCCGCCTTATCCCTGTCATGAATTATTTCGCCCTACTCGATGATGCCGTCTGCGGCCGCGCCCTTCTGTTTGAATCCTGGCAGTCTGCCGACTTTCTGACAGCCGCCGATCTGGATACGCTCGATGCGCGTCTGGCGGCAGGTCGGGCAGACGGCCTGCACGCCGTGGTTCTGGCCGATTACGAATTCGGCCTGCCGCTGCTCAGCCTGCCCGATGCGGGCGGGCGGCTCGCGCTGCACTGGTTCGGCAAAAAAACAGCGGTCGATGCCGTGCAGTGGCTGGCTGAAAACGGCCGGGGCGAGGCCGCCATCGGCACGCCGCAGATGCAGACCGGCCGTACGCAGTACCTGACGGACGTTGCCGCCGTGCAGGCAGCCATTGCGCGCGGCGACACCTACCAAATCAACTACACCACCCGCCTGCATCTGAACGCCTACGGCTGCCCGGTCGCGCTCTACCGCCGTCTGCGCCAGCCCGTGCCTTACGCATTTTTGGGCTGCCTGCCCGATGCGGCGGGCAAAGAAAGCTGGACACTGTGTTTTTCGCCCGAACTCTTTCTGCGGCTGGACGGCAAGGGGCGGGCGGAAACCGAGCCGATGAAAGGTACCGCGCCGTTTCTCGGCGACGGGCAGGACGAAGCCCGTGCCCGCGCATTGCAGGCCGACCCGAAAAACCGCGCCGAAAATGTGATGATTGTCGATCTGCTGCGCAACGATTTGGGCAAACTGGCGCAAACGGGCGGGGTGCGCGTACCCGAACCGTTCCGAGTCGGCCGCTTCGGCAGCGTCTGGCAGATGACTTCGCGCATCGAAGCCGATTTGCGCCCCGATGTTTCGGCAGCCGACATTTTCCGCGCCGCCTTCCCCTGCGGCTCGATTACCGGCGCGCCCAAGCGTATGAGCATGGAGATTATCGGCCGTCTGGAACATGCGCCGCGCGGCCTTTACACCGGCAGCATCGGCCATTTGGCGGCCACAGACGACGGCGGCGTGTCGGGCGTATTGAATGTGGTGATCCGCACGCTGACTTTGGGCGAAGAACAGGACGGCGTACGGGCAGGGGTTTACGGTGTCGGTTCCGGCATTGTCAGCGACAGCGAAGCGGAAAGCGAATATCGCGAATGCGGCTGGAAAGCGCGTTTTCTGACCGATTTGCGCCCGACTTTCGGCCTGTTCGAGACCCTGCGCATCGAAAACGGCCGCGCACCCCTGCTGGCGCGCCATTTAGGCCGTCTGAAAACGGCGGCGGCCGCCTTAAATCTGGCGTGGCCGGCGGAACTGCCCCGTCAGGTACAACAGCACATTGCCCGTTCAGACGGCCTTTTGCGCGGCAAAATCACCCTCAACCGCGACGGCTGGCAGTTTGAATGCCGCCCGTTTGCCGACTTTTCCCGCCCGCAGCATGTGATGGTCAGTGGTCAGGCGGCCGCAACCGACTGGACGCGCCGTTTCAAAACCGACCGGCGCGGAGACTTAGACACGCTCTGGCAGACGGCCGAACAACACGGCGCATTCGATATGCTGTGTTTCGACCGCCAAGGCCGTCTGCTCGAAGGCGGGCGCAGCAATGTGTTTGTCAAAAGCGGCGGGCGTTGGTACACCCCGGCGGCCGGACTGCCGATATTGAACGGCGTGATGCGCCAAGCCGTGCTGGCCGACCCGCAGCATTATCTGGGCTGCAACCGCGTGATGGAAGCCGAAATCGACCGCCCGATGCTGGAAAACGCGGAAGAAATCCGCCTGAGCAACGCGCTGCGCGGGCTGTTTCATGCGGCTCTAATTCAATAACCAAGTGTATTCAAAACATTTTTTAAAATAGTGCATCAGCACAAATTACCCTATAATCACTTTTGTTAGCAAACTTTAACCTATATTAAAATGACGAATCACACTTCAACACACTGGCAGCAGCGTATCCGTGCCATGGGGCCGGGCATCATGATGGCCTCTGCGGCCGTCGGCGGGTCGCACCTGATTGCCTCTACTCAGGCCGGCGCGCTTTACGGCTGGCAGCTGGCACTGATTATTGTTTTGGCCAATCTGTTCAAATATCCGTTTTTCCGCTTCGGCCCGCAATATACGCTGACCACAGGCCAAACCCTTTTGGAAGGTTATGCGCAGAAAAGCCGCGTATATTTGTGGGTTTTCTTCATCCTGAACCTGTTCGCCGCCGTCATCAATACGGCTGCCGTTTCCATGCTGTGCGCGGCGATTCTCGGCTTTATCCTGCCCGGCCAGTGGTCGATGAACGAGTTGTCGGCAGCCGTTTTGGCTTCTTCCGTGCTGCTGCTGTTAATCGGCCCTTACCGTGCGGTGGATCGCCTGTCCAAAATCATTATGATCAGCCTTACCATTACCACCGTGGCCGCCGTAGCGATTGCCGCTGCCAAAGGTTCGCAGATGCAGCCGGGGTTTGTCGAACCCAGTCCGTGGAATTTGGGCGCACTGGCCTTTATTGTGGCGCTGGTGGGCTGGATGCCCGCCCCGATTGAAATTTCCACCATCGGTTCGCAATGGAGTGCCGCCAAAAACAAACTGGAAAAAGTCAGCTACCGCGACGGTATACTCGACTTCAATGTCGGCTACATCGGCACCGCTGTGCTGGCACTGGTTTTTCTGGCTTTGGGCGTGCTGGTGCAGTACGGCTCGGGCACGGAAGTCAAAATGGCAGGCGGTGCTTATGTCGGCCAGCTGATTGAAATGTACACCGCCACCATCGGCGAATGGTCGCGCTATCTGGTGGCCTTTATTGCTTTTGCCTGCATGTACGGCACCACCATCACCGTGATTGACGGCTATTCGCGCACCAATATGGAATCGCTGCGCCTGATTACCGGCAAGCCGTTCTCGTCCAACCGCATTTTGAGTTACTGGATTATCTTTGCCGCTGTGGCGGGCTTGTGCGTGATTCTGTTCTTCAAAGGCGCGGTACTGGCCATGCTCAAATTCGCCATGATTGCCGCTTTTGTCAGCGCGCCCGTGTTCGCATGGCTGAACCTGAGCCTGGTGCGCAAAGGCGAAACGCCGCTGCAACCTTGGCTGCTGTGGCTGGCTTGGATCGGTCTGGCCTTTCTGAGCGGCTTCACTCTGCTGTTCTTAATCCATCAGGCCGGACTGCTGAGCTGACAAGCAATCACAAAGGCCGTCTGAAAACGTCCCAACCCCGTTTTCAGACGGCCTTTTTTCCACCAACGGGCAACCGGACAGCCTACTCCCCTTCCGCACCGGCACCGCCTGCCTGCGCCCATTGCATCTCCCCCACCGAAACCACCGACCACACCCCGTCGGCAAACACCAAACGCGACACACTCACATTCGGCACACTCCGATAATCGATTACCGAAAAATCAATCTGCTTCAAAACTGCCGTAATCGCCATACCGTGCGCCACCACCAGCACCCGTCCCCGCCCGCCGCTGCGGTTTACCACCTCCGCCATGCCCCGCCGCAGACGCGCCACAAAAGCCGCCTCATTTTCCGCCAAACCCAACCCGTCCAAAGCCGCCACTGCATCGGCCAGCAAATGCCGGTCGGCACTGCGGTAAGCCGTCAGCCAGCTTTCTCGGTCGGCAAACCCCAAAACCGAAGCCAGCTTATCGTGCAGCACCGATACCAGCTCCCCCTCGAAACCGCCGAAACCGTATTCGCGCCAATCCGCCAGCTGACCGAGCGCCAAATCTCCCTGCCCGCCATGCTGCAACACCAGCCGGGCCGTATCCGCCGCCCTCGGCGACGTACTCGAAAAAGCTGCGTCAAAACGGACGCCGTGCAAAGCCAAACCGCGCCCCAACGCCTCCGCCGCCTGCCGCCCCTGCGGTGTCAGCGGCGAATCGCTCCACCCCTGCAACCGCCCGACGGTATTGAACACCGTCTTCCCGTGGCGCACCAAATATACCTCCAAAGTCATCTTTCTTCTTCCTTATCTCCATCACAGAGCAGCCTGCCCGCATAACCAAACTGCTCCCCGATCCTTATGGATGCCGTCTGAAAGCACAATCGGCAGGCAACAGCACCCATGCCCGCCACACGGGCATGTCCCAATCGGTGCAGCAAGCTATTTATTTTTCAGACAAGTGCAGTAAAAATATTCAGTGATTATGGTTAAATAACCGAATAAAGGATTTTAGCCATGACTCTGTTTCAGCTGGTAACACTTTTATCATGACACCATACCCGACAACAGCACATTGGCGTCAGCCTCTTTTTGCCGTGCGGCAACTTGCCGTTTTCAGACGGCCTTATATATTATAAACTCAAAGAAACTTAACAAAACTTCACGTTATCTTTGGATTACAGTCATCATCACTGGCGTCAGCCCAATTCGAGTTCCTTTATTTATCATCCGTTAAATTCAAAGGAACCCGGCCATGTCTTTATCCCGCCGATTCTGAGTGGCTGCGCACGGTCCCCGTATGCTCCGGATACGGTTGAAACCCAAAAAGCAGAACCCGAAGATTCTGCTTTTTGATGAATCGGGCTATTTCCGCCCGGGCTCTTTCTGATAATGCGGCGAACGCGGGCCGTATAAAATGCCGTTGGCTCTTTGCGGGGACAATAACTGTACACCGGCTGTTTGTGCCATATCGTAGCCTTTATCGCCCAAAGTACCGATAACTTGGTCGATAACCGCACCGATCAAAGCAGCCAAAATGCCGTTATTGCTTTTATCGGCGGCATCGGAAGCGGTTGCCGAACCCCGCCAAAGCTCTTTACCGTTACGCGCATCCACCAATTTCGCTTCGGCGGTTACGGTCGTAATGCTTTGGATAATTTGGTATCGGGTGCCGTAATCTTTTACCGTTACATACAGCACGGCATCATTCCCGAAAATTTCACGCAACTTGTCCAATTTGACATTGTGCATATCGGCCGCATCGGTTAAACCGTTTTGCTTGAAGGTTTCCGCAACAACCGCCGCCGGAAATACATAGTAACCCGCTTCGGCAAGCGGAAAGGTCGTTGCGGCCAGCATACCCCAAGTGGCTTTGACATCCGGCGATTCGTTCAAAGGCGGCAAAACCAGAATGGATTCGGGTTTGCTTTCTTTGAACGCGGTATAGTCGTAAGGTTGGGGCTGATGGGTCTGGCAGGCGGCCAAAGCAAAAACAGCGGCCAAAGGCAGTAAAAATTTCATCATTTTCATTGATTACCCCCTTTGGTTTTACTTTTCAACAAAAAGTCCATAAAAACGGCAGACTCGGGAAACTGTTGTTTCTCTTTTTCAAATTGCGCTTTGGCGGCATCGGTTTGACCCGCATCTGCCAGCAACAGCCCCATATGCGCATACGCCCCCGGAGCGGCAGCCAGCTGTTTGCGGTCCGCTTCGTCGAAATACTTTTCCATTTTGCCGATTTGCCCGCCAACCGTACCGTCATCGTTTTTCAAACGCTCGTAAACGGCCGCATTATAGCCTTTCCAATAATACATCTGCTTGGGCGCAGAACCGCAAGCGGCCAGCAAAAGCGCAGCAGTCAAAGGCAAAGCGCAGAAAGTCATCTTTGTTTTCATACGGCCTCCTTAGCGGTTGGGCTGCCAAACACCGTTATCAACGGCTTGTACCAAATTGTTCACAGCTTCCCGAATAGCCAAATCCAGCACTTTGCCGTTCAAAGTCGCATCGTAGCCGGAAGTACCGCCGAAACCGATGATTTCACGGTTTGAAAGAGAATATTCTCCGGCACCTTGCGTGGAATAAACGATTTCCGAAGTTTGGACATTAACAATGTTCAAAGCAACTTTGGCATAAGCAATCTGCGATTTACCGCGCCCCAAAATACCGAACAGCTGATGATCGCCTACATCCTTACGGCCGAACTCGGTCACATCACCGGTAACCACATAACTTGCGCCTTTCAGGTTTTGTGCTTTACCGGAAATACCGGCTTCCTGTTTCAATGCGCTCAGATTGGTGCGGTTCAATACATTGAAACGGTTGGTCTGCTGCAAATGTGTCGCCAGAATGGTTTTGGCCTGGCTGCCCAAACGGTCTTCGCCGTCGGAGAATACGCCTTTTTGGAAACTGGACCGGTTGTCAAAGCTCCCGATAGAAACCGGGGTACGCACGCCGCTGTATGGCGTGCTGTATGAAGCCACTTTGGCAACTTCCAGGCTGCGTGAAGATTCGGTTGCACAACCGGCCAACAGGCCGAATACTGCCGTACAGGTCAGAACAGTTTTCATCATAGTCATACTTGATTCCCCGATCAGTTAGCTTAAAGATGACAAAATTGATATATTGCAGAATCCGGTAAAGAAATGCAAGATGCGAGTAATACTTAATTGTATGTAAGCCACCGCTTCCCACACGGCCGTTTATCTGCAATTTTAAAGATAGGCCGTCTGGAATTCCCGACAGTTGGCTTTTCAGACGGCCTTGTTTCTTGAATGGCAGCTTTCCCTCTCATCGCGTAGTGCTACAATCGCACAGCCTACCGACGGCCACCTTAAAGCGTTGTAACTTCCTCTCTCATCTCGTAGTGCTATAATACGGAAAAAAGAGCCCAGCCGATTTGAAATGTTGTAGCTTCCTCTCTCATCTCGTAGTGCTATAATTACTGATGATACGCATCGAAAGGCTGCGTAGTTGTAGCTTCCTCTCTCATCTCGTAGTGCTATAATTACTGATGATACGCATCGAAAGGCTGCGTAGTTGTAGCTTCCTCTCTCATCTCTTAGTGCTATAATCGACGGCCTGGCTGTCGGCATCGTCCGCCAGTTGTAGCTTCCTCTCTCATCTCTTAGTGCTATAATCGTCGGTGAAGTGCAGCATCATTCGGTCAGGTTGTAGCTTCCTCTCTCATCTCTTAGTGCTATAATAATCCGATTCGCACATCATTCCGTCAGAATGTTGTAGCTTCCTCTCTCATCTCTTAGTGCTATAATCCATTCGTGCTGCGTCAAACCGCTTGATGCGTTGTAGCTTCCTCTCTCATCTCTTAGTGCTATAATACGCCTAGGGCATTGAGGACTTTGGCGATGGTTGTAGCTTCCTCTCTCATCTCTTAGTGCTATAATACAGACCGTCGAACTCCTGCCGCTCCTGACGTTGTAGCTTCCTCTCTCATCTCTTAGTGCTATAATGCCGCTTGACACAAACCGAACACAAACCGAGTTGTAGCTTCCTCTCTCATCTCTTAGTGCTATAATTGGGTGCCAACCACCTGGTGTGTGCGCAGTTGTAGCTTCCTCTCTCATCTCTTAGTGCTATAATCAGAATTTTACCGCCGCCTGATACTGGCGGGTTGTAGCTTCCTCTCTCATCTCTTAGTGCTATAATCAGGATTTGTTCGGTTTTTCGGCATTTGGCGTTGTAGCTTCCTCTCTCATCTCTTAGTGCTATAATCGTTAACGGCGCATACCGTACGGAAGAGGCGTTGTAGCTTCCTCTCTCATCTCTTAGTGCTATAATAACAGCGGATTTGTCGCGGCGGGAATCAAAGTTGTAGCTTCCTCTCTCATCTCTTAGTGCTATAATGCGCCCGGGCGTCGGCCTTGGTGTCGGCCGGTTGTAGCTTCCTCTCTCATCTCTTAGTGCTATAATGGCGCGAAGACTCAGCCGCACGGGCGGCTGGTTGTAGCTTCCTCTCTCATCTCTTAGTGCTATAATAATTCGTATAACTTTTGGCAAATAACAAAGGTTGTAGCTTCCTCTCTCATCTCTTAGTGCTATAATTGCAGAAACTGTACGGGTGTCGGTGCGGATGTTGTAGCTTCCTCTCTCATCTCTTAGTGCTATAATCGGTGTCGGTGTTGGTGTGGGGGCTGGCGGAGTTGTAGCTTCCTCTCTCATCTCTTAGTGCTATAATCGAACATCTTGACGTCCCCCGCCCAAGCCTGTTGTAGCTTCCTCTCTCATCTCTTAGTGCTATAATTCAAACGGGTTGCACAATCTGATACCCATAGTTGTAGCTTCCTCTCTCATCTCTTAGTGCTATAATCTCAGCAGCCATGCGGGGGCATTGCCGTTTGTTGTAGCTTCCTCTCTCATCTCTTAGTGCTATAATGCAAAACCGCCTATTCCGTCATCAACGGCAGTTGTAGCTTCCTCTCTCATCTCTTAGTGCTATAATAGAAAAGCAGTCGGATACAGCGACAGGTAAGTTGTAGCTTCCTCTCTCATCTCTTAGTGCTATAATTGGACGTTTTACCGGAGCCGGGAACACCTGGTTGTAGCTTCCTCTCTCATCTCTTAGTGCTATAATCCGAGATTTGAGAACTACATTGCAGGTTCTGTTGTAGCTTCCTCTCTCATCTCTTAGTGCTATAATAACACATGGCGCAGCATCATGTTCCATGCCGTTGTAGCTTCCTCTCTCATCTCTTAGTGCTATAATACCCTGCCTGAAACCCTTTTCATATCGGGGTTTCAGGCATTTTTCTTTTGTTAAAATTCCGCTTCAAAACAGCAATAATTGGTCGGCATTGACCTTTTTTTCACGCGGTTTGATGTCGCCGATCAGCATCTGCATACCCGCGTATTGCTTTTCGGTCACTTCCAAACAGCGCACCTGTCCTTCTTCTGGCAGGTTTTTCTGCAAGCGGGTGTAGTGTTTCTGCAACGCATCGCGGCCGCGTACGATGCGGGCATAAACGGACAGTTGCAGCATATGGTAACCGTCTTTTTGCAGAAAATGGCGGAACCGGTTGGCCGCTTTGCGCTTGGCCTCGGTCGTTACGGGCAAATCGAAGAAAACGATCAGGCGCATAAATTTGGCCTCAGTCATAACTCTGTACCTTTAACGGCAGTATTTCGGGCAACTTTAAAGCGGCCGCATCACCCTGTATCAAGGCCGTCTGAAACGACTGTACCGTACGGTCGATGGCGGCGAGCAGGCTGAATGTTCTGCCGTCCAGCGCAATCTGATGATGCAGCAGCTCTATCAAACGGCTTTTCCATGCTGTATCTAAGGTTTCGGGCAGCCGGCCGTGATGTTCGTATGCGAATAAATCCACCAATATGCGGTAAGGTTCAATGAAGTCGTCGGCCAGATTGAAAGCGTTCAGCTCGCTACAATGGTGCAGCCCCAGCGCGGGCTGGAAACCGTATTGCACCAGCGCACGGGCAATGGCGGAACGCACGATGCTGTAACCGTAATTCAGGCAGGCATTGACGGCATTTGTCTGAACACGTGTAAACCCGCTGCCGAACAGCAGGGGAAAGTACAGGGCGGCCGCCTGGCTTTCGTGAAACGTTTTGTCGCCCGACTTCACGCCGTCGGCCAACGCATTCAGACGGCCTGCGGCGATGTCGTGCCCGCTGATATCGAGCAGCCATGCCTGATTGCGGATTTTTTGTTTGATAATCCGCTGCCAGAGCTGTTTTTTCTGCGGCAGGGTTTGGCCGATTTGCCGTTTCAGAATTTTCAGGCAGCGGTGGTATCGGGCGAACGGCAGCCATTGGCCGCAGGGCAGAAACTGTTCATCACACGTCAGCAGGGTAATGCCGTTTTGCGCCAGTGCGGACAGGAGCGGGGCAGTCAATACCACTTCGCGCGCCTCTATCACAATCACGGCAATATCTTCCAGCGGTACGGGTATACTGTGTTCCTGCTCGATCAGCAGGTGCTGCCGCTGCAAGGACAGCTTCGCCGGTTTGCTGATCAGAATACTGCGCCAAGTCATGATGTTCTCCGCGTGTTCCGTTGAAGGCCGTCTGAAAAGCGGGGCGGCCGTACACCGCGATACTCTGTTTTCAGACGGCCTCAATGTCTTTCAAAATCAAACCGGTCAAAATCAAAACGGCTGCGCTTTTGATGGCGCAGCCGTTACGGTTCAGGATTGGCTGTTTTTCAGCTCGGGACGTTTTTCGGGTTTGCAGGGGCTGATGGTTTTACCCAAAACATCGACTTGGTATTTTTCAAACACGGCAACGGTTTTGACACCAATGCCTCGATGTATACCGTCTTTACCCTTACGCTTATCGGTATCATGTTCTTTAAGCGTAATCGAACCGGTTGCCCTATCCAAGCCCACATAATAACCAAAAAATGTGTCTTTCTTAGTGACTACTTTTATCAAATCATTCGGATAAAGTGTGAAACGGAATTGATAACTGTCGTCCATCATATCCCATTCCTGCTCATTTTTCCCGGCAACTACCGCCCGATTCGGCAAAATTCCCTTAGCTACCTGCCAAGTATAAACCGGAACCAGATAATTCTTCCCACCTTTACCGAACACATCCACCCGCACCATCGTCGCATTATCGGCAATGCCGCTGCCCCCGTGTACCGGTACGCCCGATTTCTGCGTTTCTTCCACCCGCACCGACCGCACCAAAGCCCCCTGCCCGCCGCCTTTCGCAGGCTTGTAAAACGGTTCGGCAAAGGCTTTGGCAGGATCACCATTATGCGCTTCCAGCCGTTCGCGCAAAGCCGCATAAAACGCAGGTTCGCGGTTCTCTTTGTAGCCGGCGATTTTCTCAATATCATTTAACTTCAAGGCTGTCAGCGGTTTTTTAACGATGCTGACACCCTCGCCCAACCTTTTGGCCGAGCGCACGGTTTCCATATGCCCCTGCCCCGTTGTTTTGCGGTTCGGCGCGCGGGAAACAAACAGCGGCGTAACGTGTTCATGCAGGGCTTCGGGACGCGAGGGCAGTTTTTCGGCCAACTCCTCGCGCGGCCGGTCGCTGAACACGCGTATCATCACTTCCTGACGGAAAAAGTCCCACGGCTGGGGAATACGCTGTTTCACTTCGCCCGTTTCCTTATCCACCACTTCCAACGTTTCCCGCCGCTGCACGGCCCGGGTGATTTTCTGCTGCATGGAAGCGGTGGCACATGCTACAACCACCGCATCCAGCGCATGATGGCGGTCGTTGTCGCGATCTTTTTGCAAACCCCACCGGCCGCGCAGCATGGCGGTAATCCGGCCGTTGGACGCAAAGACACGGCGTTTTCCACGGCCTTCCAAATGCAGGTTTTCTTCGATGAAATGACACAAAAAACGGGCAATATAGCGTGTATCGTTCAGATTACGATCCAAAAATCCCTGCTCGGCCTTGCTGTCTAATTTAGCCGTCTGAATCCGCTGTTTCTTGGTAAACGGAAACCTGCAGCCCGCCACCCGTGCCTGAAAAGCACGCCAGCGTTCGCTGTTTTCCGCACCGCCTAAATATTCATACGGCGTTTGGTTGCGTTTCTTTTGGTTTTCACTGCCCAACACCAGCACTTTATTGTTCAAACTGTTGTCCCAAGTTCGCGAAAACGGCAGGGCATGGTCGATTTCCACATAGTTTTTATCGTTCAGACGGCTGCAATCCAGCGGCAGACCCGAATACAGGCATTTGCCTTGCTGCTGTTCGTACAGACGCATTTTCAGAATATCGGCATATTTCGGTTCGCCGCTGAAATCAGGGAACAACTCTTTGAATTTTGCCGCCGCCCGTTCGCGCTCTTTTCGGTTGTTTTCCTGTTGCTTTTCAATCTCTTTTCGATCTTGAAAAGATTTGCCCAGCTCGCGCGCCGTTTCGATATGCACACGCTGCGGCGAACCGTAGCGGCGGATAATTTCGTTTACCACTTTGCGCGCCTGCGTCAAAGTCCGCAACACAACGGGATTGCGGACATCATCTGCCTGAATGGGCGGCAGCAGTCGATTATTCCGGCTTTCTTTCAGCGCGCGGTGGTCGCCGTAAACGGCCGCACAGGCCTCGTCGTAGCGCATACCGTTTTCCATAAACGGTAAGATTTTAGCTAAGGATTTGATTGACAAATGAATAAATCCACTAAATGAAATCCCTTCAAGCAGTGCTTTAAGTACGCCATCAGGTAAAATTTTTTCCCGCAAATAAGGTGTCAGCTCATCGTCAGTTATCAATTCAAGTTGAGGAGTGCATTCATCTACTTCTCCAAATGAATAACCAGCATTGACCAATGTGGCAGCTGTTTTATCCGAAAGAATTTTTTGTAAGGCCTTGAAAATATCCTCATCGGTTTTATACAGCGAAAATGCCGTGCCGATTGCGTCCAGTTTATCGGGCTGCGTGGCCAAACCCTGCCATTCGGTTTTCAAACCCGCTTTTTCCAGAACTTGGCGGATTTGGTGGTAGGCCTTCATTTCCATCAACACGCCGTCTTCCGCTTTCATGCCGTCTTCCTGCCTGCCGTAGCGCAGCCCTTTAAATACGGCATCAGACGGCATATCCAGCAGTTTGCGTACTCGTTTATAAGTCAGTTTGGCTTTTTTATACGGCTCGTCCAACAGTATTTTTCGCTCAGCTGCGTCTAAAGCACGCTCTTCGCCGTTATGCAGAATACGCAGATTGTTCAGCTTGGTCAGCCAGATAAAACGCCCTGCCGAATAAGTATTTCTCGCCGCTTTGTATTCGGACGGTTCAAACGTGCATTTACCCAACATTTCCAGCACCGCATCGCCTTGTAAGGCACTGCGCTGCGTCATCAGCAAATCATCGACTTGATCTTCCAGCCGCTCTGAAGCAAATTCATTGCCGAACGCCCGCTGTTTTTCAAACAGCAGATGCAGTTCTTTCTGCAAATCCAAACGGTTGAACGTATGCGCATAATCGCCGCCTTTATTGCGTATATGGCCGTCTTTTTTCTGAGCAAAACAGTTCACGGCCAATTCTGCGGGCGTACGGTACGCCTCCTGCTGCAACAGCCGGCTGTTTTCTGTCACGCCCGCCAGTAGTCTGCCCAGATCTTTGTCTTCCGTCTGCATTTCGCTTTTACGCTGCGACAGATAACCCCGGTGCTTGACCAAATGCAGCAGCACCGCCGCCCACTCTTTCGCTTCCAGCTTTCTGTCCAAACCCGACACACGCAAGCCCCACACATCAACCGGCAAACCGACGGGCAAGCCGTCTGAACCGAAGTTTGCCGCCGTTAAGATGCCTTCATGCTTCAATAAGCGGCGCAAGCGCAGCAGGCGGTGCGCCCGACGGCGGATCAAGCGGCGCATACTGCGTGCTTCACGGCGGGCTTTGGCCAGCGAGTCGCCCGTTTTCGGCACTTCCGCCCGCTCGAAAGTCCGCACACCGCAATCCAACAGCCCGACGGGTTGTTCGTCTTCATCTACCGACACACACGCCCAACCGACCGAAGCGATACCCAAATCCAAACCCAAAATATATTGTTCCGGCACCATAATATTCTCCTTTTTCAAACAGAACTTATAATACTACTTCCCACTACCCGAATAAATATTTGACAGCCGCCCTTTCCCGGCTTAAAATCGGTCGCATTGTTGCACTACGAGATGAGAGCCGTTGCTACAATAAGGCCGTCTGAAAAGATGTGCCGCGACGTAAAGATTCAGAAATGGATTGAGCCCCTGAAAAGCCCACTTTTCAGGGGCATCGTCATTTGGTATCGTGCAGTCTGCCTGCCAATCGGAACCAAAACGGCCGGACAGAAACCGAAGAAGGCTGTCATAAAGCACCGGAAGTCCGCATGAAACAGCCGGCCGGATACCGTCTGGAAGAAAACATAACAGAATAAATATGCAGACGGGGCAATATGATTACGATGACAACTACGATTACCCGTATATATGACAGGAGGAAGCATGACACAGCAGAAACAGAAACTGAACTGGATACAGCTGGCACCGAGAACCATACTGGTTTTCGCCGAAACAGACGAAGAATCGCAAAAGACGCAGGACAAAATGAATGCCTATCTCGACCGTAACCCGTTTATTGCGAAAAAATTGCGCGACGAGAAGACCATGTGGGCGGCCGTGAACCTGACGGCGCGGTTTACCGGCTGTTTTGCCGTGAAAGTCTATGACGAAGACGGCAGAAAGTGGCTGGCCGCAGTGCACCCGAAAACGAAGCTGATAAACAGCCAGCGCAGATTTGAACAAGTGCTGCCCATACACGAACAGGCGCAGGCGACCATCAAAAAATGGATGGCCAGAATGGCACGCTGAACCTGAAATCAAACACGAAAACAACCCGCTGCACATGCAGCGGGTTTTCTTTTGGAGAAAGAAAATGACACCCGAACTGAAAACCAAACACCTGACACGCCGGGCGGAACAGTCGCCCGCCCATGCCCTGATTATCGAACGTGCGGCAGGCAAGCCGTCCTGCGAAGTCTTGGACGATGTAGAACAGGCTGCGGATATGTACGACGATTTGAGCATCGCGTACGAACGCGGAATGGCGGAAGGCCTGCGCGGATTTGTCCGGCATTCGGAATGCGCGGCCTACCTGCGCCATGCCGATGTCGAATACGTATTTGACGAATGGCTGAACGACGCGGTTTCAGACGGCCTGCCATACCTGCGGACATACCGGCCGGCACACCGTCCATTTACGCAGCCTCCCAGTAATCGATATACAGTTGCAACTCCGTCTGATTGCGCCACTCGTTGGCTACGGGGCGGTAAACGGTGCGGATTTTCGGCGGCAGCTCGTCGCTGCACCGCCAAAACATGGCTTCAAATTCGTATCCTTCTTTGTGCAGCCAGGCCTTTTTGTGCGCCGTGCCCATCGGCTGCTGGCGGACAACGGTAAATTCATCGGTAAAACTCGGCTGGGGGAAACCCTGCCCCCACACCTGCAATGCCAGCTGTTGCGCCTGTTGCAGAGTAATATCGGCGGCGTTCAGGCTGCCGTCGGTCAGATAGGTTTGCGATAAATCGTCTTCACTCAACAGGCCGCGCACCACCTCTTCAAAGGCCGTCTGAAAACGGTGGATTTGGTGCGCGGCAATGCTCAGTCCGGCCGCCATGGCGTGGCCGCCGAATTTGATGATCAGGCCGGGGTGGCGCTTGCTGACCAAATCCAGCGCGTCGCGCAGATGCAGTTCGGGAATCGAGCGGCCGGAACCGCGCAGTTCGCCGTTGTCGGCGGGGGCAAAAACGATGGTGGGGCGGTAGAAACGGTCTTTCAGACGGCTGGCGACAATGCCGACCACACCTTGGTGGAAGTCGTCGCGGTAGACGGTGAGTGTCGTCTGCCCGGCGGGCAGCTGTTCGGGAAATGCGGCCAATGCGTCATTGAGCATGGACTGTTCGATTTCGCGCCGCTCGGTGTTCAGGCTGTTGAGCTGTTCGGCCAGTTCGCGGGCGGTATCTTCGTCTTCGGCCAGCAGGCAGGCGATACCCAGCGACATATCGTCCAAGCGGCCGGCAGCATTGAGGCGCGGCCCGAGGGCAAAACCCATATCGAACGGCCGGGCTTGGCGCCAGTCCCGCCGCGCCACGTCAAACAGGGCGCGTATGCCCGGGCGCATTTTGCCCTGCCGCATCCGTTTCAAACCCTGCGATACCAAAATGCGGTTATTGTGATCGAGTGCCACCACATCGGCCACCGTTCCCAAGGCCACCAAATCCAACAGTTCGGCCAGATTCGGCTCCTTGAGGCCGTCTGAAAAATGGCCTGTTTCGCGCAAACGGGCGCGCAAGGCGGTCAAAACGTAAAAAATCACGCCGACACCCGCCAGCGATTTGCCGGGGAAGGGGCAGCCGTGCTGGTTGGGATTGACAATCAGGCAGTCCGGCAGCTGATCGGCGGGCAGATGGTGGTCGGTGACCAAAACAGTCATGCCCAATGCCTGCGCCCGTGCCACACCGGCCAACGCGGCGACGCCGTTATCCACCGTAATCAGAATTTCCGCCCCCGCAGCGGCCGCCGCCTCGGCCAGTTCGGGCGTCAGGCCGTAGCCGTGTTCGAAGCGGTTGGGCACCAGAAAATCCACTTTCGCCCCCATCGCCGCCAAACCTTTCACGCCGACGGCACAAGCCGTTGCCCCGTCGGCGTCATAATCGGCCACAATCAGCATCCGCCTCCCTTGGCGCACGGCTTCGGCCAGCAGCGCGGCGGCGGCTTCGCAGTTTTTCAGCAGCGTATAGGGCAGCAGCGCGGACAGGCTGTCTCCCAATTCGGCGGCATCGGTAACCGAACGTGCGGCACACAGGCGCGCCAAAAGCGGGTCTGCCCCCGCCTGCACCAGGCGGTTGCAGGTTTCGGCAGGATAAGGACGGATGCGGATCTTGGCAGACATGGGAAATTTTCGGAAAAAAAAAACGGACTATTGTAGCGTTTTTCGCGGCACAAACCCAAACAGGCCGTCTGAAAACACCGATTCAGACGGCCTGTCACACTTATCGGCGCATCACAGCATTACCGGACACCTGATTGGCACCGCTTGGCGGACGGCAACCATTGCGGCTTCCCATGCGACGGTAACAAAACCGCGCCCAATCTGCCGCCCGCTGCGGATCTTTCCGGCCGGATAAACGGTTTGACTCATGATACCGCCCTGTCCGTCAATACAGCTGCGCCACCGTAACCGGCACGCCGCGTATCGCCGCCATCAGGCTGTCTGCCTGCTTTTTCTGCTCGCGGAATTTTGCCAGATTGACCTGCTCCATTTTCGGCGCGGGCAACGCAACCGTGGCCGGATTGACGGCCAAGCCGTTGATGCGCGCTTCATAATGCAGGTGCGGGCCGGTCGATCGGCCGGTCGAACCGACAAAACCGATCACTTCGCCCGCTTTGACACTGCCGCCCACCGGTGCAAACGCGCTCATATGCGCATGCAGGGTTTCCACACCGTTGCTGTGGCGCAGAACGATGGTGTTGCCGTAACCGCCCTGCCAGCCCTTAAACGCCACCACGGCATCGGCAGCGGCATAAATCGGCGTACCTGCGGGTGCAGCATAGTCGATGCCTGCGTGCATCTTGACCCCGCCGGTAATCGGGTGCACACGCATACCGAACGGCGAGGATACGCGTACCGCAGCCACCGGCTGGACACGGAAACCGCTTTCTTTCAAAGCCTTGCCGTTTTCATCATAATAACTGCCGCCCTCGTCGCCCTGATCATAAAAATAGGCTTGATAGCGTTTGCCGTTTTTCACCACTTCCGCCGCCAAAATGTCGCCCACGGCCATTTCCTGCCCGCGGAAATACAGCGTGTGATAGAGCAGGCGGATTTGGTCGCCCGCTTTCAGGCTGTCCAAGGCAAAACGGCTGCTGAAAATATCGCTCAGCGATTCGCGGATTTCGACATTGACACCGGCCTGCGCCAGCGCGCCGCGCGCCGATGTGCGTACCACCACCGAACGCAGTGTGGGCATGGTTTCCATCGCCGGCGCTCCCGCCGATGCCTGCCATTTGCCGTTTACTTTTTCAATAGCGACCAGATTGCGCTCGCCGTTTTCATCATCGTTGAAAAACTGAATGTCCGTGGCATTGCCGGCCGAATCCACGCGCACGCTGACGGTCTGGCCTTCATTGAGTTTGGCATGGATGCCGTTGCGGCGCAGCAGGCTGTGTACGGGAAGCCGGTCGGCCACGCCCAGGCGAGCCAGCACCGTTTGCAGCGTATCGTCCTGCTGCACCATTTCTTCCTGCCAGTAACCGGCTTGGTCGGGTCGTGCCGTGATATTCAAAGCGGGCAGTTCCTCCACCACACGCCGCACACCCGGCACTTCCGGCGCCGGAAGCGGCCGGGTAACGGCATAGGCCATTACCCCCGAGACAGACAGACAAAGTGCCAAAACTGCACCGCGCAGCCTGCCTTTGGAAGCCCTGTCGGCTTGTTGCTGATTCTGGTTCTGCATACTTCTGCCACCCCCGCACCTGCCGGCATCTTTCTAGCCGTTTGATTTAAACAGGTTTTTTCAATTCTCAAAGCGGGCAAGTTTATCATACTTCAACCGCCGCCTGCCGTTTCGGCCGTAAAATAGCGTAAAATAGGCCGTCTGTTTTGCCATTCCGATGCGGTTTATGCACCTGACCTTTGCCCTGCCCGGCCTGTGCCACCCCGATTTTTCCCTGCCCGAACAGGCCGCCCTGCCCGCACTCGATACCCTGCTGCGCCACGGCCGCTTTACGTCCGAACCCTGTACCGCATCAGCGTTTTACGCCCGCCATTTATGGTCGGGCAGCCTGATCGGACTGGCCAAGGCGGCCTGCGGTGTGGCAGAGGATACACCCGCCGTATTTGCCTCGCCGCTGTGGCAGCAGATGGGTATGCACCATATGTCCTGCCTGAGCGGTGCCGACATCGGCATCGGTGCGGACGAAGCCGCCGAACTGTGCGGCGGGCTGAATGAGCTGTACCGCAGCGACAGCATCGCGTTCCACCCCTACCGCCCCGACCTGTGGCTGCTGACCCTGCCGGCCCTTCCCGAATGGCACGCCCCCTGCGTGCTGGATATTCTCGGCCAAATCGACGGCACCACCAAAGCCGAAGGCGGCGGCATTGCGCATTGGCTCGCGCTGACAACCGAATGCCAGATGTGGCTGCACCGCCACCCGCTCAACACCCGCCGCCAAAATGCAGGACAACCGCCCGTCAATGCCCTCTGGCTGTGGAACGATTTGACGGGCAGCGCAACAGCCGCCATCGTCGGCAGCAACAGCGTATGGAATCAGGCCGGATGCCGTCTGAACACCCCGTCCGGCCTGTCCGAATGGCAAACCGCACTGCACACCCGCCAAGCCGCTTTTTCAGACGGCCTGCTGTTTCTCGACGACCTCCAACCCGCCGTCCACACCGGCAATCCCGAGGCTTATACCGCCGTAGTGCAGCACTGGGAACACGCCTTCTTCTCGCCCGCCCTCCGTCTGCTGCGCCGAGGCCGTCTGAAACGCATCACCCTGCTCACCGACGGCACCCACGGCGGCACGCTGACCTGCCAAGCCCCCAAACCGTGGGCATTCTGGAAACCCAAACGCCGCTTCAACGGCCGTTTTGCCCCGTAAAACCGCCGCCGCACCGCTTTTCAGACGGCCGCAAAACACATACAATCCCTGCCAATTCCACGCACCATCATTCCTTATGAACCACACGCCCAGCCGCCTGATTGCACGCAATCTGCAAAAAGCCTTCAAAAAACGCCAAGTCGTCAAAGATTTCTCACTCGACATCCAAAGCGGCGAAGTCGTCGGCCTGCTCGGTCCCAACGGCGCGGGCAAAACCACCAGCTTTTACATGATTGTCGGCCTGATTGCCGCCGATGCGGGCAGCATTCTGCTCGACGGCCGGGAGCTGCGCCATATGCCGATTCACGAACGCGCACGCCTCGGACTGGGCTACCTGCCCCAAGAAGCCTCGATCTTCCGCAAAATGACGGTGGAACAGAATATCCGCGCCATTCTGGAAATCCGCCTGCGGGACAAAGCCCGTATCGGCAGCGAGCTGGAAAAACTGCTGACCGACCTGAACATCGGCCATCTGCGCCGCAGCCCCGCACCCGCCCTGTCGGGCGGCGAACGCCGCCGTGTCGAAATCGCCCGCGTTCTGGCCATGCAGCCGCGCTTTATCCTGTTGGACGAACCGTTTGCCGGTGTCGATCCGATCGCCGTCATCGACATTCAGAAAATCATCGGCTTCCTGAAACAGCGCGGCATCGGCGTACTGATTACCGACCACAACGTACGCGAAACCCTGCGTATCTGCGACCGTGCCTTCATCATCAGCGGCGGCACGGTGTTGGCATCGGGCAAACCCGACGAATTGGTCGGCAACGAACAGGTGCGCTCGGTGTATCTGGGCGAAAACTTCGACTACTGACGGCACTTGCCCCCGCGCGCGGTTTGCGGTAGGCTGAAACCGATTTCCGGCCGTTTGCCCGTTTCAGACGGCCTGTTTACACCGAAGGAGTCTGCCATGAACTTAAAAATTACCGGTTTGAACTTTGACGTTACCGATGCCATCAGACAACACGTTACCGCCAAACTCGAACGCATCAACCGCCACGCGGGCAACCTGATTTCCATGACCATTACCCTTTCGGTGGACAAACAGCGCAACAAAGCCGAAGCCGATGCCCACCTCTCCGGCAAAGACCTGCATGTCGAAACCGTGGAAGACGATATGTACGCCGCGATTGACATTCTGATGGACAAGCTCGACCGCGCCATCATCAAACACAAAGAAAAAAGCGGCAATGTGCGTGCCGCCCCCGCCCCGCAGACGGATGCGGAATAAGCCCGTCAGGCCGGTTCGTCCGGCTTGATTTTTCCGCACCTGCCGCCACATGGCGGCAACAGCGGACAATATCCTAAAAATGCTGTTAAAATCGCGTTTTCATACTTATCCACACATTTCATTTAAGGAAAAACACCATGCGCAATGATGTTTACGATTACACCGGCAGCCGCACTGTCAGCCAAAGCAGCGTGCTGCGCAAAACCTATGCCCTTTTGGCCGCTTCTTTCGTTCCCTGCGCGCTGGGTGCTTATGCGGCCGCCGCTACCGGCTTCAACTTGGCTGCCGTCGGCGGCAACCGCTGGATCGGCCTGATTGCCATGTTCGCCTTTTTCTACGGCATGATTTTCCTGATTGAGCGCAACCGGTACAGCAATCTGGGCGCCGGCCTGCTGATGGTGTTTACCTTCGGCATGGGCGCGCTGATTTCGCCGCTGCTGCAATACTCGCTCAATATTTCCGGCGGCGGTGCGCTGGTCGGCACGGCAGCCGTGATGACGGCAGCCGTTTTCGCCGTCATGTCCCTGATGGCGCGCAGCGATAAAGTCAATACCCAAAGCCTCGGCCGTTTTCTCACCATCGGCGTCATTGTGCTGATGATCGCCATCGTGGCTAACCTGTTCCTGCAACTGCCCGCCCTGAGCCTGACCATTGCTTCGGGCTTTGTGGTTTTCAGCTCGCTGATGATTATGTGGCAGACACGCACTGTGATTGAAGGCGGCGAAACCAGCCACATCAGTGCCGCACTGACCATCTTTATTTCCATCTACAACCTGTTCAGCAGCCTGCTGCAAATCCTGCTGTCTTTTGCCGGCGGCGACGATTAATTCACTGCCTGAATCCGCAAAAAAGGCCGTCTGAAAACGATATTTCCGTTTCAGACGGCCTTTTTCCGCCGGGTATCATTCATTACCCGCCATCACGCTAAAACAATCTCGCGCCAAGCAAACGGATTCTGCCTTCCGTCTCAGTCGGCTGAGTCAAAGTCTCCGGCCATACGTTCAAAAAAGTCGGATTCGAAAATTAGACAAAACACTCTTTGCTTCAATCTATCTTGTCAATCGGCTACCCCTAAGCTGACAATCCCCAAACATTTTGATAAAAACACCCGATTCGGCAGCCAATCATGTAGGTCGGATACTCCGTATCCGACAATGTCTGTCCATCCAATATACTGGATCTGTCGGATTCGAGAATCCGACCTACTCGGATAGCTTCGCCATATTTCCAAGAAAAACGCCTGTTTCCAAAACCCGTCGTCCTGATTTCAACTGAATTTTGTCGGTCGGATACTCCGTATCCGACCATACCTGCCCATGCACCAATACATTACTGTATGAACATGTCGGATTCGAGAATCCGACATGCACGGACAGTCATATATTTCCAAATCCACCTGGCAGCACCGTTGACCGCAAACAGACAGACAATAAAAAAGCCCGCTTCATAGCGGGCTTTTCGGCACAGGATATTATTCTTCCGCGCCGGTGTAGGGACGGACGCTGACTGTTTTACGGTTCAGACGGCCTTTAACGGCAAATTCGACATAACCGTCCACTTTGGCGAACAAAGTGTGGTCTTTACCCATACCGACATTGTCGCCGGCATGAAAACGGGTACCGCGTTGGCGGATAATGATGGAACCTGCCGGAATCAGTTCGTTGCCGTAGGCTTTGACACCCAGACGTTTGGCTTCCGAATCGCGGCCGTTGCGGGTGCTGCCGCCAGCTTTTTTACTTGCCATGGTGATATGCTCCTAAACTTGAATCAAAATCAGGCGATGGCCACGATTTCGATTTGGGTGAAATTTTGGCGGTGGCCCTGACGTTTTTGGTAGTGCTTGCGACGGCGCATTTTGAAAATGCGGACTTTGTCGTGACGGCCGTGGGCAACCACTTTGGCCGTTACTTTCGCGCCTTCGATAAAAGGTGCGCCTACTTTTACAGATTCGCCGTCAGCAATCATCAAAACTTCGTTCAGTTCGATTTGGCTGTCGAGTTCGGCAGGTATCTGTTCTACTTTCAATTTTTCGCCAACGGTAACTTTGTATTGTTTACCGCCGGTTTTTACGACCGCGTACATACTCAACTCCATGAGAATTTGGTTATTTCTCCGCACCCCATGTGCGGAACAAGAAACTATAATATTATTTGTTTGTTTTGTCAAATGTTTTTCAGACGGCCTCTGCCCCGTCGGCAAACAGGCGGCCTTGTGCCAATATCGTGCGCACCGGCGCAAAACCGCACCGGTGTTCGGGCAGTGCGCCGTAACGGCGCAGTGCGGCCAAATGTTGTGCCGTACCGTAGCCTTTATGCTTGTCGAAGCCGTATTGGGGAAAGCGTTCGGCCAGCGCATACATTTGCGCATCGCGCGCGGTTTTGGCCAGGACGGAAGCGGCGGAAACGGCGGGAATGGTGCGGTCGCCCTGTACCACGGCTTGGGCCGGTATGCCCAAATCGGGCGGAATGCGGTTGCCGTCTATCCACGCATATTGTGCCTGTCCGCCCAAGCCGGCCACAGCGCGCCGCATCGCCAGCAGGGTGGCGTGCAGGATATTCAGGCGGGCGATTTCTCCGACATCGGCCTGTGCCACACACCACGCTACGGCCTGCTGTTTAATCTGAACCGCCAGAGTATCGCGCTTTTTTTCGCTGAGTTTTTTGGAATCGGTCAAACCCGGCAAATCGTACACGGGCGGCAGAATCACGGCGGCGGCAAATACGCTGCCCGCCAAAGGGCCGCGTCCGGCTTCGTCCACACCGGCCGCCGGCACAAAAGGGGAAATGTGGTCGGCTGTATCCATTTTCAGACGGCCTGTCGGTTAAGGGCCGGTAGATGATCAATGCACAAAACTTCACAATATTTTTGCCGCACGCAAGACGGCTTCGGCCGCCAAGGCGGCGGTATCTTTTTTCAGCATCAGATGCAGATTTTCAAAATCCCGCTGCAACGCGGCGGTGTCGCGCGGCGATTCGTACCATTCGGCAACGGCGGCGGCCAGTTTTTCCGGCACGGCTTCATGCTGCAATAATTCCGGCACAACCCCTTTGCCCAGCAGGATATTGGGCAGGCCGACGTGCGGTACGCGGATTTTCCGTTTCACATAGGCATAAGTGAGCGGCGAAATGCGGTAGCTGATGACCATCGGCCGCTTGCACAAAGCCACTTCGAGCGTGGCCGTCCCGCTGGTAACCAGCACCACATCGGCAGCGGTACAGGCCAAATCGGCATGGGCGTTCATCAGTCGGACGGGCAGGTGTTTGAAATCATCGCCGGCCAAAATTTCCTGCAAACGGGCGCGGGTGGCGGCGGTCGCCACCGGCAACAGGAATACGGCACTCGGATAACGCGCCAAAAGCAGCTTGGCCGTCTGAAAAAACAGCGGTGCCATATAATCGATTTCACTCACGCGGCTGCCGGACATCAGGCAGAATACGGTACGCCACGGCTCTATGCGCAGCTGCTGCCGCGCCGCTGCTTTATCTGCTGCCACAGGCAGGGTCTGCGCCAGCGGGTGACCGACAAATTCCGCCTGCCCGCCTGCCGCCCGATACAGCGTCGGCTCCATCGGAAACAGGCACAATATCCTATCCGCCTGATGTACAATCCGGTTCACCCGCTCCCGCCGCCACGCCCACACCGACGGACTGACATAATGCACGGTGGGAATGCCCGCGCGTTTGAGCCTCTCCTCCACCGCCAGATTAAAATCGGGCGCGTCAATACCGACAAACACATCGGGCTGCAAAGCCAGCATATCGCGTATCAGCCCTTTGCGGATACGCAGAATGTCGGGCAGCTTGCGTACCACTTCGGCAAAGCCGCGCACCGCCAGTTTTTCCTGATCGTACAGACTCTCGAAACCCTGTGCCGTCATGCGCGGGCCGCCGATACCGACAAACCGGGCATTCGGACAGCGGCGGCGCAGAGCTTCGAGCAAATGGCCGCCGAGCAAATCGCCCGAAGCCTCGCCCACGCTGACGGCAATTACCGGCCGTTTATATTCCCGCATATCCCCACACCTGCCAATCAAGAGAAAAAAACATCGGATTACCGCCTGCGCCGTGCAACCAGACCGGCCAGCAACTGCTCCCACTGCTGCCAAACCGAATCCGGGCTGTACGCTTTCATCGATTCGTGTGCCGCCCGCCCCAGCGTCTGCCTCAATCCGGCATCCCGCATCAGCGAAGCCAGACATTGCGCAAACCCGGCTTCGTCTTTTGCCAACAAACCGTTCACACCGTCCTCAATCAGATCATTCACCCCTTCGGCAGCCGCAAAACCGACCGCAGGCAGTCCTGCCGCCATCGCCTCTGTCAGTGCCAGGCTGAACCCTTCATGAGCCGAAGGAAAGCCGAAAATATCGGCCGTACGCAATACGGACAACACATCTTGCGTGGTACCGCCATACACAATCTGCTGCGACAAACCGTGATGGTCAATATACCGCCGAATCTGATGATGATATGCCGCATCGCTGACCGGGCCGTAATAATGCAGCTGCCAATCGGGGTAATCCCGCGCGATTTCAGCGAATGCCCGCACCAATACCAGCGTCTGCTTCTGTTCCGGCTCAATCCGGCCGACCGTTACTATTTTAAACGGCGGCCGGTGTGCCGCCAAATCGGCACAATCCCGCTCCTCCACCTGCGGCACCGCATTGCCGATACACACGATTTCAGTAGATAAAAACCGTCCGGCCTGCGCCACAAAGCCCGGCAGCAGCACTTGATAAACATCGGCTTTATCCGCCTCCCGCCGCTGCCACGGGGTCAGCCGCGCGATTTGGTTGCCGACGGAATTGTGCACCATCGCGGCTACCGGCCGCCCCCCCCGCAAGACGGTTGGCGACCATGACACTGTTAAATTCAAAACAGACAAAGACATCAATCTCATTTAGGGGGACATTTTCCCGCACCGCCGCCGCCAACTGTCGGACTTTAAACGCATCTGCCGGATTCATGCGGTAAATCCGCAACCGTTTTTCCACTTCACGCATCAATTTGGCCGACAGCGGAATGCGTATTTTGCCCAAGCCCAAATTATATTGCCGCACGTCCGCCGAAAACGGATAGTGCGGCACCACACCCGGCTCATCATTCCATACCGCATACACCCGATGCCCGCGCACAGTCATGGCATTGGCCATATCGACAAAAACTTTTTCCGTACCGGAAATACTGGCAATACTGCCCACTCCAAAGCATAAAAGTGCGATATCCATATTTTTCTGCCCATCGGAAACAGAACATTCAGGCCGTCTGAAAACGGCGGTCACGGTTTTCAGACGGCCCGGCGGCAACCCCGGCTCAACGGATAATCCCGCGGCTCGATTGGGCGAAGAAACCGGCAAACACGGCCAGCTCGGCTTCGCTTTCCGCACGGCGCAGCACTTCGGCTTTGGCCGCTTCAAACGGCAGATCGCGCAGATAAATCGTTTTATAGACATCTTTCACGCGTGCAATCTGCTCGGCGGTAAAACCGTTGCGCCGCATACCTTCGCTGTTGATGCCCGCCGGTTCGGCACGGTAGCCCGCCGCCATGAAATACGGCGGCACGTCTTTGTGCACGCCTGCGGAAAACGCCGTCATCGCATAATCGCCGATGCGGCAGAACTGGAACACCAGCGTGTAACCGCCGAGAATCACATAGTCGCCGACGGTAACATGGCCGGCCAGCGAGGCGTTGTTGGCAAACACGGTGTGGCTGCCGACCACGCAGTCGTGCGCCAGATGACAGTAGGCCATAATCCAGTTGTCGTCGCCGATGCGGGTTTCGCCGATACCGGTTACCGTACCGGTGTTGAACGTGGTGAATTCGCGGATGGTATTGCCGTTGCCGATGATGAGGCGGGTCGGCTCGCCACGGTATTTTTTGTCCTGCGGCTGCGCACCCAGACTGGCAAACTGGAAAATGCGGTTGTTCCCGCCGATTTCCGTATGCCCGTCAATCACGGCGTGCGGGCCGATTTCCGTACCGGCACCGATTTTCACATTCGGTCCGATCACGGTATAGGCACCGACTTTGACGCTCGAATCCAACTGGGCTTGCGGATCAATCACGGCGGTAGGGTGGATCAGGGTCATCAGCTTTTCCTTGTCAAACGGTACTGCGGCAGATTTCAGACGGCCTGACGGGTTTTATGAGGCCTGCCGTTGGGCGCACATAATATCGGCCTCACAGGCCAATTGGCCGTCCACTTTGGCGACGGCGTGGAATTTGCCGATGCCGCGCTTGTGCGCCAGCAGTTCGACTTCAAACACCAATTGGTCGCCCGGCAGCACAGGGCGCTTAAAGCGCACATTGTCCAAACCGGCAAACAGGGTAACTTCGCCTTCCTGACGTGCGGCCGCACCTTGGGAGATGACGGCCAGCACGCCGCAGGCCTGCGCCATGGCTTCGACAATCAGCACGCCGGGCATCACAGGCATTTCGGGAAAATGGCCTTGGAAAAAATGTTCGTTGATGGTGACGTTTTTGATGGCGGTCAGCGATTGGCCGGGCTCGGCGGCGGTTACGCGGTCAATCAGTAAAAAGGGGAAGCGGTGCGGCAGATAGTTTTGGATTTCGCGGGCTTCGATGGGTAATTGAATATTCATAATCGTCTCTTCCTGGCTGCCGTACCGATAGACGGAAACGGCAGTTTGTCGGTTTGGTTGCGTGGCACAATGCGGTTTCAGACGGCCCGGCCGTTTTCACCGTCGGCAGTATCGTGTTCCTGCGCGCCCAAACGGGCTTCGAGTGCTTTAATCCGCCGGTTCATCTCGTTCAGATGCCGGATATGCACGGCATTGCGCGCCCATTCTTTATGGCTCTGCATCGGGTACGGTCCGCCGATGTGCCGGCCGCTTTCTTTGATGCTGTGGGTAATGCTGCTGCCGCCGCCGATGGTGGTTTTGTCGGCGATTTCGATGTGGCCGACTGTTCCTACACCGCCGCCGAAAATACAGTAATCGCCCACGGTTACGCTGCCGGAAATACCGGTCTGTGCGGCAATCACGGTATGGCGGCCGATGCGGCAGTTGTGGCCGATCTGTACCTGATTGTCGATTTTGGTTCCCTGCCCGATCACGGTATCGCTCATCGCACCGCGGTCGATATTGCTGTTGGAACCGATTTCGACATCGTCGCCCAATACCACCGCACCGGTTTGCGGGATTTTCAGCCAAGAATCACCGGCAAAAGCCAAGCCGAAACCGTCTGCCCCGATCACGGCACCGGAATGGATTTCCACACGGTTGCCCAAGGTGCAGCCGTGGTAAACCGTAACATTGGGGTGCAGCAGTACCTTATCGCCTAGCGTACAGCCGTGTTCGATCACGCAGCCGGCCAAAATACGGCAGCCCTCGCCCAGCACGGTATCTGCGCCGATATAGACGTGCGCGCCGATTTCGCAACTGGCAGGCACTTGCGCACCCGCTTCGATTACCGCACTGGGGTGTATGCCGGGGAAGGCTTCGGCTGCGGGTGCGAACAGGCGTGCCACACGGGCAAAATACAGATAAGGATCAGCGGTGACAATCAGATTACGGCCGGGAAACTCCGCCGCTGCTTGCTCCGAGACAATCACGGCTCCGGCCGCACTGCGGGCGACGTCCGCTTTGTATTTGGGGTTGGCCAGAAAGCCGATATGGCTGTGTCCGGCCTCGGCCAGCGGGCGCACGCCCGTTACGGCGATGTCTTCGCCGTGACGCGAGCCGCCCAGCCGGGCAACGATTTCTGAAAGCGTGAATGTGTGCATAAATCAATAGGGTTCCGGATACGGTACGGCTGAACAGGCCGTCTGAAAAACGGTATTCCGACCGCGCGGCCGCATCACCGGTTCATTTCGCGGATGACTTCGTCGGTAATGTCGAATTTGCCGTTGATGAAAACCACATCCTGCAAAATCAGATCGTAGCCGTCTTTTTTCGCCAGATCGATAATCACGCGGTTGGCGTTTTGCTGCAAAGCGGCAAACTCTTCGTTACGGCGCAGGTTATAGTCTTCATCAAGCTCAGCCTGTTTGATGCGGTATTCCCGGCTCATTGCGTCCAGCTTCGCCAAAAGGCTGCTGCGGCGTACCGCATCTTTTTCCGCCGCAACCCGCTTTTCTAAAGCCAAGCCTTCCCGTTCGATTTTTTCCAGTGCCTGACGGCGG